>NZ_JBIIWV010000084.1:0-9370 GCF_044338735.1 Flavobacterium sp. | reverse complement strand
AACAAGTTTTTAATTTATTGAAATTCAATTCGGTATAAAATTATTTGTCACTTACAAATATTTTATTCAAAATAGATTGACTTAATGACAATAAAATACTAAAAAACAATGCCGTTACAAAACCATCTACTTTAAATTCGGGAATAAAATAATCGCAGATTAACACAATAATCGCATTAATGACTAATAAAAACAACCCTAAAGTAAATAGTGTTACAGGTATTGTAAGTAGTACCAATACCGGTTTTAAAAAGGTATTAAGAAGTCCTAAAACTAGTGCAACCCACAAAGCCGCAACTATACTAGTTACATGCACGCCAGGCAAAAAATAGGAAAGTGCAAATACAACAATTGAACTGATAAATAATTTGATAATAAAATTCATGTCTTTGTTTTTATCGATTAAAAATACAAAAAAAAGGCATCAAAAATGATGCCTTTTTTAAAATTATTTAAGACTTTCTTAATTTGAACCTACAATATTAATTCCAGGGAAATAAGAAGGATTGTGCAACGGTAAATTTGATTTATAATGTGCATTAATTACCTTGATAATTTCATTTGTTATAACTGCATAACCACGCGCATTAGGGTGAACACCATCTAAAGAAAACAATACTAATCCTTCAGTAGCCGAACCACTAAAATAATTAGCCGTATAAACTTGTCCGGTTTCAATTCTTAATCCGCTTACTAATTGAATCATAATAGTATTCATATCGGCCACAGCTAAATTTTTAGTAGCAGCAATTGAACGTATTGAAGCATTATATGCTGTAGTTGCATTTGCAACTTTTGTTTTTTCAGTAGCTGTTAATACCCATTTGTTAGCCATTGGATAAGAAACTCCATTGATATTAATTAAAGGTGAAGGTGAAGAAGCGTTTGGTGTGCCAATAACTGAACGAGCAGTCAAAACAACTAAATCTGCAGCCGTAGCTTGACGCGCTTTTCCAAAAACCATTCCAAAAGCAGTTGCTGTTGGCACTCCCAACGTTCCAGATAAAGCTCCTGTAATTTGAGCAGTTCTATCTAAAGCATCAGCATCAAAAATTAATATTGGATTTGCTGAAGTTGCAGACAATGGATTAACACGATTTGGCTCACCTAAAGCAGTAAAAATTGCATCTAAAGGACCATATAATTGTGCGTTTAATGTTGCAATAGTTGTAGCACCTCCTAAAGCAGTTGGAGATAATGGAGCAAAAGGAACTGTAGTAAAATAAGGAATAGAAGTTACACTAGGAATGGTACAAACTACACCTTTAGCACCACCATTAGTAAGTGTGTTGATCATGTTTCTATATGTGCTTTCATATAAATTTGTATTGGTAATATCATTTGGTCCATAGGTTAATGGATTGATATTTCCAGTAGTATTATGATCATTTGCTGACATTACAGACTCATCAACAGTTGTTGTTAATGGATTGTCAGGCATAGTTCCTCCAGAAGTTGCATAAGCTAAAACATCATTAGCACCAATCCAGTTGGTAAAGAATGTTGGATTTTTAGTCATAGCATCCCCAATTACTGTTGCTGAAGTTGATGTTGCATGTCTCACAAAATAAGGATTAGCTCTACCTAGTAAAAGGTTAGCAGCGCTTCCATATCCTGGTGCTAGTAAATGAAATGATTTTGCACCAGGCACACCCATATTATTGTAAGCCATAGCTTGAGGTGTAAGTGTGATGGTTGGAGTACCCGCAATTGGCTGAACCCCACCCACAGATGCATTAATTACTAATCTGGTTCCTGTTAATCCTTGAATACCTCCTAAATTATTTACATCTTCTGCGTAAGATGGTTGAGTAAAAGCCCCACCACCTACTAATGCAAATTGTTGTGCTAATAAGTTTGGATAAGAATAGGTTTGTCCTACTCTAGAAACGGTTCCATCCATATAACCTGCAGTTAATGAATTTCCAATGGCTACATAAGAAGTAAAGTCTGCTTCTCCAGAAGAATAGTTTGCGCCTACTTCTTTTTCAAATTCTGGTTCACATGAAGCAAAACCAACAGCTATAATAGCTAAATATATAAATTTATTTTTCATTTTACTTTTATTTAATAATTAGAAACCATAAGTAATACCTACACCTGGAGAGAAAACAACTGATTTATAAGTTCCTCCAAATGGTAATGTATTTCCATTTTCTTGGTAATGGTTATATGAATTGTCCACTTCGTCAAAGTGTAAATAAAGGAATGAAAAATCAACCCCTAATTTACTGTTCACTTTATACGTTAATCCACCTGTATACCCCATAGAGTCATTTCTTGGCGTTTCTGGTGCAAAATATCCATCTTGAACTGGACTTTCATCAAAATACCAACCTGCTCTGAACGTAAATTTATCATTAGCCACATATTGTGTTCCTAATCTATAAGTACTTGAGTTTTGGTAGTTTCTTGCATTGTTAGAAGAATTTCTTATTGTACCATCGGGATTTAAGAAATCAACGTTTAATGCTTTATAAACACTCCACATTGCTCTGTTGTAATCAAATGCAAACAACCATTTGTCAGAAATTTTATACGACAAACCAACTGTTAATTCAGCAGGTAAAGGTAAATCTGCATTAAATGTAGTATTTTGTAATGTTGGCGTAGTTGATGCAAAAGCCGGTACATCATTAAAATTAGCATCACCATCTCTAGCCTCCATAATGATTTCAGAACGGTAGTTCATACCAATTCTCAATTTTTTTGAAGGGTTGAACATAAATCCAGCGGTGTATCCCCATGCAGTAATTCCTTTGGCATCTAATGTAACATCTGTTCCGCTTCCGTTTACAGATAGTAATGGATTTATAGCAACATTTCTGTTAAAGTTTACAGAACCCGATGCAAATATTGGTCCACCACCTATACTGAAATGTTCTCCTACTCTTATAGACACAGAGGGCTGAACAAAAATAGCTGATAAATCAATATTATTTACTAAATGTGCTCCTTGCCAATCTTGATCCCATTCTACAGAACTCCCATAAGGAGTATAAACTGCTAAACCTGCAGTTAACCATTTGTTCACTTTATAAGTAGCATACAAACTGAATGGTGTTCCTAAATTTTCAGTAGATGATTCCCAATTATATTGTGAATTTTGGAATTTTGTCTTCGCAAACAATGCATTTCCTCCAAAAGAGAAATTGAATTTTTTGTCTAAATAAGCCATCCCCGCAGGGTTAAAAAATGCAACTTCTGCGCTATTTACTACAGCAACACCTGTGTGTCCCATAGCTAATTGCTTTTGACCTTGAATACTCACTCGATATCCACCTGCAAAGGCAGTTGAGCTAGCTAAAGCCAATAATGTTAAAGAAAGTAATTTTCTCATAATGTAAATTTGTGTTAGTTTTTTTCTTAATTTATAAAAATCAATAGTTCAAAATTAAGACAAAATATGAATTTTACAATTTTTTTAACTAAAAAAATTATGCGTGCATAATTTTTTTGCACTTTTATTTTAAAAATCGCATCACATTTATTTCAAAATCTATTGGGTTTTCGGCATGGAGCCAATGACCCGCATTGGCAATAGTTACAATAGTTGCCATTGGAAAATGATGATAAATAGTTTCAAAATCGGCATCCAAAATATAATCGGATTTAGCACCTCTTAAAAAAAGAGTTGGACCATCAAATTTGTTTTCAAAAGGCAATGCTGTTCCTATCGTTTCTATTTTGTCATTAAAAACTTGTAAATTAAATCGGAAAGCAAGTTGTTCAGGCGTTTTCCAATATAGATTTTTTAATAAAAATTGGCGCGTACCAAAATCGGTAATAAAATTTGATACAATTTTTTCAACACCACTTCTGCTAGGATTTTTAGAAAAATCAACCGCATTTAATCCTGCTAAAATAGTTTGATGGTGCGGTGCATAATATTTAGGTCCAATATCAGCAATAATTAATTTGGAAACTAAATTTGGGTAGGTAGTTGCCAGCAACATTGCTACTTTGCCTCCCATTGAATGACCTAACAATGTAATATCTTGTAAATTATGAGAATCTACATACGCTTTCACATCTTCCATCATGATTTCATAATTGAATTCATCGGAATGAAAACTTTTACCGTGATTTCTTAAATCTAATGAATGGATTTGAAAACCCTCGGAAGCAAATTGTGCAGCTATTGATTTCCAATTATCAGACATTCCTAAAAAGCCATGAAGTATAATTATTGGAGTTCCTTCTCCTTCAATTCTTGAATGTAATGTCATTTATTTTAATTTTTGCAAATACATGTTTACTACATTTTCAATCCCTAAATATAAGGACTCTGAAATTAAAGCATGACCTATAGAAACTTCTAATAAATTAGGAATATTCTCTTTGAAGAATTTAATGTTATCCAGACTCAAATCATGACCCGCATTAATTCCTAATTGTAATTCATTAGCTCTATGAGCCGCTTTGATAAAGGGTTCAATTCCAGCTAAATTTCCCATTCCATAATCGTGTGCAAAACTTTCGGTGTACAATTCAATTCGATCGGTTCCGGTTGCTTTTGCTCCCTCAATCATTTTTTCAACGGCATCCACAAAAATTGAAGTTCTTATGCCGTTTCGCTGAAATTCTTGAATGACTTCCATTAAATAGGACTGATGTTTTATAGTATCCCAACCTGCATTGGAAGTTAAAGCCCCAATGGCGTCTGGAACTAAGGTTACTTGAGTGGGTTTACATTCTAAAACCAAATCAATAAAATTATGTTGCGGATTGCCTTCAATATTATATTCGGTGTAGACTATAGATTTTAAATCTCGTGCATCTTGATAGAGAATATGTCTTTCGTCTGGTCTTGGATGAATGGTAATTCCGTGTGCTCCAAACTGCTGAATATCTTTAGCAACTTTTAATAAATCGGGTACATTTCCCCCTCTAGCATTTCGCAATGTTGCAATTTTATTAATATTTACAGAAAGCTTTGTCATGGTTGCTATTTAATTTTAGCAAAAATACAAAGTATAAATTAGGTATCATATCGTATTTTTTGATTATTTTGCGGTTTCATTTCACATTTTTATATATGAATAACCTAAATAGTTATATTAATACTGAAATAAAACCATTAAAGCACAGTGATTCTATTAGGGAAGCACTGGATCTTTTTGAAGATTTTTCATATTCACATTTTCCGGTTACTGAAGAAGGTATCTATATTGGATGTATAGCAAAAGAAACAGTAGAATTTTCAAAATCAGAAGCGTTAATTAATGATAGTCGTTTTCACTTTGAGCGTTTTTTTGTGCGTTCGAGTATGATTTGGTTAGATGTTTTAGAAGTTTTTGCTAAAAATGATTCAAATTTACTTCCTGTATTAGATGAAAAAAATAACTATGTTGGCTATTATGAATTAGAAGATGTAATTCGCTTTTTACATGAAACGCCTTTTTTAAAGGAAGAAGGCGGAATTTTAATTATTGAAAAGGAATTGAACACCTTTTCTATGAGTCAAGTGGCTCAAATTATTGAAAGTAATAATGCTAAAATTCTTGGCTTATTTATATCAAATGTAGCTAATAATAAAGTAGAAATTACAGTTAAAATTAGCCAAATTGGTTTAAACGAAATCATTCAAACCTTTAGAAGGTATGATTATGATATAATTTCTGAGCATCAGGAAGACTCCTATTTAAATAGTCTCAAAGAGCGTTCAGATTATTTAGATAAATATCTTAATATTTAAGTTAGTCTTATGAAAATAGCAATTTTTGGACAATATTATCAAAACAATACCGCTGAAATTGTAACTAAAGTTGTTTCATTTTTAGAAAAAAATGAAATTTCAATAGCATTTGAACATTCCTTTTTGTCAATTCTTCAAGAAAAAAATATCATATTAAACTCTTTCGCAAGTTTTTCTAACTATGCCGAACTTGATTCAGATTTCGATGCATTAATAAGCATTGGTGGCGATGGAACCATTTTGAAAGCAGCAACATTTATTCGCGATAAAAACATACCAATTATAGGAATCAATGCTGGAAGATTGGGATTTTTAGCAACAGTACAATATGAAAATATTGAAGCGCTTTTGCAAAAAGTAATTCAAAAAGAGTATATCATTTCCAAAAGAAGCTTACTTAGCATAAGAACAAGTCCTGAATATGAAAATTTCAATGATTTAGATTTTGCATTAAATGAAGTATCGGTTGCCCGAAAAGACACCACTTCGATGATCACCATTGAAACTTCATTAAATGATGAATACCTTACTTCTTATTGGGCAGATGGTCTTATAATTTCAACTCCTACCGGATCAACGGGCTATTCTTTAAGTTGTGGCGGACCAGTATTAACACCCGAAGTAGCAAGTTTTGTTGTTACACCAATGGCACCACATAATTTAAATGCACGACCACTTGTAATTACTGACGATACTGAAATTACTTTAAAAGTATCAGGACGAGAAGAACAATTTTTAATTTCTTTAGACTCGCGAATTGCCTCTGTTAGTATAGACACAACTGTTTATATTAAAAAAGCACCTTTTTCGCTATCAATCATTGAATTTAAAGAAGAGACTTTTTTAGCCACTATTAGAAAAAAATTACTTTGGGGGGCAGATAAAAGAAATTAAAACTTTCCTATATCATTTTTATTTTTTTTGCGTTTTATAACTGAATAAGATATAACAAAAAAATCCTATAAAATAGGGTTAAGTAGTCAATATTGTTATATTTGCAAACTATTTGAAAAAATGAAACGTATTTTTATTTACATAAGCTTGATTTTCTGCACCTTAAACACCTTTGCTCAAATTCATGAAATAGGCGTTTTTGCTGGTGGAATTAATTATATTGGCGATGTAGGCCCTACCGATTATATTGCTCCAAACGAACCTGCTTTTGGAATTGTATATAAATGGAATAGAAGTCCACGACACGCTTGGCGATTTTCTTATTATCAAGGAAAGTTAAGAGCAAATGATATTGATAGTGAGGTACCAAGCAGAAAATTAAGAGGAAATACTTTTGAAAATAAGGTAAAAGAGTTCTCTCTAGGATTAGAATTTAATTTTATGGATTTTGATTTACATGATAACCAAAAGAAAGTAACTCCTTATGTTTTTACTGGAGTGAATTATTTTATTTACGATGAAATTTTTATTGCAGGTAAAGAAAGTTATTTGGATTATCAAAGTAGTGCCTTTGCTTTACCCATGGTTATAGGTGTTAAAGCCAGACTGTTCAGTAATTTTGTAGTTGGAGCCGAAGTAGGCGCAAGATATACTTTTACAGATAATTTAGACGGTAGTAATCCAAAAAATAATAATTTTGACAACCTTCGTTTTGGAAATTTAAATAGTAATGATTGGTATGTGTTTTCTGGATTAACACTTACGTATACATTTGGACAAAATCCTTGCTTTTGCGCAGAATAATATGGAAAAAGTACAAGAAATAAATACAGCAACTCTGCCAAATCACGTAGCCATCATTATGGATGGAAATGGAAGATGGGCAAAACAAAAAGGGTTACTTCGCGCAATAGGTCATGAAAATGGCACTAAATCGGTGCGCGTTACTGTTGAAAGTTGTGCCAAGTTAGGAATCAAAAATTTAACGCTCTATGCCTTTTCAACTGAGAACTGGAACCGACCAAAAATAGAAGTTGAAACATTAATGAAGTTATTAATTTCATCCTTAAAGAAAGAAATCAAAACATTACAGTCAAATAATATAAAATTAAACGCCATCGGAAATTTAACAAATTTACCGACCGGTGTCCAAAAAGAATTAGAAGAAGTAATTCAAAAAACAGCCGAAAACAGTAGAATGACGCTTACTTTAGCACTTAGTTATGGGGCTAGGGAAGAGCTTATTCAAGCTGTTAAAAAAATTAGTAATAAAGTTAAAAATAATATAATTTCTGAAGAGTCTATTGACGAATCAATTATTAATCAGCATCTTTACACACACAATTTACCCGATGTAGATTTGGTGATAAGAACGAGCGGCGAACATAGAATAAGTAATTTCCTGTTATGGCAAATTGCTTATGCCGAGTTTTATTTTACCGATGTGCTTTGGCCCGATTTTTCAGAAGACCATTTATATGAAGCAATTATTAGTTATCAAAAGAGAGAACGCCGATTTGGAAAAACAAGCGAACAAATTATACCCGAAAAAAATGTTTAAAAAAGGATTACAATTACTTTCAATTTTTATTTTATTAAATAGCAGTTCCCTTTTTGCTCAAGAAACTAAACTTGAAAACGGAAAAGAATACATATTAGCTAAAATTGATATTACCGGGAAAATTAGCTATAACGCACAAACTGTAACTACTTTTACAGGATTAGAAAAAGGTCAGTCTTTAATGGTTCCAGGAGAAGACATAAGTGCCGCCATAAAAAAATTATGGAAATTAGGATTGTTTTCGGATGTTAACTTTTATGTAAATAAAATTGAAGGCGACAGCATCTTTTTAGAATTAAACATCAATGAACTTCCTAAGCTTGGTGATGTAAAAATTCAAGGTGTAAAAAAAGGTAAAGTCGAAGAATTAATTAAAGAAACGGATCTTAAAAAAGGCAAAATTGTAAACGAAAACTTACTTACAACTACCAAAAACTATATTGAAAATAAATACAAAAAAGACGGATACTACAACTCAAAAGTAGTTATTAATACGGTACAAGATTCTGCTTTTTCAGATGTAAAAATGGTTGTCAATATAGATAAGGGCGAAAAAGTAAAAGTAAAAATAATTGATTTTGACGGAAATTCAAAAATGAGTGATGCTTCTCTTAAAAAAACATTTAAAAACACCAAACAACGCAATCCTATTCGTATTTTCAAAAAATCTAAATATATAAAAGAAAAATATAAAGAAGATTTAGTTGCCGTAATTGACAAATATAAAGAAAAAGGATACCGAGATGCTAGAATTATATCTGACTCTGTTGCATATGACAAAGCTACAAATACGATTGGCATTAAAGTAAAATTAGAAGAAGGACAAAAATATTATTTTGGAGATATTCGATATTTAGGAAACACCATTTATACTGATCGCCAATTAAATTCATTACTAGCTATAAGAAAAGGAGATGTTTACAATGGAACCATTCTCCAAAAAAGAATTGCTGACCAATCTAAACCTGATGGTGAAGATATAACCAATCTTTATCAAAATAACGGTTATTTATTTTCAAACATTAACCCGGTTGAAGTGAGAACGGTAAACGATACTATTGATTTTGAAATTAGAATTACAGAAGGTCCTATTGCCTACTTTAATAAAATTACGGTTGTTGGAAATGACAAAACAAATGATCATGTGATTTACAGAGAATTAAGAACAAAACCTGGACAAAAATATAGTAAGGAAGATTTGATTCGTTCTATTCGAG
>NZ_JBIIWV010000083.1:0-9382 GCF_044338735.1 Flavobacterium sp. | reverse complement strand
GCATGGGAACATTTAAAATTGAAGGAGGAAAATCCTTAAAAGGAGAAATTACTCCTCAAGGTGCAAAAAATGAAGCTTTACAAGTTTTATGCCCAGTTTTACTAACTTCAGAGAAAGTAAGAGTTACCAATATTCCAGACATTATTGATGTCAATAAATTGATTACTTTATTAGGTAATTTAGGAGTAAAAATTCAAAAAAACGGACCTGGAGATTACACGTTTCAAGCCGATGAAGTAAATGTGAATTACTTAAAAACAGAAGCTTTCAAAAAAGAGGGTGGAAGTTTACGTGGTTCAATTATGATTGTTGGTCCTTTATTAGCTCGTTTTGGGTGTGGATATATTCCAAAACCAGGAGGAGATAAAATTGGACGTCGTCGTTTAGATACTCATTTTGAAGGATTCATCAATTTAGGTGCAAAATTTAGATACGAAAGAGAAGACCATTTCTATGGAGTGGAAATCGATGGAAGATTACAAGGTTCTTATATGTTATTAGACGAAGCTTCAGTTACCGGAACGGCAAATATTGTCATGGCGGCAGTTTTAGCAGAAGGAACAACTACGATTTATAACGCAGCTTGCGAACCTTATTTACAACAGTTGTGTAAGATGTTAAATTCAATGGGCGCTAAAATTACGGGCGTTGGATCTAATTTATTAACTATTGAAGGTGTTGAATCGTTAGGCGGTTGCGAACACAAAATTTTACCCGATATGGTTGAAATTGGTTCTTGGATTGGTTTAGCGGCTATGACCCGAAGTGAAATTACCATTAAAAATGTAAGCTGGGATAATTTAGGACAAATTCCTAATGTGTTCAGAAAATTGGGAATTACGTTAGAACGAAGAGGAGATGATATTTACATTCCTGCTCATAAAGATGGATACGAAATTAAAACGGATATTGACGGTTCTATTTTAACTGTTGCCGATGCACCATGGCCTGGATTTACTCCTGATTTACTTAGTATAGTGCTCGTGGTGTGTACACAAGCCCATGGCGATGTGTTAATTCACCAAAAAATGTTTGAAAGCCGATTGTTCTTCGTTGATAAATTAATCGATATGGGTGCGAAAATTATGTTGTGCGATCCGCATAGAGCGGTGGTTATGGGACATAATTTCCAATCACAATTGAAAGCAACTACTATGAGTTCGCCCGATATTCGTGCGGGAATTTCATTACTTATTGCTGCTTTAACCGCAAAAGGAACCAGTACTATTCAAAATATTGAACAAATAGACAGAGGATATGAGCGCATAGACGAACGCCTTCGTGCCATTGGTGCTGATATCGTGAGAGTATAATTTTAGTTTTCAGTTTTCAGTCGCAGTAAACAGTTTTATTGTGACTGAATACTGAGACTGAATACTAAAATATGGAAACTTACATCATCATTTTACTCTGCATTGCTTCTTTTTTAGCTGGTTTTATCGATGCTATTGTAGGCGGTGGCGGATTAATTCAAACACCTGCAGCTTTAATTTTATTGCCTAATTTGCCGGTTGCTTCTGTTATTGGAACTTTAAAAATTCCTGGATTCAGCGGAACTAGTATGGCGGCCTATCATTATTTAAAATCAACAAAAGTCAATTGGAAGTTGTTTTTAATTATGGCTTTTGTATCGTTTGGATTTGCTTATTTGGGTTCAAGTTTACTCAATATTATGCAAAATGACTTCATGAAACCATTACTTTTCTTGGTTTTAATTTTATTGTTATTGTATACCTATTTCAAAAAGGATTTCGGACAGTTTCAAATCGAGAAATTGACGCAAAAGCAAACCTATAGTTACGGAATTTTGATTTGTATTTTCTTAGGTTTTTATGACGGATTCATCGGTCCAGGAACAGGAAGTTTGTTAATAATGGCATTTATTGGAATCTTAGGTTTCGATTTTTTACAAGCCAATATTTATGCAAAACTTGTTAATTTGGCTACCAATTTTGGTTCTATTACATTATTTGTTTTAAAAGGAAAAATCATTTGGACAATCGCAATTCCTATGGCGCTATGCAATGTTACCGGTTCTTGGTTGGGCGCCCGATTAGCTATTTCAAAAGGTAACGGATTTATTCGAATCTTCTTTTTAATTGTTGTTGGAATTGCGTTACTTCGTTTTGGATATGATGTATTTTTTAAATAAAAAAGCACCTCCATTGAAGTGCTTTCTTTATATTAAAATTTCAGGCCAAACATTACGCCATCACCTTGAAAGCCATTTTGATAACTTCTCACATAATCAATGCGTAAAAACCTAAATTTACCCCAACCTATGTTATCAAATCCTACAGTTACTTCTTGGTAAGGTTTAAAATTTGGAACATTAATTTGATGAAAACCACCTATTAAATTCCATTGCAATTTATTCAACAACGGAATCTTATTCATAATATAGCCTTTAAAATTATGCTCAATATGTGTTTCTAAATACGCATCATTTGTAGAATGACTATAATAAGGTAGTAAATTAAACGCATTGAGCGAATTATTCATCATATTAACATGTGTTTGGTTTCCGTTGAAATGTTTGTAATCTACAAACGAAATATTTTCGGCATTAAAGAATTTCCCAGCTTTAAATCGCAATCCAAAATCACCTTTATTTCCAATAGTTTTAGAATAATCAACGACAGCACCAATGAAATCATATTGAAAGTTTTTATTCGTTCCGGCAAAAGCTTTTTCATAACTAAGACTTAAAACCGGATAATCATCGTTTTGAATATTTATTTTGCCGTCGGGTCTTGAAATATATTTTTGACCAAAACGAATTTTAGTTCCTATTTGTCCTTTAATAATGTGGTGTTTTTGAAATGGTGTTGAGGAGTAATTATTCGGTTGCAACGGATCATTTGAAAAATAAGCATCGTCATTTTTAATCAAAGTATAATCTGTATTATTGAATAAAGCACGACGGTTTTCATACAAAACTCGTCCCGAAACAAAAATTCCATTAGTAACTTCTCTTCCATAATTAATTTCGGCAAACTCTTTATTATATAGTTTCATGAAATTGTTCTTGAAAAATAAAGTACTAACTGTATTAATGGTATTGCTTATCGGTTCCAAATTATTAAATTGATTAATACTGCTTCCGCCAGACAAACTAATATAGGCGTTGTTTTGGTTGTTAAATCGGTGGTAATAATTACCTTTTATTCTCAGTCGTTCTTCTGCAAAACCATAATTAAATGTAGAAGTTATAGAGGTGTATTTTCCGTTTTCATCGTTCCATTTTCGGTAGGAAAAACCACTGTCTAAATTCCAGCCTTGAACGGTGTTAAAGCTTAACGAACTTAAATTCGTCAAACCTTGATAATTAAAACTCCAATTTTTAAAGCTATTTTTGTAGGTATAACCCGTAAGTATTTTTTGAATTTTAAAACGATTTCCTTTTGCATCGATAGAATCCATATAAGTCACTGATTTTCTTATGGTTTGAATACTATCTTTTTTAGTATAATTTTTCAATTCTTCTTCCGTTAGTGGAACAGGTCGAGCAGTATTCCAGAAACTTTCTTCCTTTTTGTTCGCATTTTGTGCAAATGAAACGATCTCTTTTCCAAATGTTTTTTTATCAAAAGTCTCTTTAAAAACATAATTACTGAACACATGAGTAAATTTCCCGGTAAATTTCATCCCAAAAATTCCTGCACTAAAGTCTAATGACTGAATATTTTTTGCCCAAATTTTTGTACTTTCATTATAACTGAAATTTTGAGTCAGCTTCATAGTTTCTAAAACAGGCTCTTGCATACGATATCCTTTGATGTCTAAATCGATGCCGTAAATTGCCCAAGAATCTTCTACAATATAAATAAATCCTTCAAAAACGGGTTCTTTGTCTCGTTTAGGAGTTACTTTAATTTTATTAATTAATTGATTTTTTTCGTCAAGAAAAGTACTTTCTAGTTTGTATTTGTAGTAATTAAAAGCATTGTCGGCTATTGGCGAAACCATATTAATACCCAAATCGACATAATTTTCATAAAAGTCATAATTAGTATTCAAAGCAGTATTGTAACTAAAACCGTTATCATTACCTGCAATTTTAGACGCAATTATTTCTTCTTTTAGATTGTCTGGTTTTTCAAATTTTATTTTAGAAACTGTCTCGGATTGATAAATGATACCGCTTCGGGTTGAATCTAGATTGCCTTCCATGTCACCAATTTCAACTCCCATAAATTTTTTCGGAATGTCTTTCACTCTAAAAATACCTCTAGAATAGAAATCAGCTTCAAATTTATCGGTTTTTGCAGCATTCTTTTTGCGCGAAGCAATCGCTTGTTTGATAATTTCATTGGTAGGATTTTCGCCTGTATTGATTACGAGTTCCTTCAGTTCATAATTTTCTTCAATTAAGGTTATGTCTAACTGATAAGGAGTATTTGCATTTGCAATTAGATGTTTTTGTGTTTTAAAACCCAAGTGCTGAAAAATAAGATGTACATTTTTTTTATCGTTGAGGTTTAATTCATACTTACCTAATTCATTTGAAGTAGTACCTATATAGGTGTTCTCAATATAAATATTTACATAAGGTAAGGGTTTTCCGTTTTCATCTTTCACTGTGCCTTTTATTTGAGCAAAGGAAATTAAAGAATAACATAGCGTAAGGGTAAGTAAGATTTTTTGCATAAATAGTTTATTGTTATAGACGATAATAAATAGTAAAAGGTTGTATGAAATTAAAAAGATTTAAGGGCTAAGGCATAACTTTTGAGGCCAAAACCAATAATAACTCCTTTTGCATGGGGTGAAATAAAAGATTGGTGTCTAAAAGTTTCTCTAGAAAACGTATTAGAAATATGAACTTCAACCACGGGTGTAGTAATCGCTTTGATTGCATCGGCAATACCTATAGAAGTATGCGTGTAAGCTCCTGCGTTGAGAATGATCCCATCATAAGTAAAGCCTACTTCTTGCAGTTTGGAAATAAGTTCGCCTTCAATGTTACTTTGAAAATAACTTAATTCTATCGTATGGAATTGATTTTGCAACAATTCAAAATACGATTCAAAACTTTGAGAGCCATAGACTTCAGGTTCGCGTGTTCCAAGCAGGTTTAAATTTGGGCCATTAATAATTAAAATCTTCATAGTTGCCTTATTGATTATTTAAGTGTTGTATGTTTATGTATGATGTAAAAATAGAAAAAACCTTTTAGGAATGATTTTTTTTAATAAAAGTTTAGCTATTTAAATGCTGTTTTAGTCTGGTTTAACGTATGGAATTCTAAAAATCGACAATTTTTTCATAAAATTTATATTAACTATTGCGCTGTAGTTTGTTAATAACTCCAACGATATTTAAGCGACAATTCTTTTTTTTATTTAGTTTTATTGGTTTAGGAGCGAAAAGCGAAAACACCAATAATTGTTAATAACTTATTATTAAATGTTGACAACTTCAAAAAAAACACCTAAATTTGTTATTATTAACTTTAAAATAAATAAACATGAAAAAAGTTTTATTTTCAACCGTAGCTTTATTAGCATTCGGTTTTGTTAACGCTCAAGAAAAATCTAATGGTGGTTTTTCAAAAGGAGATGCATTTGTAACTGGTGCTTTTACATTTGGAAGTACTAATGACAAAGACGCCAAGGTAAAAACTAATGGTTTCGAAATTGCTCCACAAGTGGGTTACTTCTTGACAGAAAACATCGCTATTGGTGGTAAGTTAGGTTTCGGTTCTATGAAAGAAGAAACTAATGGTGTAGATACTGAGGATATGTCAGGTTTAACTTTAGGAGCGTTTGGACGTTACTATTTTACTCCAGCTAATCAGTTTTCATTATTTGCAAACTTTGGATTTGATTATTCATCAATGAAAAGCAACTTGCCTGGTGGTGGAAAATTAACAGGTTTTGATGCTGGTTTAGGAGCAGGTATGAACTATTTCGTATCTTCTAACTTTTCTATTGAAGCTGGTGTAGCTGTATTAGGTATTTCATCTGAAAAATCTGATGCTGCTGGTGCTCAAGGATCTTCTTCTTTTGATTTCGGTGGAGACTGGAGAGCAGTTACTTTCGGAGTTAACTACAAATTCTAATTTGTAATTATTACAATAATCAAAATCCCGCTTCGGCGGGATTTTTTTATTACTTCAAATTTGCTACATTTGACCTATGAGCAATTGGCAATCTTATATCAAAGAATATCAAAATTATTTAAAATTAGAGCGTGGACTTTCAAAGAATACGATTGAAAATTACACGTTTGATGTTGAGAAATTGGTCTTGTTTTTAACTCAAAAAGATATCAGTATATCACCAATCCATATTACCGAGGAAGTTATTCAACAGTTTATTTATGAAATGGCTTCTCAGGTAAATCCAAGAAGTCAATCGCGCTTAATTTCTGGTCTCAAGAGTTTTTTTAATTACCTTATTTTTGAAGACTACAGAAACGATACACCACTTGAATTGATTGAAGTGCCAAAGACCGGCCGAAAACTACCAGATACCTTATCTACTAAAGAAATTGATTCGCTCATACAAGCAATTGATTTATCCACTTCAGAAGGCGAAAGAAACAAGGCAATGTTGGAAACCTTATACAGTTGCGGTTTGCGCGTTTCTGAATTGATTTCGTTAAAAATATCTGATTTATTTTTTGAAGAAGGTTTTATTAAAATAACAGGTAAAGGAAATAAACAACGATTTGTTCCTGTAGGTAAATCAACAATTAAGATTGTTACTTCTTATGTAAATCAAGTTAGGGTGCATTTGTCAATTCAAAAGAACTTTGAAGATACTTTGTTTTTAAATCGAAGAGGACGCCAATTAACTCGAGCAATGGTGTTTACCATTATTAAAAATTTAGCTATCAAAATAAACTTGAATAAAACGATTAGTCCGCACACGTTTCGCCATTCTTTTGCCACACATTTATTAGAAAATGGCGCCGATTTGCGTTCGATTCAATTAATGTTGGGTCACGAGTCCATTACCACGACTGAAGTATACATGCATTTGGATCGAAAATTCTTATCGGAAGTTTTAAATAATTATCACCCTAGGAAATAGTGTTCAGTTTTCAGTCGCAGTAATCAGTCTCAGTTTTATGTATAAAAAAAGGGATTTTCAAATCCTGAAAATCCCTTTTATATTGTTTACTGTTTACTGCGACTAAAAACTTTATTTTGCAATATTTACTGCTCTTGTTTCTCTAATTACCGTAATTTTTACTTGACCTGGATAGGTCATTTCAGTTTGGATTTTTTGTGAAATTTCGAATGATAAGTTGGAAGCAGCATCATCAGATACTTTTTCACTTTCAACAATTACACGAAGTTCTCTACCTGCTTGAATTGCATAGGCGTTTTTAACGCCATTAAATCCAAAAGCAATATCTTCTAGGTCTTTCAAACGTTGAATGTAAGAGTCTAAAACTTGACGTCTTGCGCCTGGTCTAGCACCAGATATTGCATCACAAACTTGGATAATTGGAGAAATCAATGATTTCATTTCAATTTCGTCGTGATGTGCTCCAATTGCGTTACAAACTTCTTCTTTTTCACCATATTTTTCAGCCCATTGCATCCCTAAAATAGCGTGAGGCAATTCACTTTCTGTATCTGGTACTTTACCAATATCGTGAAGTAAACCTGCTCTTTTAGCTAATTTAACGTTAAGACCTAATTCGGCAGCCATAATGCCACAAAGCTTAGCTACTTCTCTAGAGTGTTGTAATAAATTTTGCCCGTATGAAGAGCGGTATTTCATTCTACCGACAACTTTAATTAATTCTGGGTGTAATCCGTGAATTCCTAAATCAATTACTGTACGTTTTCCCGTTTCGATAATTTCTTCATCAATTTGTTTAGCAGTTTTAGCCACTACTTCTTCAATTCTTGCTGGGTGAATACGTCCGTCAGTTACTAATTTGTGAAGTGCTAAACGAGCAATTTCTCTTCGAACTGGGTCAAAACATGAAAGAATAATTGCTTCTGGTGTATCATCTACGATGATTTCAACTCCTGTTGCAGCTTCTAATGCTCTAATGTTTCGTCCTTCACGACCAATGATTCTACCTTTAACATCATCCGATTCTATATTGAAAACAGAAACACAATTTTCAACAGCTTCTTCTGTTCCCACTCGTTGAATGGTGCTGATGATAATTTTCTTGGCTTCTTGATGTGCGGTTAATTTAGCTTCTTCAACAGTATCTTGTATAAAAGACATTGCGTTTGTTTTAGCTTCGGCTTTTAAGCTTTCAACTAATTGTTCTTTTGCTTCATCGGCAGATAATCCAGAAATTGTTTCTAATTGTTCTACTTGATTTTTGTGCAAACGATCAATTTCTTGTTGTTTTTTCTCAAATAGTTCAATTTTTGCTGAATATTCTACGATTTTAGCCTCCGCATCATCATTAACTTTTTTGGCTTTTGCCAATTCATTAGAAATTTGAGATTCTTTATCTCTAATTCTTTTTTCAGCTTCAGCGGTTTTTTTATCTCGAGAAAGAATAACTTCTTCGTGTTCTGCTTTTAATTCTAAAAAGCGTTCTTTAGCTTGAAGAATTTTCTCTTTTTTAGTAGTTTCTGCTTCTACGTTAGCGTCTTTTAAAATTGAACTGGCTTCTTTTTGAGCATTCTTTACAAGGTTTGAGACGTTACTTCTTTCTAAAAATTTAGCTCCTCCAAAACCGCCTCCAAGACCAGCTGCTAATCCAATTACTATATTTAATATATCCATGATATGTGTTAAAAAAATTATATAAAAAAAGCCTACATTAGGTGTTTGTATAAACTCGGTTATACAAGATTTAAGTTAACTTGCAGTTCAAACTTCCCACTAAAGGGCCTGTTATAGTTGCAAAGATTCACTCGTTTAATTTGTTAGTGTTGAGTTTATCAAATATATACTAATGTAGGCAGTATTGTATTTATTGTGTAAGAACGTATTTATTTTGAGAGTAACTCACTCAGTTTTTTATCTAGATTTTGCAATCTAGTTAAAGCGGTTTCACTAGTTTGAGAAGTAGTAATTTGTTTTTGTTCCACTTGGGCCGCAAATTGAAGCGCACACATGGCTAAAACATCTTGTTTGTCTCTCACGGCATAGCTTTGTTCAAACTGTTTAATCATTGCATCAATTTTTTTAGAAGCACTTCTAAGTCCTTCTTCCTGAGATGGCTCCACGGTTAGTGGATAAACGCGATCTGCAATTGATAGTTTAATTTTTAGTTTTTCACTCATATTCTTTCTAATCAGAAAGTTGTGCTATGCAATAATCAATTTCTCGAATTAATGAATTTATTTTGAGTTTTGTTTCTCGTTTATTTTCTTCACTGCCTAATAATGAATTCACCATTTTTAGAGTATCTAACTGATTTTTAAAAGAATCTATTTCAACTGATTGTT
>NZ_JBIIWV010000082.1:0-9499 GCF_044338735.1 Flavobacterium sp. | reverse complement strand
ATTTCTCGAATTAATGAATTTATTTTGAGTTTTGTTTCTCGTTTATTTTCTTCACTGCCTAATAATGAATTCACCATTTTTAGAGTATCTAACTGATTTTTAAAAGAATCTATTTCAACTGATTGTTGTTGTTGCATTTTTTTAGAAAGCAACAATTCTTCTTGTAATTCTGAGTTTTTCTTTTCAAGTTGAATCAGTTTTTGATTGAGCTTGAAAAATTTAACTTCTAGAGAATCAATTAATTCAGATAATCCATTCATTAATGATGAAATTCATTTCAATAAGTCACAAAGTTAGCATTACTATTCAAAAATAGCAACAGTTTTAGATAAATTTTATAATTAAATTTTATTTTGTTCTAAGTAATTGATTTTTAGCATCTTTATTTCATCTGTATTTTTTATTGCTTTAACTAAATTATTTTTACTATTTTAGCACTAAACTCATGTTTTATGAAATTTGTATTAGCCCTACTTTTGGTTCCTTTTTTAGTTTTTTCGCAGGAAAATTACCCACAAGATGTTTTTCAATCACCTTTAGCTATTCCATTAGATATTTCAGGTTCTTTTGCAGAATTGCGCAGTAATCATTTTCATTCAGGATTAGATTTTAAAACTTCAGGAGTAGAAGGGTTACCCGTTTTTGCTACAGGAGACGGTTATGTTTCTAGAATCAAAATTTCACCTTTTGGGTATGGGAAAGCTATTTATATTACGCATCCCAATGGTTATACTTCGGTTTATGGGCATTTACAAAAAGCAAACGGCGCTATTCAGGAGTTGATTAAAAAGAAGCAATACCAAGAGCAATCTTTTGAAGTTGAAATGTATCTTTATCCAACCGAATTACCCGTAAAAAAAGGAGATATCATAGCATTCTCTGGAAATACAGGAGGTAGTGGTGCCCCTCATTTGCATTTTGAATTTAGAGATACAAAATCAGAGCAAATCATCAATCCGATGCATTTTGGATTTAAAAAAATGATAAAAGACGAACGCAAACCCATCATTCAAGGTATTGTAGTTTACCCGTTAGATTCTACAACTGTAAATAATGCACAAAAACCCATCAATATTTCATTCAATAAACAAACCGATGGCACTTATTTATGTTCGAAAGTTAAGGCAAACGGAAGAATAGCTTTTGGTATCAATGCCTATGATTATTGCACAAATGCCTACAATAAAAATGGCTTGTATAAAGTAAAAGCGTATCTTAATGGGGTGTTACAATATCAATATGGGTTTGATACTTTTGCTTTTGATGAGTCGCGTTACGTTAATAATTTTATCGATTATGAACGTTATCATGACATGGGACAACGTATTCAAAAATTGTTTGAATTAACTAGTTATCCGCTTTCTATAGTTGCTGGAAATACAAAAGATGGTACGTTGAAAATACTTCCTAATGCCAATTATTCCTATCGGGTCGAATTATATGATTTTCATCAAAATAAAATTGAATTAATTATTCCTATTGAATATGGCGTTCAAGTTCCTACCATAAAAAAGACAATTCAGAAAACACCTTATTTTGTGAAAGCTAAAACTGAATCTATTTTTGAGAAAGGCAATGTAACGGTTTATGTTCCTGAAAACGCTTTTTATGCCAATTTTTATATGAATTTTGAGGTAAATAAAGATATTGCAACGTTGCATGATGACAGTGTTCCGGTTCATAAAAATATTACATTAACGTTTAACGATGTTTCTGGTTTAACTGAAGAGCAATTGGGTAAAACCTATATTGCAACTTTAGAGGGTTATAAATTAGATTTTAATAAAACCACCCGAAAAGGAAATTCATTCTCTACAAAAATTAAGACATTAGGAAAATATAAGTTGGCACAAGATTCTATTCCACCACGAATTTATAATGTAAATTTTGTTGAAGGAAAAACGTTGAAAGACCAAAAAACAATAAGTGTTTCGGTAGCAGATTTGCATTCGGATATTGCCAATTATTCGGCCTATTTGAATGGAAAATGGATTTTAATGGAGTATGATTATAAAACAAAACGACTGACACACAATTTAGAGGATGCAATTTACGTTGAAGGTAGAAATGATTTCAAAATTAGTGTAACCGATAGTTTACAAAATTCTGCTACCTTTGAATCGTATTTTTTTAAATAATTAAAACCGATACTTTTGAAAAAAATCAGTTTATTTCTTTTTTTTAGTTTGTTTTCCATCATGTCCTTTGCCCAAAAAGCTAGAGTGAAAGGAGTTATTTTAGACGAATTAAAAAACCCTGTGGAGCGAGTTACGGTTTCTGCTTTAGATAAAATTACGTTTACCAACGAAAATGGTTTTTATACAATCGAGGTTCCTGCTAATCAAAAAGTCTCACTTATTTTTTCACATCAATCATTTAAGAACACCACAATTTCTATTGAGTTAAAAACCAATGAGGATTTTGAATTGAATCCTGTGATGAGCTCTAAAATTGAACAAATGGGCGAGTTAGTAATCACAAGCGATAGTAAAAAGCGTATTGAAGGTTTAACAACCATAGATCCTGTAATTATTCGAATGATTCCGGGAGCTAATGCAGGTATCGAAAATATAATTAAAACATTACCAGGGGTGTATTCAAACAATGAATTGAGTACGTCTTATGCCGTAAGAGGAGGAAATTATGATGAAAATTTAGTTTACGTTAACGAAATTGAAGTATATCGTCCTTTTTTAATTCGTTCTGGTCAACAAGAAGGGTTGAGTTTTACCAATACAGATATGGTAGAAAATGTTGATTTTTCCGCAGGGGGTTTTCAATCAAAATATGGTGATAAATTATCTTCGGTGCTCGACATCACGTATCGAAACCCTAAAAGTTTTAAAGCCCGAATGGAAGCAAGTCTTTTAGGCGGAAGTATTACTGCGGAAGGTGTTTCTAAAAATCAAAAATGGTCAAATATAACCGGTATTCGTTATAGAGATAATAGTTTGTTAGTCAATAGTCAAGAAACAGAAACCAACTTTAAACCAACTTTTTTTGATGTACAAACCTTAGTCAATTTTAATGCGTCTACCAAGTGGAATTTTAGCTTTTTAGGCAATATTTCTCAAAATAAATACCATTATCAACCTTTAAGTCGCCAAACAAATTTTGGTACGGTGAGCGAACCAATAGCGCTTTTAGTGTATTATGAAGGGCAAGAAAAAGACAACTATTTAACACTTTTTGGTGCTGGAAAAGCGGTTTATCAGTACAATGAGAAAAATAAATTAAAATTTATAGCTTCAACCTATCACACACAAGAACAAGAATATTATGATATTTTAGCGCAATATCGTTTAGGTGAAGTAGATGCAAATATTGGTTCAGAAACATTTGGTAATGTAGTTTATTCGCGAGGAATTGGTTCGCAATTAACCCATGCACGAAATGATTTAGATGCCTTGATCGTTAATGCTGAAGTCAAAGGATTTCATGAAATAACTAAAAAATCACAAATTGAATGGGGCGCTAAATTTACGTTAGAAGACATTAGAGATAGAATTGTGGAATGGGAAGTAATAGATTCGGCGGGTTTTTCATTGCCAAATCCTATTTTAGATTACCAAAATGACCAACCCTATAATCCTTATGTTGGACCACTAGCTCCTTATCAAAGTGTAAGAGCGACTAATTTTACCCGAATCAATCGTTTTTCAGGATACTTTCAGTGGAATCGTAGAGGTAAAATAGGCAATCATAGTTATTGGTTGAATGCCGGAATTCGTGGACATCAATGGCAAGTTGATGCTGATGGAAGACCTAAAGGAGATAGCCAAATGACTTTTTCACCTCGTGTTCAGTTTGCGTTTAAACCCGATTGGGATAAAGACATATTGTTCAGATTGTCTGGCGGATTGTATCATCAACCTCCGTTTTACAGAGAATTGCGCGACTATAATGGGGTAGTGCAAACTAATGTGAAAGCGCAACAATCTTTTCATTTAGTATTGAGTAGTGATTATAGTTTTAAAATGTGGACGCGCCCTTTTAAATTGATTACAGAAGCGTATTATAAAAATATTACCGATGTAAACACCTATACAATTGATAACGTTCGTATTCGATATAGAGCTAATAATGAAGCAACCGCTTATGCTTATGGTTTCGATGCACGTTTAAATGGTGAATTTGTACCTGGAACAGAATCATGGTTCAGTTTTGGCTATATGCAAACCGAAGAAAATCAAAATAATAAAGGATTTATTGCACGTCCCACAGATCAACGATTGAAATTCGGAATGTTATTTCAAGATTATATGCCGAATATTCCTAACTTGAAATTATACTTAAATTTGGTTTATAACACCGGATTACCTGGTGGTTCTCCATCGTATGCCGATCCTTACAATTATCAATTACGATTAAATGATTACCGAAGAGCCGACATAGGATTTTCATTTGTTTTTAAAGATGAAAAAATTAAATCGAGTATAAAGTGGTTAAAGCCTTTTGACGAATTTTCATTAGGATTAGAGATTTTTAATTTGTTTAACAATCAAAATTCAATTACAAATACTTGGGTTAGAGACGTGTATACTAAATCACAATATGGTATTCCAAACTATATGACCACTCGGGTTTTTAATTTGAAACTAATTGCAAAACTATAATTCGTTGTTTATTTTTAGTATATTTGACTATAAAAAATAGATAGTATGCGCATCATTTTATCCTTATCCTTATTTCTTTCTATAATAAGTTGTAAACAAGAACAAGCAACTCCAAAAGTGAGTTACGATACTTCTAAAGCCGAAACTACAGCAAAGGATACTTCTGGGTTTAAAGTGGCCGATTTACCTATTTTAATGGAAGGGAGTAATTATCTAATTCATCCCATTGGTGATGTGCGGGTTTATGATATTGATGGAAAAACCTATGGAAGTAGTAAAGCAAATCAAATAAGTTATGCAATTTCAAATTACAATAGATTTGAAATTACTGGTTTTTTAGATAATTTGAATTTTCAGCACATCGATTCTACCAATATTAAACCCTTAACGGATCAGAAAGTTCAAATTCAAACGGCTACCTTTTTAAATACTATTGCTGCTAAATCAAAGCAACAAATCATGGTTTACACTTTAGTTGATGCAGATACAAATAAAGATGGAAAAACCAATCAGAATGACATCAGAGCACTTTATTTGAGTACAACTAGCGGCAGAAAATTCACTAAAATATCAACCGATTTTCAGGAAGTAATTGATTGGAATATTATTGAAAAAACAAGTCGTTTGTATTTTAGAAGTATTGAAGATGTGAATAAAAACGGTGCTTTTGATAAAAATGATAAAGTACATTATCACTATGTAAATTTATTAGCCAACGAATGGAAAGTGGAAATGTATACTCCTAATTAGAGTTTTCCTTTGTTGAAATTACATTTTTTCTAAATCAAAATATCACTTTCTAAGTCCGATTTTTCTATTTCTATTTTAAAATCGAGTTTTGAAACCAATTCAATGACTAGTTTTTTGTACCAATTTTCACTTTTCGGATGAATGTATATTTTTTCGATCAATTCATTGAGGTTTACGTTAATTTTTAAACCATCATTTACTGAAATATTTTGAGCACTCACATCTGAAATAATCCGAACTTCTCGTTCATATTGAAAACTTTTTCGTTTGAATAAGAACGGAAAAAAAGTATCATCAAACGGAATATATTCTTTTTTATAATCGATATAATTTACGTTACCAATATATTGTTCTATAGCTCTTTCTGGTTGTAAAGCTTCTTTTAAACGCCCAATTGTAGATTGAATTGCTAAACCTTCATTGTTTTTGGTGAAAATTTGCCACATTGCAAACGATTCATATTCGTTGATGTGCCAACTACTTATGACTACTTTTTCGCGATGCGATTTATAATAGTCTAAAAACTTCGGATTATTTGCGGCTATTTTTTTGATTTCCTCAAAGGTGGGTTCCGAAAAAGTTCCTTCATATTGATCTTCAAACTTATCGGAACGCGACATAAACAATTGCTGTGACAATAACATGTCTAAAAACTTAGACAAGTCTAAATACTTCCAAACAATTGTATCATTGTCTTCTGGTAATGTAATATTTGAGCTGTTTATGTACATAGTTTTTTAATTTCCAAATTTCAAACTTCTTCAACCAAAAATCGTTAATCTTCAATCATCAATAATAAAGTTTACTCAAAGCTCTGCATCATCACTAGTTTTGAGTACGTTCCGTTTAGAGTCAACAATTCTTCATGAGTTCCTTGTTCCACGATTTCACCTTTGTGCATCACCACAATTTTATCCGCTTTTTGAATGGTTGATAATCGGTGAGCAATGACAATAGAAGTTCTGTTTTGCATCATGTTTTCTAAAGCCACTTGTACAAATTTTTCACTTTCAGTATCTAAAGCTGAAGTCGCTTCATCCAAAATCATAATCGGTGGATTTTTCAAAACGGCTCTCGCAATAGATAAACGTTGTTTTTGTCCACCCGAAAGTTTTCCACCTGCATCACCAATGTTGGTTTCAATTCCATTAGGTAAAGCAGCAACGAATTCGTAAGCATTTGCCACTTTTAAAGCGTCAATGATTTCTTTATCAGTTGCATCTTGTTTTCCTAATTTGATGTTATTTTTAATCGAATCATTGAATAAAATAGAATCTTGTGTAACCAATCCCATTAAATCTCGTAACGATTCTAAAGTCATGTCTTTAATGTCAGTCCCATCGATTTTGACACTTCCTTCTTGCACGTCATAAAAACGCGTCAATAAATTGGCAATCGTACTTTTTCCAGAACCTGATTGCCCCACTAAAGCAATAGTTTTTCCTTTTGGTACTTCTAATGAGAAGTTTTTCAGTACGTTTTCTGCTTCATATTTAAAGTTGATATTTTCAATGCTAATTTTCTCAGTAAAAGTTTCTTTTGTTACTGCATTAGGTTTATTGACAATGGTATTTTCAACTTCTAAAATTTCAAAAACTCTTTCGGCTGCTGCCAATCCATTTTTAACTTGATAGGATGCTTTTGAAATCGCTTTTGCAGGAGTTAATACACCATATGCCAATCCAAGATATACAATAAATAAAGCACCATTTAATGTTTTATCGACTAGAACCAAGTTCCCACCATACCATAAAAGTATTGCAATTGTTACGATTCCCATAAATTCACTTAAGGGTGAGGCTAAATTATTCTTTTTCCCAATACTATTATTTAATCGTAACAATTTATATATTGAATTATTAAATATTGATTTGAAGTACCCCTCAGAATTATAACTTTTTACCACTTTTAGTCCGCCTAAGCTTTCTTCAACTATAGAGATTAAAAAACCATTTTCTTTTTGCACATTTTGTGATTTCGATTTTAAACTTTTCCCAATTCTTGAAATGATAAACCCTGAAAGTGGAATAAAAATAAAAACAAATAGTGTTAATTCTATACTTATTTTCATCATTGCAATTATGGCAAAAAGAATGGTTAAGGGCTCTTTAACAATAAGTTCTAAAATAATGAAAAATGAATTCTGAACCTCATTAACATCACCTAGCATTCGTGCCATAACATCGCCTTTTCTTTTTTCGGAATAATAGGAAATAGGTAAAGAAATGATTTTATCATACATTTTTTCACGTAAATCATGCAATACTCCGTTTTTTATTTTTGTTAAGTGTTGAGCAGCAAAATAGTTGAAAGCATTTTTAAACAAAAATGTTGATATAACTAATGCAACAGTGAGTAAAAGTGCATATTGTATTCCGTTTTCTATTGTGAGTTTGGTAATATAATATTGTAAATATTCTTTTCCATAGGATGTTATTTCCCATAAACCTTTATATTTTGGTAATTCAACAACCTTTTCATTCATTTTAAACAATACTTCCATTAACGGAAAAAGCGCAATAAATGACAGCGTACTAAATAAAGCATAAAAAATATTAAAAAAAACATTCCAGAAAATGTGATTTTTAAATTTTAGAGTGTAAGGAATTATTTTTTTAAAATTTTCGTCCATTTAATTTAATTTCATTGCCGAAATAATTTCAGCTATTTTGTTATCTAATTCTATTTCTACTGATTTTGCGTTTTCCATCGTGTCTAAAACTCCATTTACGCTGAAATAGAATTTAATTTTTGGTTCGGTTCCGCTTGGTCTAGCACAAATTTTACTTCCGTCTTCTAAATAATAAATCAAGACATTTGATTTTGGAATATTAATTTCGAATTCTGCATAATTCATAAAATCTTTTCCTTTGGCAGCTTGATAATCTTCAATGCAAATGACGCGTTGTCCGTTGATTTCCTTTAACGGATTTTCGCGTAAGTCAACCATCATTTGTTTGATTTCGTTAGCGCCTTCAATTCCTTTTTTGGTAATCGAAATTAATGATTCTTTATAACAACCAAAATCAACATATAAATTCAATAATTCTTGATATAACGAACTGCCCGATGCTTTTGCCTGTGCAGCAATTTCACTTAATAATAAAACGGCGCCTACCGCATCTTTATCCCGAACGGCATCGCCTACCATATATCCAAAACTTTCTTCGCCACCACCTATGAATTGTTGATTTGGGAAATCTTTAATGAATTTTGCAATCCATTTGAAACCGGTTAAACCAACTTTACATTCTACATCATAAGCTGCGGCTAATTCTAACATCATAGGTGTTGAAACAATAGTAGATCCAATGAATTCATTCCCTTGGAATTTGTCGGCGCGTTTCCATTGCTCTAATAGGAAAGCGGTCATGATTACCATTGTTTGATTACCATTCAATAATTTGATTGTTCCGTCTAAATCTCGAACAGCAACACCTAATCGATCCGAATCTGGATCTGTTCCCACTACAATATCAGCTCCAATTTTATTTGCCAAAGCAATTGCCATAGATAACGCCTCTGGTTCTTCAGGATTTGGAGATATTACGGTAGGAAAATCACCATCAGGTTCGGCTTGTTCAGGAACAATATTCACATCGGTATAACCAGCTTTTGCTAATACATTAGGGATTGATTTTATTGAAGTTCCATGTAACGAAGTATAAACGATTTTTAAATTCGCTTTAGCTTCAGAAGGCGTATTAAAACTTGCATTTTCGATGGTTGATTTAAAGAAAGCTTCATCAATTTCAGAATCAATATATTCGATTAAATCGTTGTTGGCTTCGAACTTAATTTCGCTGTATTTCAACTCTTCAATTATCTTTATAATTTCGGCATCTTGAGGTGGAACTAATTGGCCACCATCTTGCCAATATACTTTGTATCCGTTATATTCTGGCGGATTGTGAGAAGCAGTTAATACAATTCCTGCATGGCAATTCAAATGGCGAACAGCAAAAGATAATTCTGGTGTTGGGCGCATTTCTGAAAACAAATACACGTGAATTCCGTTTGCCGAAAAAACATCGGCAACCACTTTTGCTAACGTATCACTATTATGACGGCAATCGTATGCGATGACCACTTTTAAAGGTTCGTTTGGAAACGATTTGTATAAATAATCTGAT
>NZ_JBIIWV010000005.1:0-31265 GCF_044338735.1 Flavobacterium sp. | reverse complement strand
GTTTTGAATCTGGTGCATCGTTAGAAGAAGTTGGAACTGTACTTCAAGTTGGAGACGGTATCGCTCGTGTTTACGGATTATCAAACGCTCAATATGGAGAGTTAGTACAATTTGAAAACGGATTAGAAGCTATCGTATTGAACTTAGAAGAAGACAATGTTGGGGTGGTACTTTTAGGACCATCAACAGGAATCAAAGAAGGTTCAACAGTAAAAAGAACACAACGTATTGCTTCTCTTAAAGTAGGAGAACAAGTAGTAGGTCGTGTTGTAAACACACTAGGAGAACCAATTGATGGTAAAGGTCCAATCGGTGGCGAATTATTTGAAATGCCGCTTGAAAGAAAAGCGCCTGGAGTTATCTTCCGTCAACCGGTAACAGAACCATTACAAACCGGAGTAAAAGCAGTAGATGCAATGATTCCTGTAGGTCGTGGACAACGTGAGTTGGTTATTGGTGACCGTCAAACGGGTAAATCAACCGTTTGTATTGATACCATCTTAAATCAAAAAGAATTTTACGATGCAGGTCAACCTGTATTCTGTATATATGTTGCAATTGGGCAAAAAGCTTCAACTGTAGCAGGAATCGCAAAAATGTTAGAAGAAAAAGGCGCAATGGCTTATACGGTTATTGTTGCTGCAAATGCTTCTGATCCAGCTCCAATGCAAGTATATGCTCCTATGGCAGGTGCTGCAATTGGTGAATATTTTAGAGATTCTGGTCGTCCAGCGTTGATTGTTTATGATGATTTATCTAAACAAGCAGTTGCGTACCGTGAGGTGTCTCTTTTATTAAGAAGACCACCAGGACGTGAGGCATATCCTGGAGACGTTTTCTACTTACACTCTCGTTTATTAGAAAGAGCTTGTAAAGTAATTAACAACGACGAAATCGCTAAAAACATGAACGATTTACCAGATTCTATAAAAGGAATCGTTAAAGGTGGTGGTTCGTTAACAGCGTTACCAATTATTGAAACACAAGCGGGTGACGTTTCTGCCTATATCCCAACCAACGTAATTTCGATTACAGACGGACAAATTTTCTTAGATGGTGATTTATTCAACTCTGGAGTTCGTCCTGCAATTAACGTAGGTATTTCGGTATCTCGTGTTGGAGGTAATGCACAAATTAAATCAATGAAAAAAGTAGCAGGTACTTTAAAATTAGACCAAGCGCAATTCCGTGAATTAGAAGCGTTTGCAAAATTTGGTTCTGACTTAGATGCGGTTACTTTAAACGTAATTGAAAAAGGAAAAAGAAACGTTGAAATCTTAAAACAAGGTTTAAACTCTCCTTTTACAGTTGAAGATCAGGTGGCAATTATTTATGCAGGTTCTAAAAACTTGTTGCGTAATGTACCCGTTGATAAAGTTAAAGAATTTGAAAAAGATTTCTTAGAATACTTAAACGCAAAACACAGAGATACATTAGACGCACTTAAAGCAGGTAAGTTTGATGACAACATCACTGACGTTTTAGAAAAAGTAGCGAAAGAAATTTCAGCAAAATATAATTAATAACAATTTGAGAATTTGAGAATTTGAAGATGGATTAATTCATTTTCAAATTTTCAAATTTCCTAATTTCCAAATTAATATGGCAAACTTAAAGGAAATACGTAATAGGATTACTTCTGTTTCATCTACGATGCAAATTACATCGGCGATGAAAATGGTTTCTGCTGCAAAGTTAAAAAAAGCGCAAGATGCTATTACAGCGATGCGCCCTTATGCAGAAAAACTAACCGAACTATTACAAAACTTAAGTGCAACGCTAGAAGGAGAAGTGGGCGGTGCTTTTACAGCTCAAAGAGAAGTAAAAAAAGTACTTATCGTGGCAATTACTTCAAACAGAGGTTTGTGTGGCGCGTTTAATACCAATGTAATCAAACAAGCAAAAGCAGTAGCTGATACGTATGCTGGAAAACAAGTGGATATTTTTGCTATTGGTAAAAAAGGAAACGATGTGTTGCGTAAAACTAATAACGTAATCGAAGTTAACAATGTTATTTTTGACCAATTAACGTTTGAAAATGCTTCAGATATTGCACAACAATTAATGGATAAATTTGTAGCAGGTGATTACGATAAAATCGAAATCGTTTACAACGAATTTAAGAATGCGGCAACTCAAATTGTAAGAACTCAACAGTTTTTACCTTTAGCTCCAATTGTGGGTGGCGAAGTAGTAGCATCTGATTATATTTTTGAACCTTCTAAAGAAGAAATTGTGTTGACTTTGATTCCAAAATCATTAAAAACACAATTGTACAAATCAATTAGAGATTCATTTGCAGCAGAACACGGAGCGCGTATGACCGCAATGCATAAAGCAACCGATAACGCTACAGAATTAAGAGACCAATTAAAATTAACCTACAACAAAGCGCGTCAAGCGGCTATTACAAACGAAATCTTAGAGATCGTTGGTGGAGCAGAGGCGTTGAAAAGCTAATTTTAGTCAAAACAATATTAAAAGTCCCGATTTATTCGGGACTTTTTTGTTTTATATTCATGGGTAACAAATTCTTGTACTACTCCTTAAAATTAAGAAACATTGCCCAGCAGTAGTTTCTTTTACTTTATAAACTGCTTTTAACCGTTACTTTATTTCGTTTTAACTTGTTCTATTTTATAATTGCTGTACAGCAATAAATTAATTGCCCTAGGGAAAGTATGTCATTGCCCTAGAGAAAAGAAACAATTGCCCTAGAAGGATAAAAAAACGCAACCGCTTCAACACAATTTATAGTATTAATAAATTAAAATTAGTTACTTATAGTTGCTAATTTTAAAAATAATTACTATGTTTGGTTAATTAATACGATATAACCATAGTTGAGCATAGCTACTCAAAAACAGATGGCTTTGCTCAACAAAACAGTAAAAACTGAGTATATATACAAGTAGTATGAAACTATTTAACAACGTATCGATAAAAAATGAGTCTTATCAACTCAAATATGCAATTAAAAAGATTTTCTACTACTTATTAATTTGTATTTACAGTAGAATGAATAAAACATTATCAATAAGATAATAAGAAATCAATAATCAGTTATCTATTTAAGATGACTATAAATTTAGAAATAATGAAAAAAACATTTTTAACCTTTGCTTTTAGTCTTTTAATTTTTACACTTAACTCATGTTCAGAAAACGATGAATCAATAACAAGAATTTCAGCTTTCAAAAATTTATCAGTAGATAAAATTGGTAAAGATTCTGACATTGGGCAAAAAGTAAAATCAGATTTAGAGCAATTCGAAGAAAAGAATATGTCTTTTAATTTCAATAATATTCAACGAACATCTTTTGATTTTATTGAGGATTTAAAATTTTATCTTGTAGAATTTGAAAACAATCAAAATAAATTTTTAGGATATTATGATAAGAATAATAGCAAAATTTATACAATTGTAGAAAAGTTCAATATCGATGCTAAAACTAATAAATATATTGTAACAAATTTAAATAATAAAGTTTTGTATGAATTTAGCATTAATTCAAACAATGGTTTAAAAGATATAACAAAACATAACCCTATAGATACAAATTCTTTGTCAAAAGCCCCATACCCTGCAGATTTTGACTGCGGCACATTAACTTTTTCAAAATGTATGCAGTGTGGCTTTGACGTATGTAGTCAAGATTGGAGATGTCAAGCTGCTGCAACAATTTCTGGTCCAGCATTTGTGGCAGGTTTAGCAATAACTTGTGGTTTAAGAAACGCTTTAAATTAATGATTATGAAAAAGTTTGAAGTTATTTGGGTAATTTCCCTATTTATAATTCTTTTATTAGGAATTAATTATTTAGTTAGTGGTCAAAATAGAATTTCAAATTTTATTTTTGGTATATTTTTATTTCAAGTATTAGTTTTTATTATTTATAAATTATTTAGTTTCAAATATAAAAATCAATAGCATCATACAACAATTGTATGGGGCAATAGCGGCTTTCGAGCAAAACTGAAAGGCGCTATTGTACTTGAAATGGTTAGTGATTTATCAAAAGTTTTGATATATTTTACCGCTACTGCAACAAGCTGCCAAACGTTAGCAGCAATTTAAAAATGCATATTATGGAAATAAAAGTTGGAAATTATGAAATTCTAACTCAGGGAACAGTTATCTCTATCATCGATGAACCTATAGATTTTTTCATAAATGAAGACGCAAAAGGTTTCATTATTAGATTTATTTTTAAAAATGATCCTGAGGTAACAGAAAAGAAGATTAATGTTGAAAGTTATGAAACAAATGGTGCAAAATTTACATTTATAAATTTTAATAATAATTTAGGCACTGGCAGTTTTAAACCAATAACGGTTGGGACATTCAATAAGCGAGAACTTTTATTTAGTTATAGAATATATCACTTGGAAGGCGCAGGTCAAACAATGCATTATAATTGGCTATTAGGAAAGGAGGTTGGAAATGGTAAATAATCAGCAAAATAGTATTATAAACATTGAAGACTTAAATAATGCAGCGCAACAAACGCTAATTCATATTGACTTAGATAAAACTTTTTATAGCATCACTCCTGCTGAATTGATTATCTTGGAAACTGGTTCTACATCATTGTGGAAAGATATATCACTTTTTGGATTTGGGATTGGCGTTCCATGTGCAATAAATGCCTTTATAGAATATTCTAAAGTTAGCACTTTAAATCCTGAAATATTTTGGAATTCCTTAGCCGCTAGCGTAGCTTTAATAATTGCTTTTATATTTTCTATTTTTTGGTACAAATCTACCAATAGCTGTACCGTTTTAATAAACAGTATAAAACAAAGACCAAAGTATAAAATACAATAAACTGCTGCTAACAGCCGTTTTGCCCCGCTCCCGCGCGAATCCTTTCGCGTGGTATTTGTATAACAATATAATTTTTTTATATACCCGATGGCTCGGAATTGCATTCCGTGCCCTCAAAAAAAATCATCAAAAACACTTCAATTCACAAAACCTTTTCCCTCATTTACTTTTATTGGTATATTTGTAAGTAACAAACTAATTTCCAATGAAAAAATACTGCGGTTTCTTCTTACTACTTTTTACCTTTTTCGCTTCGGCACAAAATCTTCGTTTAGAAGACATCATGAAAGGCGACGAATTTATAGGGCACCAACCCGATAATCACCGTTGGTCTATCGATGGGCAAACCGTTTTATTCGATTGGAATCCAAATAACGAAATCGATAACAGCACGTATTATTGGAACAAATCGAGTAAATCACCTCAAAAAGTTAGTAGTCCAAATCCTATTTACGATGTTGATTTCATCGCAGCGCAAAAAGACTACGATGTGGTGTATTATACCAATCAAGGCGTTTTGTATGCGTATACCAAATCCACAAAAAAGGCTAAGAAAATCATCCAATCTGCTGACCGAATTACTGCAGTTCAAAGAAGTACTACTCCGGATATTGTTTTCTTTCAGCAAAATAGAAATCTATATCAATTCAATACCAAAGATTTTTCGATGGTGATGTTGACCAATTTTAAATCAGGAAAAGAAAATAAAGCAAAAGAAGAAGATTCGTTCTTGAAAGACCAACAAAAGGAATTATTTCAGTTTGTACGCGATGAAGCAAAAGCAGACGCATGGTATGCAACGCAATCCAAATCCAAAAAAGAGAAGTTTCCCAAAGAAATTTTCTACGATAAATCTTCGTTAGAGCAAATAAAAGCATCACCCGATGGAAAATTTGTAACCTTTAGAATTTCAGATTATCCTACTGAAACTGCAACTAATGTAGAACATTTCATTACCGATGATGGGTTTACCCAAAGCAAAAAAGCACGTTCAAAAGTATCGACGGATAATTTCAGTAAACACAAATTCGGAATTTTCAATGTTGCAAAAGACACTACGTATTACGTTTCGTTTTCTAATTTAACCGGAATCAAAGACGCACCAAAATACTATCAAGACTACGAAAATCTAAAAGACAAATCGGATTATGAAACCGCAATTGTCATGATGAGTCCGGTGTACAGCCAAGACGGAAAAAATGCCGTGTTGGAAATCAGAAGTCAAGACAACAAACACCGCTGGATTGTGCAATTGGATGTAGCTTCAGGAACCATTACCGAGTTAGACCATCAACACGACGACGCTTGGATTGGCGGTCCAGGAATTCCGGGCTATAGTTTTAGTGGCGGAACATTAGGTTTTATTGATAATGCGACTTTTTATTTTCAATCGGAAGCAACGGGTTTCTCGCATTTGTATACCTATAATTTAAAAACCAAGAAAAAAGATGCGGTAACAAAAGGCAATTGGGAAGTTCGCAATGTACAATTATCGAATGACACCAAATCCTTTTACCTCACAACCACTACAACACATCCAGGCAACAGAAGTTTTTATAAATTGGACATTGCTTCCAAAAAAATGACGGGAATTGTAACGAAAGATGGCAATTATGAAGTAGAACTTTCGCCCGATGAAAAAACACTTTTAGTCCGTTATTCCTATAAAAACAAACCGTGGGAATTGTATGTGGGAACCAATAAACCAAATGCCGAATTGAAACAAATTACGTTTTCCACTACGCCAGCATTCAACAAATACAATTGGAAAACGCCAGAAGTCATCACTTTTAAAGCCGAAGACGGAACGAATGTGTATGCGCGTTTGTACCAACCAAAAGCAGAAAACAAGAACAAAGCCGCAGTCATTTTTGTACACGGCGCCGGTTATTTGCAAAACGCACACAATTATTGGAGCACCTACCACAGAGAATATATGTTTCACAATTTGTTAACCGATTTGGGCTATACCGTTTTAGATATCGATTACAGAGCGAGTGATGGTTATGGTCGCGATTTTAGAACTGGAATTTATCGTCACATGGGCGGAAAAGATTTGTCGGACCAATTGGATGGAAAGAATTATTTGGTGCAAAATTTAGGAATTGACACCAATCGAGTGGGAATATACGGAGGTTCGTATGGCGGATTCATCACCTTGATGGCATTGTTGACCAAACCAGCCGAATTCAAAGCAGGTGCAGCCTTGCGTTCGGTAACCGATTGGGCGCATTACAATCACGGGTATACGTCAAACATTTTGAATTTTCCAGAAACCGATCCAGATGCCTATAAAAAAAGTTCACCCATTTATTTTGCGGATAATTTACAAGACAAGTTAGTAATGCTTCACGGAATGGTAGACGATAACGTGCAATTTCAAGACATTGTTCGATTGACACAACGCTTCATTGAACTGGGTAAAAAAGATTGGGATTTAGCTGTGTTTCCAGTAGAAGCGCACGGATTTAAAAGAACCTATTCTTGGGTAGACGAATACCAAAGAATTTTAAATTTATTCAACGAAAATTTATTAGAAAAATAAAATGCAGCAGTTAATTGAATTGACTACAATTGATGAAATGATGGAGCACTTTTCCCTCATTCAACAACTCTACCCCGATTATTCGACCGAAAAGTACCAGGATTTATTGAGCGCCATGCTTCCAAATAATTATAAACAGTTAATTGTCGTAGAAAACGGAATTTCGATAGCTTTGGCAGGATTTTGGATAGGAACTAAACTATGGAGTGGAAAATATCTAGAAATGGATAACGTGGTGGTGCATGAAGATTTTCGTTCGAACGGAATTGGAAGTATTATGACCAACTATTTGAATCAGAAAGCCATTGATGAAGATTGTAAGATGATTGTTTTAGATGCTTTTTCTACAAATTTTGGCGCACACAAATTTTATATGAATCATGGTTTTGTGCCGAAAGGATTTCATTTCATCAAATTTTTAAATTAAAAAACATGAAGCGATTACTTTTACTACTATTTTCGATAACAATGATAAGCTGTTCAAGTCAGAAAAAAGCCCTTCAAGAAACCCTTCAAGCTTCTTTTGAAACTTGGGTCGCAGGTGTGCGTGGTGGTGGAAGTGGCATCAATTTTTATGTTGATTTGAAAACACCATTAAACAAAGAAATCGAACTTAAAAAAGTAATTTTCAGAGGATATGAGGTTCCTTTTGAGAAAATGGATGACCTTCATTTTATCGCAAGAATAAAAACCGAAGGCAATCAACAAAAATTTGACGGTGACGATTCCCAAATTTACACCAGTCCTAAAAATGCTTTAACCTTAGCGGAAAACGAGGCTATTTTACTATTTTCAGAAAAGGGAAAAGAATTTAATGTTAAAATTAAACAGGTTACCGAAAAACCAATGCTCGAATATCCTTCGGCAAAACCAAAGTTTTAATTACATTTGTTAATCTAAAAAAACAAATAATTTGAGTTCAGGTAAAAGTCTTTTAAAACAAACTGCAATTTATGGCATAGCTACTGTATTTCCAAGAATGCTAAGTTTTCTCTTAGTAAGATTGTATACAGATTATTTGCCTAATAAAGAATATGGAGAAGTATCTGTAATTTTTTCTTATTTAGTCTTTTTTAACGTGGTTTTATCTTACGGAATGGAAACAGCTTTTTTCCGTTTTTATAATTCAGAATCCAACAAAAACAAAGTCATTTCAACCGCGACCATTTCTATGTTTTGGTCCACGATTATATTTTTTGCGGTATTATTACTTTTCAGAAAAAACTTAGCGCTTTGGTCTGAATTTAAGATTGAATACATCGTTTTCACCATTTGGATTTTAGCTTTAGATGCTTTGGCTATTATTCCGTTTTCAAAAATTAGAGCTGAAGGTCGTCCTGTAAAATATGCAGTAATTAAGATTTCAAATGTTGTAATAAATTTATCACTGAACATTTTTTTCTTGGCATTTTTACCAAAATTAGCAACAAATTCAGATAATATTTTTTTACAATCCATCTATTATGAAGACTTTCAAATAGGTTATATTTTTGTTTCTAATTTAATAGCCAGTTTAGTTACCTTGTTATTCGTTTTACCCGATTATTTCAAAATCAAATGGCAGTTTGATACTGATTTATGGAAGAAAATGATGCAGTATGGTTTGCCTATTCTTGTGGCCGGAATTGCTTTTGCCATTAACGAGCATTTTGATAAAATCCTTTTGGATTGGATGCATGTGGATATGGCAGACATTGGAGCTTATTCCGCTTGTTATAAAATAGGAATGTTTATGGTGTTGTTCAGAACGGCTTATACTTTAGGAATCGAACCTTTTTTCTTCAGTCATGCTAAGAATGAAAATGCGCCACAAACTTATGCTACAATTACGAAATATTTTGTCATTTTTGGATCCTTCATTTGTTTAGGGGTTATTGTTTTTGCCGATGTAATAAAATTATTTTTAGTCCCAAAAGAAAGCTATTGGACCGCAATGGAGATTGTGCCTTTAATTGTTTTGGCCAATTTCTTCTTAGGCATTTACACCAATTTATCCGTTTGGTACAAACTGATCGATAAAACGAAGATTGGAGCTTATATTTCAATCGTAGGGGCAATAGTAACCTTAGCGTTAAACGTACTTTTAATTCCAATAATTAGTTACATGGGTTCGGCAATTGCCACTATTTTCGCTTATGGAACCATGATGTTTATTTCCTATTATATGGGACAAAAGAAATATCCAATTCCCTATGATAAAAAATCGATTTTCACGTATTTAGGATTAGCCATTGTGCTTTCTGGAATTTCATTTTATGTGCCTATTTTACGCGAAACGTATCTATTTGGTATTGCCTCAATATTCTTTTTTGCTTACTTTGTCTACCGAAACGAAAAAGAAACTATTTTAAAGATCATCAGAAGAAAATAATATGCAAATTAAAATCATCAACAAATCGAGTCACGCGCTACCTAATTATGAAACCATAGCTTCGGCAGGAATGGATTTACGTGCGAATATTTCAGAACCCATCACTTTAAAATCATTAGAAAGAACCATTGTAAAAACCGGCCTTTTTATTGAATTACCTATTGGTTATGAAGCGCAAGTACGCCCAAGAAGTGGTTTAGCAGCCAAAAAAGGAATCACCGTTTTAAATTCGCCAGGTACAGTTGATGCTGATTATCGAGGAGAAATTGGTGTGATTTTAGTAAATTTATCCACTGAAGATTTCGTAATTGAAAACGGTGAACGCATTGCACAATTAATCATTGCCAAACACGAACGCGCCGAATGGCTTGAAGTAACCGAATTATCTGAAACCTCAAGAGGTGAAGGCGGTTTTGGTAGTACTGGGGTGAAATAGCCCCCTAGCCCCCAAAGGGGGAATGGACAAAATTGTGTATATAGTTTATAATAAAATGTTGAATTCATAAAATCCTATTGACCCCTAATAGGAATTCCCCCTTCGGGGGTTAGGGGGCTTATATGAAAATAATAGTACCAATGGCAGGACGAGGTTCTCGTCTTCGCCCACACACGTTAACCATTCCAAAACCATTAATTCCTGTTGCAGGAAAACCAATCGTTCACCGATTAGTAGAAGATATTGCAGGCGTTTTAAATCAGAAAATTGATGAAGTTGCGTTTATTATTCACGAAAGTTTTGGCGCAAAAGTCGAAGAAGATTTAATTGCCATTGCTGAAAAATTAGGTGCAAAAGGAACTATCTATTACCAGAATGAAGCATTAGGAACAGGTCATGCGATTATGTGTGCCAAAGATTCTTTAGACGGTCCAGCGGTTATTGCCTATGCTGATACGTTAATCCGTGCCGATTTTGATTTGGATACTTCGGCCGATAGTGTAATTTGGGTAAAACAAGTAGATCAGCCGGAAGCTTTTGGTGTCGTAAACTTAAATGCTGCAGGTGAAATTATTGAATTGGTGGAAAAACCAAAAGAATTTGTTTCCGATTTGGCCGTTATTGGAATTTACTATTTCAAAGATGTTGCCGTGTTGAAAAACGAATTACAATCGGTGTTAGACAATAACATTATTCATGGTGGCGAATACCAAATTAACGATGGTATTAAACAAATGATGGCAAAAGGAATGAAATTTGTACCAGGGAAAGTAGATGAATGGATGGATTGCGGAAACAAAGACGTTACGGTGGAAACCAATACAAGAATGCTCGGATTTTTACATAACGATGGCGAACATTTAATTGATTATGGTGTAAAACAAGAAAATTCGACCATTATTCCTCCTTGTTACATTGGAGAAGATGTGGTCTTAATTAACGCTACGGTGGGCCCAAATGTTTCGTTGGGCAAAGGCTGTCATGTCATTGATTCTTCTATAAAAAATAGTTTGGTGCAAACGCATTCACATATTAAAAATGCCAAATTAGACAACGCTATGATTGGAAATCATGCGAGTTTTGATGGTAATTTTACAAGTATTAGTATCGGAGATTATTCGGTGTTAGAATAGATGCTAAATAAAAAACACATAGTTTTTATTGTTTTCCTGCTTTTTAGTTTTGGAAACTACACTTTTGCACAACAAAATCCAGAAGACATTGCGTTAGTAGAAAATAAAACGGAAGATTATTTTTTTGAAGCGCTCGCACAACGGGGTATTGAAAATTATGATAAAGCTATTGTGGCTATCCAAAAATGTTTAGAAAAAGAACCTAAAAACGCTGCTTTTTTATATGAGTTAGGTAAAAATCAATTGGATGCAAAAGATTATGTCGCTGCCGAAATAACTTTTAAAAGCGCCGTTGAAATCGACAATAAACAACGCTGGTATTGGAACGGACTCTATGATGTTTACTATCAAACGAAAGATTTTCAAAAATCGATTCCTGTTGTTGAAAAATTAATTGAATTTGACCCAAACATGCGAGAAGATTTGGTGTCTTTATTCATGAATACCAATCAAAAAGACAAAGCATTACAATTGATTAAAGAAATTGAAGCGACTTCAAATTTGACAAAAACTATGGAATTCTATAAATTAAAATTAGAATCCACGGCTGAATTTGCAACGCCCAAAAAAGAACAATTAGAAAAAGGCATCAAAGAGCATCCAAAATACGAACAAAATTATGTCGATTTAATTTCGCTCTATTTAAGTTTTAACCAAGAAGAAAAAGCATTTGAAGTTGCTAAAGTATTGGAAAAAGAAATTCCCAATTCAGATTGGGCTCACGTGAGTTTAGTTAAGTTTTATTTGGCTAGTAATGACGGAATCAACGCTTCAAAATCAATGTTTAAGGTATTGATGAATAGTAAAATCGATTTAAAAATTAAGCATCGTGTGTTTAATGAATTCTTAATTTTTGCTATTAAAAACCCGACTTTTTTTACCGATGTTGATGCTGCAATTCCTTATTTTGACAACGATCCTGAAGTTGCTGTTGCTAAAGAAGTTGCTAAATTCTTTTGGAAAAAAAGCGATTTAGATAAGGCAATTTATTATTTTGAAATAGCCATCAAGAAAAGTCCAGATGATATTGAAAGCCTCAATTATTTTTTAGAAGTGCTGCAACAAAAACAAGATTATCAGCGTTTAGTTGTTAAAGCAACAGAATGCATTGAATTATTTCCAACTCAACCAAATTATTACTTTTATGCAGGATTGGGTTATAATCAATTGAAAAATTATAAAAAAGCTAAAGAGAATTTAGAAAACGGCCTAGATTTTGTAATAGAAGATCTAAAGCTCGAAGCTAATTTTTATGAACAGTTAGTAATTAGTTGCGAATTTTTAAATGATCTCAAAGCTAAGCAATTGTATGCTTCTAAATTAAAACAAATCAAGTAATGAAATATATTGTATCTGCCTTTTTTGTATTATTATTTGTAGGATGTAAATCAAAACAAATGGTTGCCACAGCTGCAGCAAGCGACGCCACAGAAGTAACAAAAATAATCAACGGCCATTATGCAAATAATACTGATTTTAAAACGTTAAACATAAAAGCAAACGCTAGATATGAAGACGAAAAGCAAGCCCATTCCATGAATGCAGATATCCGAATTAAAAAAAATGAAATCATTTGGATTAACATCAAAATACTCGGTTTTCCAATGGCAAAAGCTTTGATTACGCCTACTAAAGTGAGCTATTATGAAAAAATAAATAACACTTATTTTGAAGGCGATTTTACCATGCTAAGTAATTGGCTTGGCACCGATTTGGATTTTACAAAAGTGCAAAATTTGTTTTTAGGGAAAGCTATAGACGACTTGTCAAAGGGAAAATGGATTTCAGAAATTACGGAAAAAATGTTTAAATTATCAAAATCAACCACTTCTGATGTTTCCAAAGATTTTTATTTTGAAGCGGCTAATTTTTTACTTAAAAAAGAAACTATAACACAAGCCAGTCAAAATAGGGTTTTGGAAATTCAATATCCTTCTTACAAAGAAGTTGAACGTATGTTTTTGCCCAATGAAATTAACATCAAGGCTGCCCAAAAAGACAGAATTGCAATTGATATAGCCTATAAAAACACCACTTTTAATGAAAATTTAAGTTATTCATTTTCAATTCCTAGTGATTACCGAGCAATTCAAATCGATTAATTTTTTATTTTCCAAAAAACAAAACTACCTTTGTTAAAAACCAATGCGCATGAACCAATTTTTAAAAATACTTTTTTTCTTTTTTATTACCTCTATGGCTTTTGCTCAACCTTCAGAGCAACAAAAATTAGAGCAAAGAAAAGAGCAAATTCTGAATGAAATTGCAGAAAAAAAAGCACGATTAGAGTCGGAAAAGAAAAAAGAAAAATCGGTTTTAAAGCAAATTGATCAACAAAAAGGGCTTATTGCACTGCGCCAAAAATTATTAAATACGACCGCAAAACAAACTCGTTTGTTAACTGATAATATCTATTTGACCCAACTCGAAATGAATAAATTAAATAGAGAGTTGACGGTGTTGAAAGAAGATTATAAAAAAATGATTGTAAAATCATATAAAAGTAGAAACGAACAAAGCAGGGTAATGTTTGTGCTTTCTTCCCAAGATTTTTTACAGGCGTATAAGCGCATTCAATACATGAAGCAATATGCCGATTTTAGAAAAATGCAAGGTGATGAAATTAGAACCAAACAACAAAAACTAGAATCTGCGGAACAAAAACTGCAAACCAATAAAAAAGAAAAGGAAAAGGTTTTAGTAGAAACGGAACAAGAGAAAAAAGAATTGGAAAAAGAAAAACAAGAGCAAGAACGCCTTGTAAAATCAATCCAAAAAGATAAAAAACAAATTGCAGCTGAAATTGATAAAAAGCAAAAAGAAGCCAAACAAATAGACCGTCAAATTAAGAAAATTATTGCCGATGAAATTGCGGCGGCGAACAAAAGAAATGCTGCAAAAACTGGGACTACAGCTCCAAAAGCTGGGACCAAAGAAGCTACAAAATTTGTACTTTCTGCCGAAGGGAAAGTGTCATCCGATAATTTTAAAGCCAACAAAGGGAATTTGCCTTGGCCTGTGGTTAAAGGTAACATTTCGCAACGATATGGTGACCAACCGCATCCAGTTCATAAAAATTTAACCGTTCATAATAGTGGTATTGAAATTACTACTGAACCAGGAGCTTCCGCTCGAGCAGTTTTTGCCGGCGAAGTGTTGCAAGTACAAGTAATTTCGGCAAATAATAAAGCGGTTTATATTCAGCATGGAGATTTTATTACGGTTTATCTAAATTTATCATCGGTAAGCGTGAGTAAAGGTCAAAAAGTGAGCATTAAACAGAATATTGGAAGAATTCATACCGATGCCTCAGGTAAAGCAGTGATTAAGTTTTTAGTGTTACAAAACACCACTACGCTAAACCCTACATCTTGGTTAAATATGTAACAATAATGAGGTCAGAAGGCCTCATTTTTTTTGAATCATAATTTCTAGTACTTTTACATTTCAATCGTATACCATGAATGCAGCTCACATTAAAATTCTTCACATCGATAGTAATCATCCGTTACTTTGGGAACAACTAGAACAAGCGGGTTTTCAAAACGAAGCTGATTTCATTTCGTCTAAAGAAGAAATTGAAGCTAAAATTGAAAACTATCAGGGTATTGTTATAAGAAGTCGTTTTAAAATTGACCAAACATTTATTGAAAAAGCCACAAATTTGCAATTTATTGCTCGTGTTGGTGCAGGATTAGAAAGTATCGATTGTGAGTATGCAATGCAGCGAGGAATAAACTTAATTGCCGCGCCAGAAGGCAATGCAAATGCAGTAGGCGAACAAGCTATAGGAATGTTGTTATCGCTTTTTAATCATCTGAATAAAGCAAATAGCGAAGTAAAAGATGGCCAATGGATTCGTGAAGGCAATCGCGGACATGAATTGGAAGGAAAAACCATTGGAATTATAGGTTATGGAAACATGGGAAAATCGTTTGCTAAAAAATTGCGCGGTTTTGATGTAACGGTTATTTGTTATGATATTTTACCCAATTTAGGCGATGAAAATGCTACACAAGTTTCATTGGCCAAACTTCAAGAAAGAGCTGATGTTTTGAGTTTGCACACACCTTGGACAACGGAGACGGATAAAATGATAAATTCCGATTTTATTAACCAATTTAAAAAATCATTTTGGTTCATTAATACGGCTCGAGGAAACTCTGTAGTAACAGAAGATTTAGTCGAAGCGTTGAAAGCTGGAAAAATTTTAGGTGCCGGTTTAGACGTTTTGGAATATGAAATAGTTTCTTTTGAAACCCTTTTTGAAGGAGAAACCCCCAAACCACTTGATTATTTATTGCAAGCAGACAATGTACTATTAACACCTCATATTGCAGGTTGGACAGTAGAAAGTCATCAAAAATTAGCTCAAACTATAGTAGATAAAATCATTGCTTTGTATTAAAAGCAATATGCTCTGAATTTTTTTACTGATTAGTAAAATTATTTATTATATTCGTATTCTAAATTAAAAAATCAAAATTATGGAAGTAACTAACCCAAACGAAAATTGGAATCAACCTCAAGCATCTCATCAAGAAAATAAAAAAATTGCAGCTGGAGTTTGTGCGCTTTTAATTGGTGGAATTGGAGTTCACAAATTCATCTTAGGATACAACAAAGAAGGAGTTATACAAATTCTTTTATCTGTCGTAAGTTGTGGAATTTTAGGTATTATCCCTTTTATAGAGGGAATTATTTATTTAACTAAATCTGATAGTGATTTTTATCAGACTTATCAAGTTAATAAAAAAGGATGGTTTTAATTTCCATTGAGCAATAATAATTTTATAGTATACAGAATTTTAGGTATTACAGGTGCATTGATAACACTTGTAATACCTTTTATTTTAGGGTTAAACAATACGGGTAATAAACTAGAACACGAACAATCATTTTGCCCATTAAAAGCAACTACAGGTTTTCCATGCCCGTCTTGTGGAATTACAAAATCAATGGTTTATTTTTATGATGGTAATTTAGTGAAGAGTTTGGGTTACCATCTTTTTGGGCCCATAGTAGTCGGTTTTTGTATCTTTATGATTGTGCTTTTTTTAGTTGAAATTAAAACCAAGAAAGTATATTTTAGAAAATGGTTTTTTAATAGAAAATTAGCCTACTTTTTAGCCGTTTTTTTGATAGGCTATCATATCATTAGATTGTTCATTTTTGTTCAAGAACATTCATGGAATGAAATAGTAAAACAAAGTATTTGGAGATAAAAAAAAGCTAATCAATTTGATTAACCTTTTTCTTTACGTTCTAGTTCTGCTTGAAATTCTTCCATAACCGGTTTTACCGTACTTTCGGGTAAATCAGCAATTTTGATATACATTAAACCGTCTACTGAATTATTAAACAAAGGATCTACGTTAAATGCAACAACGCGCGCATTTTGCTTAATGTACTTTTTAATTAACACTGGCAAACGAAGACTCCCTGGTTCTACTTCATCAATAATTTTATCAAACTTATTCAAATCGGCTTCGGTTTCATTGAATACAAAATCTTTATCGGCATCTTTAAGTTTTACCTTATATTCTTTTTTCGGATGCACATATTGCGCAATATACGGATCGTAATAGTGCGATTTCATAAATTCAATCATCAGTGATTTTGAAAAATCAGAAAATTGATTGCTTATACTTACACCACCCATTAAATATTTATGTTCAGGATAACGCAATGTGGTGTGCACAATACCTTTCCACAATAGAAAAAGCGGCATTGGTTTTTGCTGGTATTCCGAAATAATGAAAGCTCTTCCCATTTCAATGGATTGACTCATCATGCTGTGCAATTCTGGCTCAAAACGGAACAATTCATGCAAATAAAAACCTTCAATACCATATTTTTTATAAATTCCATCGCCCAGTCCCATTCGGTAAGCTCCTGCAATCATCTGTGCATCGTCATCCCATAAAAACATATGGTGATAGTATTGGTCATATTTGTCTAGGTCAATAGCTTCATTAGTACCTTCGCCCACTTCTCTAAATGTAATTTCACGCAAACGACCAATTTCATGTAAAATATTCGGAATTTTTTCAGCGGTTGTTAAAAAAACTTGGTAATTTTTACTTTGTAACAATCTAAAATCTCCTTCTTTTAACGCATTTATTTCCTCAATTATTTCGCCGTGATTTGCTGGTTTTACAATTTGTTTTGGAGGTTTAGTAGAAGATAATTTAGGCAAGTGTAATTTAGAATCATCATTTTCAAAAGCATTAGAAAGCATGTAGGTTTTTTTTCTTAAAAACTCGCCATAAGCCTCAATATCTTGGTATTCGTTTTGTTCTGCTACCGATATTGGCTTTCCAATTCTAACCTTAATTATGCGATCTTTTTGGGTGTGCAATTCACTTGGTAATTTAGCCGTTCTAAATGTGTCATTAATTTTTGACAAGAAATAAAACAAACGACTATTTTTAGCATGAAAATAGATTGGAACAACAGGCACTTGAGCTTTTCTAATTACTTTTATTGCGCCTTCTTCCCACGGTTTATCTACTACTAATTTGCCATCTTTGTAAGTAGAAACTTCTCCCGCAGGAAACATCCCAAGTGGTTTTCCATCACTTAAATGACGCAACGTTTCTTTAATGCCCACCACGCTCGATTTAACATCTTTATGATTTTCAAACGGATTTACCGGCATAATAAACGGTTTCAATGGGGCAATACGGTGCAATAGAAAATTAGCAATTATTTTAAAATTGGGTACCCGCTCAAGCATTAACTTTAATAGTAATATACCGTCTACGCCTCCAAGCGGATGGTTTGATATGGTAATATAAGCTCCGTCTTTTGGTAAACGTTTTAAATCTTCTTCCGGAATTTCAAATTTTATTTGTAAATCGTCTAAAATTGCATTTAAAAAGGCAACATCTTTTAAGTGTTTGTTTCGGTCATATAGTTTATTAAGCGCAGAAATTTTAAGCACTTTCATCAATATCCAGCCCGAAAATGTTCCGAAAATTCCATATTTATCGGCGTTAATAGCCTTTGCAACTTCTTTAGCAGTAACTAACCCCATTTATTTTTGTTTATTGAGCAAGAAACAAAGATAGCAATTCTATTGAATTGATGGCTCAAAGAATTTATAATTAAAACAAGAAATTTGTGATATTTTTGAATACTACTTTTTTAAAAAACGTTCACCTGAATCTTTAATATTAAAATCCTTTTTACTACTTTTGGTCAAAAGCAAAGACAAGATATGAAAATCATCTCTTACAATGTTAATGGAATTCGTGCAGCCATCACAAAAGGATTTTTAGAATGGTTACAACAAGCGAATCCAGATGTAATTTGTTTGCAAGAAATAAAGGCTAAAGAAGATCAAATCCCTAAAATTGAAATTGAAGCCGCCGGATATCCCTACCAATATTATTTTCCAGCAGAAAAAAAAGGCTATAGTGGCGTAGCTATATTATCCAAAATTGCGCCTAATAATGTAGTTTTTGGAACAGGAATTCCGCATATGGATTTTGAGGGGCGAAATTTACGATTAGATTTTGATTCGCTTTCGGTTATGAGTTTGTATTTGCCTTCTGGTACGAATATTGATAGACTTGAGCATAAGTTTATGTATATGGATGATTTTCAAAATTATGTTAATCATTTGAAGAAGGAAATTCCTAATTTGGTGATTTGTGGCGATTATAATATTTGTCATGAAGCTATTGATATTCATGATCCAATTAGAAATGCAAAAATTTCTGGATTTTTACCCGAAGAACGCGCTTGGTTAGATGGGTTTATGAAAAGTGGTTTTGTAGATACTTTTCGGCATTTAAACAAAGAACCACACAATTATAGTTGGTGGAGTTACAGAGCAAATGCTCGAAATAATAATAAAGGATGGAGAATCGATTATTGCTTGGCGGCCGAACCTTTGAAAGAAAAAATTCAAAGAGCCTTAATTTTACCCGAAGCTAAACATTCAGACCATTGCCCTGTTTTAGTAGAAATAAAATAAAAATCAATTAATCAAAAACGAAAATACAGATGATTAGAAAAATTGCCTTAGCCATTGTAGTACTTAGTTTAACTACTTCGTGTGTTTCAAAAAAAATCTATCAAGATTTAGAAAACAAATATGCCGATTTGAAGAAAGAGCATAACGCACTTTCAGATGAAAACGGTGTCTTGAAAGCCAGTAAGAACCAATTGGAAATAGACAAAACCAATTTACAAACCGAATTGGACAAAACAAAAGCAGAACGCGATAAACTAGCCTCAGACTATGCTGCTACTAAGAAAAGTTTAGATAATTTAAAAGATTCTTACGCTGCTTTAGAAAAAGATAGCAATGAAGCATTAGAAACAAATATCAATAAAAATCGTCAATTGTTAGCCGAATTAGAAGCCAAACAAAAAGCACTAACAACCGAACAAGATCGATTGAATAAATTGAAAAAAGACTTAGAAACATCTTCTAAGCGATTGGCCGAATTGGAAAAAATGATGGCTGATAAAGATGCGGCGATGAAAAAATTAAAAGAAACACTTACAAAATCATTGAAAGCATTTGAAGGAAAAGGATTAACCGTAACAGAAAAAGATGGGAAAGTATATGTTTCAATGGAAAACAAATTATTGTTTGAATCAGGAAGCTGGACCGTTGGTGCTGAAGGGAAAAAAGCGGTGGATTTGGTTGGTAAAGTTTTAGGAGATAATCCAGAAATTTCAGTTTTAATTGAAGGACATACCGATGATGATAAAATCACTGGTTCAATAGGTGGTGGTGTAGAGAACAACTGGGATTTATCTACCAAGCGTGCTACAGCAATTGTGAATATTTTATCGGCTAATGCCAAAGTTAAAAAAGAAAATTTAACAGCAGCTGGTCGTGGTGAATATGCTCCATTGTTATCTAATGAAACTGCTGAAGGAAAAGCTAAAAACAGAAGAATAGAAATTATTTTAACGCCTAAGTTAGATGAAATTTCAAAAATGTTGAACGAGTTGTAATTCTCAAAGGTCGTCATTTCGACGAAGGAGATATCACATAATACTATTTTTCAAAAAAGTTCAAAGAATTTCTTTGGACTTTTTTCTTTTTAATAACCTATACTACTTTGTATCTTTGCTACTTTGAAACATAACATGAACTACACAACATTACCCAATACCAATTTAAAAGTCAGTAAAATCTGTTTAGGGACCATGACTTTTGGCAATCAAAATACCGAAAGTGAAGCCCATTCCCAATTGGATTATGCGCTTGAAAACGGAATTAATTTTATTGATTCAGCCGAAATGTATCCTATTGGTGGCAACGCCCAAATTTTTGGAAGTACTGAACGGTTCATTGGCACATGGATTCAAAAAATTGGCCTTTCGGAACGAGAAAAATTGGTAATCGCAACTAAAATTGCGGGTCCAAATAGAGGTTTGGAATACATTCGTCAACCATTAGATTTTTCTAAAAAGAGCATTCACGAAGCAGTAGAATTGAGTTTAAAATACCTTCAAACTGATTATATTGATTTATATCAAATGCACTGGCCCGAACGGGTGATGAACATGTTTCAAAAACGAGGTGTTCAGGAATTAGACCCAAAATGGCAAGACAATATTTTTGAGGTATTAACGGTTTATGATGGATTGATTAAAGAAGGAAAAATCAAACAGATTGGGGTTTCCAATGAAAATCCGTGGGGTGTGATGCGTTTTTTAATGGAAAGCGAAAAGCACGGATTGCCAAGAATTTCAACGATACAAAATCCGTTTTCATTGTTAAACAGATTGTACGAAGTGGGTTTATCAGAAATTGGCATGCGAGAAAACGTTGGGTTGTTAGCTTATTCTCCGTTAGGATTCGGTTATTTAACAGGAAAACATTTGAACGGAATTGAAAAAAATTCGAGATTGGATTTGTTTCGAAATTTCAACCGTTACACAAACGAAAATTGTTTCAAAGCCACTAAATTATATAAGGAATTAGCAGAGGCAAATGGATTGACATTGACACAAATGGCCATTGCGTTTGTGCATCGTCAAAAATTTGTAACGTCAACAATTATTGGTGCTACAAGCATGGAACAATTAAAAGAAAACATTCAAGCTTTTGATGTTGTTTTATCGGATGAATTAGTTGCTGAAATTGAGAAAATTCAGGAATTAATTCCGAATCCTGCGCCTTAAATTATTGTTTGATAATTTTTGATGTTGCAGTCAGACCACTTTGTGTTTCCACAGTAACTAAATACATTCCTTTGGCTAAACTTGTTATGTTTACTGCGTTTGAATCTATGTTTTGAATATCTTGATTAAAAACGACCTTACCAGTTAGGTCGGCAATAGAAATATTTTGTAATGCCAAATTATTGTTATTCTTGATGTATAATTCATTAGTAGCTGGATTTGGAAAAATAGTAACTTGACTTTCGTTAAGAGATGGCGTACTGAGTGAAGTATCTACTAATTTTGAAACAGAAGTGCCATTTGTAACATATAATTCACCGTTAACGTCTTCGCCAAAAGAAGTAATTACACCTGGCAAGTTTACATTCCAAGTAATCACACCTGAAGCGTCAACAAGTCCTATTTCCGCGGTACAATAATCGGCAAAAATATATTTGTTTGCAAGATTTGGATATAAAGTACCAGTGTAAAAATAACCACCGGTGATGGAACATCTGCCATTGGAACCATAAACATAATCTGTAAAAGGCGCAACTGTGTTCGCAAATGTTGGGCAACCACTTGTGCTAAAAACAGAAGTTCCTTCATAACATCGCCAGCCATAATTTAAACCTATATTAGGTAAAGGGAATGTTGTTTTATTGATTTCTTCACGAGTACTCTGACCAACATCAGCTATCCATAAATCTCCGTTTAATCTATTAAATGAATATTTCCATGGATTGCGTAAACCAATTGCCCAAATTTCGCGAAGACCAGCAGTGGTCGCATAAGGATTAGTTGATGGAATACCATAATTTAATGACCCAAAAGTAGTATCAACATCTATTCGAAGCATTTTACCTAACATTACTCTACTAGGAAAATTAGGATCTATAGTCATGTTTTGAGAATATCCCTGTGGATCACCGCCACTTCCACCATCACCCAATCCGATGTATAAAAAACCATCGCGCCCAAATGCTAAACTCCCACCATTATGATTATTGAATGGTTGGTCCACAGTCATTAAAATGGTAGCAGTAGTATTGGCTATATCTGGATTAGCAGAAACACTATATCTGGCAATAATAGTGTCGCCAGCAGTGTTCGTGTAATTGATATAAAAGAAACCATTAGTAGCATAATTAGGATGAAAAGCCAATCCAAGTAAACCTTGCTCACTTAAAGTACTCAATCCAGTAACAGTTAAAAATGGTGTAGCATTGATCGTTCCGTTCGAATTAACAATTCGAATTAAACCTCCTTTTTGAACTACAAATAGGCGAGAATCGGCCGGCGGATGAACTAGCGCTACTGCATTGGATAAACCTGTGGCAAAAGTTTGTACAGCTACCGTTTGCGCTGAAACCGAAAAAGCAAAAAGTGTAATGATAAAGAGTATAATTTTTTTCATTGACAATATATTAGAAGTTCAAATTTAGTTTATTTAGTCAAATAATATTAACAAAAATAAAAGCGAACGAAAAAAATAGATGAATTAAATCCCTAAAATAATCTTTGCAATCGTAAAATAGGTTAGAATTCCTATAATATCGTTACTTGTAGTAATAAACGGTCCAGTAGCTAAAGCGGGGTCAACGCCATATTTATTTAAGATGATTGGAATGAACGTTCCAATTAATGATGCAATGATAATTACAGTAAGTAGTGCAATTGAAACAGTATAACCTACATGAATTTCATAGCCAAGTAAGAAATAACTTCCTAAAAGCAAAATTACTGATAAGATAATTCCGTTCAATAAACTTAGTGAAAGTTCTTTTAATAAGCGTTCGATAATAGGACCAATAATGGTGTTATTTGCCAAACCTTGCACAATAATTGCCGAAGATTGCACACCTACATTTCCAGCCATCGCAGCAATCAATGGGGTAAAGAAAAATAATTCGGGATGAAGTTTCATTATAGGTTCAAAAATACCTAAAACATGCACCGAAATAAATCCGCCAAATAATGCTAAAACCAACCAAGGTAAACGTGCTTTTGTCAGTTCTAAGATACTGTCATCGGCCTCAACGTCTTGTGAGATACCCGCAGCTAACTGGTAATCTTTGTCGGCTTCTTCTTTAATTACGTCAATAATATCATCAATGGTAATACGACCTACTAATCGGCCCAATTCATCCACAACCGGAATGGCTTCCAAGTCATACTTTTGCATGATGCGCGCCACTTCTACATCTTTAGCATCTACTTTTACATAATTTACTTTTTTGATATAAACTTGGCTAATAGGTGTTTTTGTTGAGGTAGTTAATAGATCTTTTAACGATAGACGACCTTTTAATCGTTCCTCGTCGTCTATAACATATATAGAATGAACTCTAGAAATATTTTCGGCTTGCAAACGCATTTCTTTGACGCAGGTTAATACGTTCCAGTTTTCGTTTACTTTTACAAGCTCTTTTCCCATTAAACCACCAGCAGTATCTTCGTCATAGCGCAATAAATCAACAATATCTTTTGCGTGTTCAACATCTTCAAGTTCAGAGATTACCTGTTCTTTTTTGTGTTGAGGTAATTCGGCAATAATATCTGCCGCGTCGTCTGTACTAAGTTCGTCTAGTTCTTCGGCGATTTCTTTTGGTGATAAGTTTCGTAGGATTTTTTCCCGAACTTCATCATCTAATTCTAATAAGATTTCGGCAGTTTTTTCCGAATCTAAGGTGTTAAATATGTAAGCCGCGCCGTGATCATCGAGTTCTTCCATGATTTCGGCAATATCAGCAAAGTGAATATCTTCAAGAAGCAAAAGTAACTCTTGCGCCTTGTTTTCACTTATAAGTTGTTCTATTTCAGATAGAAACTCTCTGCTGATTTTAAACTCCATCGGCTGTTATTTTTTGGGTAATTTCGATAAACTGCTCTACCGTTAATTGCTCCGGACGAAGGTCAAAGATACTATCTTCTTTTAAATTATCAGAGAAATTGAACGATTTTAAACTATTTCGTAATGTTTTTCTTCGTTGTTGAAAGGCCGTTTTTACTACTCGGAAAAATAATTTTTCGTCACAAGGCAATGAAAAATTTGCTTTTCGTCGTAATCGTAAAACTCCCGAATCTACTTTTGGCGGCGGGTTGAAAACTTCTGGCGGAACCGTGAATAAGTACTCGGCATCGTAAAAAGCTTGGGTTAAAACCGATAAAATTCCATAGACTTTACTTCCTTTTTTCTCACAAATGCGTTGGGCAACTTCTTTTTGAAACATCCCGGCAAATTCTGGAATTTGATTTCGCATTTCTAATGTTTTGAACACAATTTGGGTCGAAATATTATACGGAAAATTACCAATTATTGCAAAAGGATCGCCATTAAATACTTCGTTCAAATCATATTTTAAAAAATCCTTTGAAATAATATGATTGTCTAATTTTGGGAAGTGAACACCTAAATATTCTACCGATTCTTTATCGATTTCAATGACAAAAGTTTCAGTGGGTTTATCCAATAAATATTTAGTCAAAACACCCATTCCTGGACCAATTTCCAAAATTTTTGAATAACCATCCAGCGAAAGTGTATCGGCAATATCCTTTGCAATGCTTTCGTCTTTTAAGAAATGTTGTCCTAAGTGTTTTTTTGCGCTTACTTTATCCATTATCTTCCTTTTTTTTCATTCCCGAGCAATCGGGAATATTTTGATCAGAATTATACCACTCAATTGATAAATCTTCCCAATCTTTATTTTCTTTTTCAATCAAATCGATTTTCCATTGTCGGTTCCATTTTTTCAAACGTTTTTCCCTTAGAATTGCATCTTCAATGTAACCATGAACTTCAAAGTAAACCAATTTATCTACATTGTATCGGTATGTAAATCCTTTATTTATTCTACCTTTATGTTCTGCAACTCTTCTTATAATATTATTTGTTACACCAACATAAAGAACAGTGTTGTTTTTATTTGCTAATATGTAAACGTAATAAATATGTGCTTTCATATTTGAGTTTTTCCGTTTTCACGGAAAGGACAAAAATTGTTAATTTTCTGCGCTGTAGAATTCTTCCAAAACCTCTAACTCAGTTCTAAAAGCCAACATTTTATCGCCAAATAATTGCAATCCTTCTTGGCGTAATTTTGGTGCATGATTTTGGTAGTAGTTCTCTAATTTTGTTTTAGAATCGGTGAAATATTGAACGGCATAGGTAGTACCGCCCATTTCTTCTTCAACCAAAACCTTCACCATTTTAGCATGGGTAAACAAACCTGTTGCTAACACCTCATTAATATGTTTGTTTTGCATCCATTTTACCCAATCGTGGTGAATGCTTTCGTCTACATTTATGGTTACGTTGTATATTATCATTTTTAATAAATTTTAATTTCAAGTACAAAATTCATCTTTCAAAAATCGTTAATCATCAATCTAAAATCAAATCGTTGAATCACCTCGCAACGTTCGATATTGTTTTCTACTTTCGGTAAAATATAAACTATCAGGATGTTCCAAGACTATTTTCTCATATAATTGTTTCGCTTTTTCGATATCTAAAAGATGCTTGCGATAAATTTCTGCCGAAAAAAATAAGGCTTCATCTTTATAAATTCCGTCTTTGTGCTGTTCTAATATGTTTTGATAATATTGGATTGCTTTTGCATAATCGTTCTTTTCTTCGTAAATTTTCCCAACTTTAAACAATGTACTTTCTTCGATGCTTTTGCCTTTGTGCTTTTGTAAAATAGTTAAAAACGATTGCAAGGCTTCATCATTTTTCTTTTGGTACAATTGGAATTCAGCTTTTGCATAATCTTGTAGCGCAATTCGCAAACTATCTTCTACAGAATTGTCTTCGATTAATAAAAACAGCTCAACAGCATCATTTGCTATCAATAAACTGGGCGATTGTTTTAGGTTTTTTACTTGCTGTAATGTCCAATCGAAATCTCTTTTATAGAAGTTTGCTTTGGCTAATTTAAAACTTGCTTCGTGTGCCAAAACATCATTTTTTAAATTTTCTTCCACTTGTGCATAATATAAAATGGCTTGATTGAATTTTTCATCATATACCAAAATATTGGCTAATTCCATTTTAACTCTAGATTCTTCTCTGATGTTCAATGGTAACTGAAGGGCGTTTTGAAGAAGTTGTTTTCCTGAATCAGTTTGTTTTAAATAAAATGCCTCAAAATGTGCTGTAAGAATTTGAAGTTCTAAAGAAAAAGGAGTGACACCATATTTTTTCAATACACCTTGCAATTTTAAATCTAAGGCTAAATAATCCTTTTCTAATGCCGATTCAATTTCCATAGACACTAAAAAATGATGCGCTTGCATTTGTAAATCTAAGTTTTCGGTATTTTCTAATACAAATGTTAGGATAGAAGTTGCATCTTCATTTTGCTTTTCATCAATTGCCAATTTGGCTAGCGTGACAATGTTGTAAAAACTATCAGGATTTCGTTTATAAACTGCTTTTTCTTGTACAAATGCTTTTCCGTATTCTTTTTGTTGTACGAAATACCAACTCAAGAATTGGTTCCAATAGACATCTTGTGATTTTTGTGTTTTTAGCAGTAGTCCTTTTTTAATTTCGTTAGCAAAAGCACCATCAACATCATCTAGTAAAAATCGGCTCAATTGATTTTGAACTAATGCTGTGTTTTCTTGATTCGAATAACTATAATCGAGTAATTTTTGGAGCATTAGGTCTAGTTTTCCTAATTGCCCATGAAGTAAGGCTGATTGATAATCAAAATTTAGTTTTGGATTTTTCTTTTGTGCCGTTTCATAAGCTTTTAATGCCCATTCTAATAAAACTTTCTTTTCAAAAGAATTGGCAACTTGATAAGCATAATTAGGCTCTTTATCGACTTCTTGAATGGCTAATTCATAATTTTTTTCGGCTTTATCTGTGTTTTTTTGCAATTGGTAATTATAGCCCAGTTCAATCAACAAAAGAGGTTGATTGTTTTTGTCTTTTCTTTTTGAAATTAATTCTTCTACTTTTTCATACTGTTTTAATTGTTGTTGACATTCAATAATTTTTTGAAAAAAGAAAAAATTAGAAGGTTGCTTTTGCGAACTTTCTTCAAAAATAGTGAGTGCCTTTTCAAATTCGCCATCATCAAAATATTGCAACGCCAATTGCTCGTTTTGTGCCGAAACCAAAAACGAATTCAAAAAGACCAATATGATTATGATTTTTTGCAGCATAAATAAAACAAATAATGTACTAATGTAACACTTTTAGCGTTGAATTAGTACATTATTTATAAAGCGTAACGTTTAGTTAATAATATCAAATCCGGTGTATTTTCTTAAAACTTCAGGAACCACAATACCTTCAGGGGTTTGGTAGTTTTCTAAAATTCCAGCTAATACCCTAGGCAAAGCTAATGAACTTCCGTTTAAGGTGTGTGCCAATTGATTTTTACCGTCTTTATCTTTGAAACGTAATTTTAAACGATTTGCTTGGAAGGTTTCAAAGTTAGAAACCGAACTAATTTCTAACCAACGCTCTTGTGCGGTTGAATACACTTCGAAATCATAGGTTAAAGCCGAAGCAAAACTCATATCTCCACCACACAATCTTAAAATACGGTAAGGCAATTTCAATTCTTGTAAAATTTCTTTTACGTGATCCACCATTCCGTCTAAGGCTTTGTAAGAATTATCAGGATGTTCAATGCGTACGATTTCTACTTTGTCAAATTGGTGTAAACGATTTAATCCGCGAACATGTGCACCATAAGATCCTGCTTCACGACGAAAACACGGTGTATAGCCCGTACATAGAACAGGTAGATCATTTTCGTTCAATAAAACATCTCTAAAAATATTAGTTACCGGAACTTCTGCGGTTGGAATTAAATACAAATCGTCAAGGCCTACATGGTACATTTGCCCTTCTTTATCGGGTAATTGACCTGTTCCAAAACCAGAAGCTTCGTTAACCAAATGTGGTACTTGGTATTCTAAATAACCAGCATCGGTATTTTTATCTAAGAAATAAGTGATTAAAGCACGTTGTAATTTAGCTCCTTTTCCTTTGTAAACTGGAAAACCTGCTCCAGTAATTTTTACGCCTAATTCAAAATCAATTAAATCATATTTTTTGGCTAATTCCCAATGAGGTAATGCGCCTTCGTGTAATTTAGGAATTTCACCTTCTTCAAAAACGTTTAGATTTTCCTCAGGTGTTTTTCCTGTGGGAACAATATCAGCGGGAAGATTTGGTAATTTGTATAATTCTTCTTGTAATTGTGAAGCATAAGCGTTCAATACTTCGGTTAATTCTTTATCTTTTTCTCGAAGTTGTACTGATTTTTCTTTTAAAATTTCAGCTTTAGCTTTTTCGCCGCTTTTCATTAAATCCCCAATGTCTTTGGATAACTTATTAGATTCCGATTTAATAGTGTCTAATTCTGCTTGAGTGGCTCTTCTTTTTTCATCAAGTGCAATTACTTGATCAATAGCAGCTTTGGCATCAATGTTCTTTTTCGCCAATTTTTTAACTACCTCTTCTTTGTTTTCTCTAATGTATGCTATTTGTAACATGGTCTATTGGATTTTAAAGTGACAAATTTAAGAAATTGGATTCAGATAATGGACAAAAAAACAAAATGCTCGTTTCATATTGTATATCAATGAATTTCAGCGCGAAAAGATTTTAAAAATCGAATATTTTATAATATATTCGCTACAATTTTACAATTCTGAAATTTTATTAGTATTTTTTTAAAACTACAAATTTTAAAACACCTAAAATTTACCAACCTATTTAGCATGAAAAAAAACATAACATACCTATTTCTTTTACTGACATTTTTTGGATTCTCACAATCTGAATCTGAAGAATTTGATCGAATGGTAGAATCAGAAATGAAGTCGGCTTCTTCGCTCATGCAACTTGCAGTTAATCCAAATACACAAAATTATGATGTGACTTATTGCGAACTTCGTTTTACAGTTAATCCAAGTGTTTTATCTGTTAGCGGAAATGTAAAAACTACTTTTACTTCACTGACAAATAATATGTCAACAGTGACTTTTGATTTTTATAAAAAAACAACTAGTCCGTTTACAATTTCATCTGTAAAAATTAATAATGTAGCCACAACTTTTTCTCATAATGCTACGCATGAATTAGTTATTAATTTACCATCAACAATTAATACAGGTGATAGTGCTACCGCAGAAATAATCTACAGTGGAGTGCCATCAAACCTTGAAGGTGCTTTTACAATAGGCACACACAATTCAAATCCGGTACTTTGGACACTTTCGGAGCCTTTCGGAGCAAGAGACTGGTGGCCGTGCAAGCAAGATTTAAATGATAAAATTTCAAGTATTGATGTTTATATTACAGCACCGTCTGCTTATGTTAGTGTTTCAAATGGTTTAGAAGTTTCGCAAACTATGTCTGGTGTTACAGATAAAACAACTCATTTTCATCACAATTATCCAATTCCAGCTTATTTAGTTGCTATTGCAGTTACAAACTATCAAATATATAATCAGCAAGGAGGTTTAGGCACAACTGCAAGTCCTTACTTTCCTATAGTGAATTATATTTATCCTGAGGAAGCTACCTCTTCAATTAGTAGTTTAGCTGTAACACCAAACATTATTAATTTTTTTGAATCAATTGTAGGTAATTACCCTTTTAGAAATGAAAAGTATGGCCATGCGAGAGCTGGATTAAACGGTGGCATGGAACACACAACAGTCTCTTTTATGAACAGCTGGGGACGTTCATTAATTGCGCATGAAATGGCACACCAATGGTTTGGAAATAAAATAACCTGTGGTACATGGAAAGATATTTGGTTAAACGAAGGTATTACAGAATATTTAGCAGGTTTAGACGTTGAAAATTATGCTCCAACAAGTTTTGTTTCTTGGAAATCGGGGAAAATTAACAATATTACCGCAGTAACTAATGGAGCCGTTTATTTAACAGATGCTGAGGCATTAAATGTAGGGCGTATTTTTAGTTCTAGATTTACCTATAATAAAGGTTCAATGGTTACCCATATGTTGCGATGGAAAATGGGAGACACGGCATTTTTTCAGGCATTAAGAAATTATTTAAATGATTCAAATTTAGCTTATGGATATGCTATTACTACTGATTTTAAAGCAAAATTAGAAGAAGTCCACGGCAGTAATTTAGATGAGTTTTTTAATGATTGGATATACAATCAAGGATATCCTACCTATTCAATTACGGCGCAGAATTGGGGCGCCGGACAAGCTAAAATCATCGTTAATCAAACCCAATCTGATCCTAGTGTTCTTTATTTTGAAATGCCTTTAGAAATTAGATTGTCTGACGCTGGAGGGGTAACTCACGATGTAGTAGTAAATCATACCGGAAATGGGCAAGAGTTTATCGTATCGGTGCCGTTTGTTGTTACCGGAGTAACTTTTGACCCAAACAAACACATAATTTCTAGAAACAATGTAGCTACTTTAGCAAATGAGACTTTCGATTTAGACCAGAGTATTTCAATTTATCCAAACCCTGCAAACGACATTTTGCACATTATGACACCAACCACTATTCTAATAGAAAAGGTTGAAATTTTTAATACTTTAGGACAACTAGTAGGACAAAAAACGGATCATGATTTTTCGATTTCGGAATTAGCTTCGGGCATTCATTTGCTTAAAATCACTACTTCGGAAGGGGTAATTCATAAAAATTTTATAAAAAAATAGTACATCAAAAAAATAGTAGTAAAAAGTAAGGCGAAAACCTTACTTTTGTCTTTTAAATAAAAGCACAGCAATGATTCAAGTAGCACAAATATTATTTATTTTATCGGTATTAGTAATTCTTCACGAATT
>NZ_JBIIWV010000081.1:0-9539 GCF_044338735.1 Flavobacterium sp. | reverse complement strand
ACTTAATTATGACAGATGCTGCACCTATTTTAGTCTTGGCCTTATTAGCAATTACTTTTTTACAGTCTGGTTATGATAAAATTAAAGACTGGAAAGGAAACGTTGAATGGCTAAAAAGTCATTTTGCAAATACCGTTTTAGCCAAACAAGTTCCACAAGCATTAATGATTGTACTTCTTTTAGAAATTGTTGCTGGTGTTTTGTGCGTTTCTGGAATCATTCAGCTTTTTGTGCAACAACCCGTTACAAAAGGGTTGGGTTATTATGGTGCAATTATTTCATGTATTACGTTACTTTTTTTACTTTTCGGTCAGCGTTTAGCTAAAGATTATGATGGTGCTCGAACTATTGTGATTTACTTTATTCCTGCGGTTTTAGCGGTGTTTTTATTGAGTTGATTGTTTAAACTCGCTTTATACAATTTTAACTCGTCCCAAGAGAATTTATCCCCGTGAATTTCTTTTAAATCACCTAAACTTTCACCTTTAAAAGCTTTAAAAGCCGCTCTTAAATCAGAAATTTTATCTTCAGGTAAAATGTCTGAAAGTTGCACGATTTCCATTTGAATTAACTTTGCAAAATGGTTGTAAATTGTTTGTGGCGTTAGCTTTCGTTGTTTTGCAATTTCGTAAATAGATAAGTTTTGTTTCCACAATTCCAAGGTGTCTTCGTAGGTAGATTTTTTCGGCTCTTTTGTTTTTTTCTTCTTCGAATCAGTGTAATATGAAACCTCTTCGTCATCTTCCACTAAAGCGGCATGAGAAATTCTAAAACGTTCAGCCACAACTACTAACTTATTTAATTTATAGGTATTCATGTCTTCCGAAATTAAATTTTTCTTCGAAATTTCTTTTCCTTCGACGATGATATTTGTGAGTAATTTTGTCTTTTTAAGTTGTAAAATCGATTTGATTTGAAGTTCTTCTAACACCAATAATTCGTCATAAAAAGCCTTTACTTTTTTGATGCGTTTTACTTCTTCAATCTTTAACAGCAATTCTTCGGCAACGCAATCTAATGTTTTAAAAAAATACTGATAAGCTGCATCGCATCGCTCTTTTACAAAGTTTATGTCGAGATTTTCATCGGAAAAAATAGTATTTAATTGTGACATAAATTTTCCAGATGGTTCTAAAATTTCAGCAATTTTATCATTCTGATTTTTTGCCCAATCGTTATGCTTTGTTTTTGGAGATTTTGGCGCTTCGGCATTAAAACTAAACAAATGATTGCGCCATTCTTGTGCTAACTCTTTGAAATCGAATGCATTAATAAGTGTATTTAACCAAAAAACTTGGGTTTCTTTGGCCAATGAATGTTGTAAGATTTCTTCAGAAGCTTTGTTTTCAGCATAATTGAGCACTTCTGCATCGCTAGAAATTCCGTTCATTTGCAACGGAGAAAGTAAAATTAATCCTTTCAATGAACGTAACCGCGAAAGAGCAACATAGGCTTGTCCGGGCGCAAAAACTTGCGACACATCGAGTGCTGCTTTGTCAAATGTTAGTCCTTGGCTTTTATGCACCGTAATTGCCCAAGCTAATTTAATAGGGTAATGGACAAAAGTTCCGATAACTTCTTCTTCTATTTCTTTTGTATTTTCGTTTACTTTATAGCGAATATTTTGCCATTCGTAGCGTTCTACTTCGATGGTCTTTTTTTCTTCAGGAAAATGAACAAAAATTTCCTTTTCGGTTAACGATTTGATGACGCCCATTTTACCATTGTAATACTGCTTTTCAAAATTCAAATCGTTTTTAACAAACATGACTTGAGCGCCAACTTTTAATTGTAAGTGTTCGTCTAATGGAAATATTTTTTCCGGAAAATCATCCGTAATTTCAGGCAAATAAGTGAACTGTTTCCCTTCTAAATCTTGTAATGACTGAGCGTTTATGGTATCTGCTTTAGCGTTATGCGTTGTAAGTATAATGTATCCTTTATTACTTTTAAGATCAAATTTTGGTTGCACAAATTGATTGAGTAATTGCACATCATTGGAAGTGATTTTATTGAGTCTTAAATTATTTAAAACAGCAATAAATTCGGAATCCGTTTGACGGAAAATCTTATCCAATTCAATATATAATGGTGGATATTGTTGCATAATATGCGAATGGAAAAAGAACATGCCTCGGTAATACTTCTTTAGCATTTCCCACTCTTCATTTTTTACGACGGGTGGCAATTGCAATAAATCGCCAATAAAAAGCACTTGTGTTCCGCCAAAAGGGCGTTCGTTTCTTCGTGCTTTTCGCATCATAAAGTCTATTGCGTCTAATACATCGGCGCGAAGCATTGAAACTTCATCAATAATCAACAATTCCATATTTCGAATTACGGAACGTTTTACATTATTCATCTTAAAATGACGGCCTAACGAATCGCGATTTTCAAATTTTACAGTATCTGAAAAATGCGGAAGTTGCTTATTATCGGGGATAAAAGCAGCAAAAGGCAACTGAAACATGGAATGAATTGTAACACCATTTGCGTTTAAAGCGGCTATCCCGGTGGGCGCAACAACCACTGTATTTTTGTGTGTTGTAGCAATAATTTCTTTAAGAAGTGTGGTTTTTCCAGTTCCTGCTTTACCGGTGAGAAAGATTGATTTATTGGTTTGATTAATAAATCGCAGGGTGTAATGTGCGGCGGCTGATAATGGTTCCATGTGGCGTAAATTTAAAAAACAAATATAGCGAAACCATTAGAAATAAAAAAGTCCTGATTGCTCAGGACTTGATGTTACTTTTTATCTTCTGTTTTTTCCGATTTATTATCAGATGCTTTATAATTGTCATTCAACTCTTTTAAAACATCTTTCGTAATATTATAAGTGTCTTTAGCATATAAAATTGTAGCGGCATCACCTGTTCCATATACATAGTCATACCCTTTCTTTTTTCCGTATTCTTTGATAAAAACTTTTACTTCTTTAATGATTGAATCTCTCAAAACTCCGCCTTCTTGTTGTAATTGTTGTAATAAGGCATCTTGCTCAACACCTAATTGTTGTTCTCTTTGAGAAAGTTCAGCACCTTTTTGTTGTGCCCATTGTGGACCTTTTACTTGAGCGTTTTGACGGAAACTTTGCGCCTCAGCTTGAAAAGCTCTTACTTTAGCTTCTAATGGTCGACCCATTTCTTCAGATTTTACTTTGAATTTATCGTCTTCTGCTTTGAATTTGTCATATTTTTCTAAAATCTCTGCGGTATCAATATAAGCTGTTTTTAAACTTCCTGATTTTCCTTCATTTTTGTTACAAGCAAAAAGGCTTAATGCAACGGCTAAAATTAAAATGGCTTTTTTCATCTTGGTGTAAATAATTATAATTTTTTGTAAATGTAATAATAAGTTGTCAAGTTGCAAATTTGTTCGTTTTTTTATTTTTTAATGCAGTATAAGTAATTCTTATCATGAACTTTAATTATGATAGTTTTGAATTATAAAAAACGGCTTTATTGGAATCGCTTAAAGCGAAAAACTAATTTTCTTAAACCGAATAGTTGTCTTGTTGTTAAAAATCGCTTAAATCGCTTAAAAACGCGAATTATTTGTTTTTTAAGATGTAAATATGCGATGAATATTCATTTTTAAAAATTCCAACAAGATTTGAAATAAAACCTATTAAAAAACCTGAAACAAAATTCATTTTTCCTGATTTGTGCTTTTCAGATAAAAGCGATACATAAAAACTATCAAACCACATTGGTTTTACTTCTATTAAATTAATGTTTTGTTTATCAAATAATTTATCGATAGCGGTTTTTGAAAAATGCCATAAATGTCTTGGCACATCATAAGCCGCCCAATTAGATTTATAATACTTCGCATCATACGATTTAAAATTAGGAACCGCTATAATAATTGTTCCCGAAGGTTTTAGTAATCGTTTTAATTCGGCAACTTGATGTTCTACATCTGGAACGTGTTCTAAAACATGCCACATGGTAATTACATCAAACGAATTGCTTTCTAATTGTTCGATGGTGTCTCCAATTTTTATCCCTTTTCCAACTGCAGTAACTTTTGCTTTTTCATTAGGTTCAATTCCTAAAATATCCCAATTCTGGTTTTTGCACTCTAAAAGAAAATCTCCCGTTCCAGCACCAATATCTAATATTTTTCCTTTCGATGGTTGATGCGAATTAATTAAGTTCACTTTATCACGAATGGCTTTTCTTTTAATAAAATGATACATTTTTTCAAAGAATGTTCGCTTTCCATCGGTATGCGAAATATAATCTTCAAATTCGTAATAGGCACCTAGTTTATCTAAAGTGGGTTGTGGGTGTGTCTTTAAAATTTGGTATTCTTCATTTAACAACAAGGAAAAAGATTCTCCTGAAACTGAAAAATCTTTAACGGTAATAAAACACTTATCTTCTAAAAAATTCATTTATTTTATTTTATGGTACTAGCTTATTTTATTAGGGTTTACAAAGTTGTTTCACGTGAAACATTTGATTGATGATTTAAGAATAATGATTATGGATTTCAGAAATCAAAAATCTTAAATCAGCAATCGACTTTCCATTTATCGACCCATATATATCAACAAAACTGAAACATCGCTTGGCGAAACACCACTAATTCGTGAAGCCTGTGCAATTGTTCTTGGTCGGATTTTGTTTAATTTTTGTTTTGCTTCTATTGAAATTGATTGGATTTTATCAAAATTGAAATTATCTGGGATAATCATGTCTTCCAAACGAGTTAACTTATCGGCGTTGTTTTTTTCCTTTTCTATATAGCCCGAATATTTTACTTGAATTTCGGCTTGTTCAACTACTTCTTGATCTAAATCATGCTCCTCAATGTAGGCTGCAACTTTACTAAATTTTCTAAAATCTTCTAAATCTAATTGCGGACGAGAGAACACTTTAAACATTTTATCAGGTTGGTTCATAGGTGCTGACCCTTTCGCTTCTAAGATTGGATTTGCTTCTTCGGGTTTTAAACTTGTTTCTTTAAAGAAATTTACCATTGCATCTGATTGGGCAAATTTTTGTTCCATTCGAATCAAACGCTCTTCCTTGGCTAAACCTATTTCGAATGCTTTTGGCGTTAATCTATAATCTGCATTATCTTGTCGAAGCAAGGTTCTATATTCTGCACGAGAAGTAAACATTCGGTATGGTTCTTCAGTTCCTTTTGTAATCAAATCATCGATTAAAACTCCGATATAAGCTTCGTCTCTTTTTAATATAAATGGTTCGCGGTTTTGAACTTTTAAGGCCGCATTAATTCCGGCCATTAATCCTTGAGAAGCCGCTTCTTCATAACCTGTAGTTCCGTTAATTTGACCTGCAAAATACAATCCTTCCACTAATTTAGTTTCTAAAGTGTGTTGCAACTGCGTAGGAGGGAAGTAATCATATTCTATGGCGTATCCTGGTCTAAAAAACTTTACATTTTCAAATCCTGCAACCGAACGTAATGCTTTAAATTGAATGTCTTCAGGTAAAGATGTTGAAAACCCGTTGATGTAATATTCGCATGTGGTCCACCCTTCAGGCTCAACAAATAACTGGTGTCTTTCTTTATCAGCAAAGCGATTAATTTTGTCTTCAATTGAAGGGCAATATCTTGGTCCAATACTTTTAATCCTTCCATTAAACATTGGGCTTCTATCGAACCCTTCGCGTAAAATATCGTGCACTTCTAACGATGTATATGACATCCAACATGACCGCTGTGTTTTTAATGGAGCCGTAAGATTTGTATAAGAAAATTTTTCAGGTGATTCGTCTCCAGGTTGCTCAGTCATTTTAGAAAAATCTAACGAACGCCCATCAACACGTGGAGGGGTTCCTGTCTTCATTCTTCCTGATTCAAAACCAAGTTGTACTAAATCTTCAGTTATTCCAAAAGAGGCGCTTTCTCCTGCACGACCTCCGCCAAATTGTTTTTCTCCAATATGAATTAAACCATTAAGAAATGTGCCGTTAGTCAATACTACCGATTTAGCTTTAATCTCCATTCCTAAAGATGTTTTAACACCCGTAATTTTACCATTTTCCGAAAGTAATCCCGCAACCATCTCTTGATAAAAATCAAGATTAGATGTGTTCTCCAACATGCTACGCCATTCATCTGAAAAGCGCATTCTGTCAGATTGAACTCGAGGCGACCACATTGCCGGACCTTTTGACTTATTCAACATTTTAAACTGAATAGCCGTCTTGTCTGAAACAATACCTGAATAACCGCCCAGCGCGTCAATTTCTCTAACAATTTGTCCTTTTGCAATTCCTCCCATAGCAGGATTACAAGACATTTGAGCAATGTTCTGCAAGTTCATTGTTACCAATAGTGTTGAACAACCCATGTTTGCAGCAGCAGCAGCAGCTTCACAACCGGCATGTCCAGCGCCCACAACAATTACATCATATTGATTTAGAAACATTTTATTTTATTTTTTATGTTCCACGTGAAACATATTAAATTATCTTCATTATTTATTGTTCCACGTGAAACATTGCAATTTTTTCATCTTCTTTTGAACGCATTATCGCTTCGTCTGCTGTAGATTTGTCTTTATATCCGCAATAATGCAAAACTCCGTGAGACATAACGCGCTTTAATTCTTCATCAAAAACAACCCTAAAATCCTTCGCGTTGTCGGAAACTCTTTCTGTTGAAATAAAGATATCACCTTGTAATATATTTCCTACAGAATAATCAAAACTAATAATATCGGTTAGGGTGTCGTGATTTAAATATTCAACATTTATTTTATGTAAATATTCGTCATCACAAAATATATAATTGATCTCACCTAATTCGAATCCTTCAGAATCAACAATTCTGAAAATCCAATCTTTATAGATTGATTCGTTGTCAAGGGTAAAATCTGTTTCGTAATTAAAACTAATCATCTTTTTTAAAATAGTTTTGAACTTTCTGATTAAAATTGGGTTGCAAAGGTAAGCTTTGTCTGTTTAATATTTCAACACTATTAATATATTCTTTTAATTCTTTTGATAGAGGAGCGGCAGTATTGTTAAAACTCTTATCATTGGTTTTTGACTGTCGCTTAGTGTCTTCTCCTTGTTGTTGAATGGCTTTCTCAAGCTTTAAAAGTTCGTGTTTTAAATTTAGCATTTTTTGAAGCACTTCGTTTTTAAAACCTTTATTGATTAGCTGCTTTTCAATTTCTTTCATTTGTTGTAACGCATCCATGCCTTGGTTCATCATGCCTTCCTTCTCAAGTGCCTTCTGCAAAGCATCGCGAAGTTGTCTTTGCTCTTTCAATATCTCTAAGACTTTACCCGCATTCCCTTCTGATCCGTTTTCACCTTCTTGATTTCCATCTCCAGAAGCTCCTTTGCCGTCTTTGCCGTCTTTGCCGCTTTTTTGTCCTTCACCGGGCTTATTTCCGGGTTTGTCGCCCGGTTTCATACCGTCCTTCATTTTTTCACCTAACCCTTCTTGCTTCTTGATAATGTCTGGTAATTGCATTCCCGAGCCCTGTCCTTTTCCTGGTTTTGGTTTTCCTTGTCCTTGTCCTTGCATGTCCATATTCATTTGGCTTTGCACGTTACTTAAAAAATCGGCCAAACGATTAGCTGCTGTAAGTGTGTATTGTTGATGTGATGCTCCTTTAGAAATGTTGTTATCGGCTAAAGATTCTAATGTTTTATCTAAATTGTAATGCACATCGCTCAATTCTTTTAAAATGATTTCGGTAATGCGCGGGTTTCTTGAGGAAACAGCAAATAAACTATCATCAACATGTTTAAATTGTTGTTTTAAATCTTGTTGTTTTTTAAGGACTTTATTTAATTCTAAAGAACGTGTTTGCGCTGTGTTTGTGGTTTTAATTAATCGTTCTTGGTCAAAAGAAAAAGCTAATAAATTATCTAATATTTGTCTCAGCAGTTTAGCGTCTTCTTGCATTTGCTCCATTTCGCCCGAATCCATAGCTTGAGCCATTTTTTGACTCATTTCTTTCATTTTAGCTGCTGCCGATTTTTGTTTGGGTTGTGCTTTTTTAGGTTGGTTTTTATTGAGTTCGTCAGCTGCCTTTTGAAGATCTTTTTTAACATCTTCTTGCTCATTCTTGTCGTTTGGGATTTCCATCGGATCTTTTAACTCTTTATTTTCTTGGTCTAAATCTTGCAGTTCTTTTTGAATCTCTTTAAACGCTTGATTGATTTCGTTCTGATTTTGTTCTGTATTTTCTTTTTCACTATCAGCTAATTTTTCTTCCTTATCTGAAAGTTTATCAAGTTTATCAGCTAATTGTTCGGCTTTTTTTTCTACATAAAAACGTTTGGTCAATTCAACCAATTGTTCTAAATTTTGCTGTTGATTTTTTGCGTTTTGCTTTAACTTATCGGCTTTATCAAAAAGCTCTTCCTTTTCTAGTTTTTTGGAAAGCTCTTCTAACTCTTTTAATAGTTTTTCTGTTTTATCGGATTGTTTTTCTGCTGCTTCCAATCTTCTGAGCAATTCTTCTTTCTCTTTATCTTGCTTTTTTGGATTAAATTCTTCTAAATTTTCAGACAGCTTTTTAGTAAATTCTTTCATCATTTCGTCTTGTTGTTTTTGACGCTTAATAAATTCTTCTACCTTTTTCTGATCTTTAAAATCTAAATTTGATTTTTCTTTATTCATTTTTTGCAGTTTGTCTAATTCTGCCATTTGTTTGTCTTGATTGTGCAGCGATTTTTCTAAACTGTTTATGTTTTCGTTTTGCTCTTTAAGTTGTTGATCTTCTTTTTGTTCTTCCGTTTGTTCATAATGATAAAAAACAGCTGATTTTGTGCTTTTAAAATTATTAACTACATCATTATCAAACACTTCAAAGTAATATTCATAATTTAGACCTTTATCAATTACTAATCCGTTTGGAAACGTATAGATAAATTGATCAACCGCTTGTTTTTTTATAGATAAGTTTGCTTTACGAATAGCTTTTGGATTGTCCTTAGGATAAAAAACCACTTGTAATTTTGACAAACCGTGATCGTCCGAAATTTGACCTAAAATCACTTTGGTTTTCAATTTAAGCGAATCAGGTGTGGTTTGAACTGAAATTACAGGAAATTGGTCTTTGATAATAGAAATTTGATAACCTAATTTTTCAAATTCAGTAATTTTTCGATTAGAAGTAATTACCTCATAGTTTAATTGGTCTACAATTTTTCTGGTAATAGAAAACTTATTTGATTTAAGTGCAAACGGACTAATTTGACTACCTGTTTTTAAAAGAATTTTATCCGTTGCAACAGCATTTATTTTCCAATTGATAATAGTTCCTTCAGGTACTAAGGCGTTTCCAGATCCTTGAATTGTTTCTGGTTTTTTTCCTAAATAAGAAGGATAGTTCAAAATCATTTTAAAGTCAGTAATCGTAGGCACGTCAATTACTTTAATTTGATATTCTTTAGAGTTTAATCCATTAGCTTGAAGCGAAAAAACAACATCCTTTGATAATTTTGAAAACGTATATTCAAAAAAACCCGGTTTGGTATTCTGTAGAAAATATTCTTCGGATCCTATTTGAATAACTACATTTTCTGGAATTACTG
>NZ_JBIIWV010000004.1:0-31322 GCF_044338735.1 Flavobacterium sp. | reverse complement strand
TTTCCTACTGTTAAATTTTAACCACATAGACACATAGATTATATAGTGTTGCATTGTGTTGAGGCGTTGCACTTAGCAAAGTTCATATAGAAACAACGTTTTGTTTGTGGTCGGTTTTCATGTTTAGCTTCGCTCCGTTCGGCTTTGCCTTGGGTTAGGTTTCAAGACAATCTTTTATGATAGTTTTGCGTCCTTTGCGAAAAGTCTTAGCGTCCTTTGCGTTAAAAATCAATCTTTTAATCAAATTTCGCATCAAAATGCTCCATCCATTTGCCTTGCACTTTCATGACTTGTTCAATGACATCGCGAACAGCGCCTCTTCCGCCTTCGATGTGTGAAACATATTTGGAAATTCCTTTGATTTCTGGAACGGCATTTTGTGGACAAGTTGGAAGTCCTACTAATTGCATCACGTGATAATCTGGAATGTCATCGCCCATATACAATACGTTTTCTGGAGCAATGCCATAAATATCGGTGAATTCCTTGAAGGTTTCTACTTTATTGGGTACGCCCAAATAGATATCGGTGATGCCTAAATTGCGTAAGCGTACTCGTACCCCTTCATTGCTTCCGCCTGAAATAATGCAAACAGTGTATCCATTTTCAAGTGCGGCTTTCATGGCATAACCGTCTCTAATATTCATGTTGCGCAACATTTCACCAGTAGGCGTTACGTGAATAGTACCATCGGTTAAAACCCCATCGACATCAAAGACGAAGGTGGTAATTTGGTTCATGATTTCTTTATAACTTTTTGACATATTGTATGGATTGTGTAAGTAATTGATAGAGTTGTTTATCGTTTGAATCTTCTAAAAAATTCAAATGTTTTTCAATGGTTTTTGAATCGTGGCGCACCGCCGGACCGGTTTGTGCTTCTTCGGGTGATAGTGTCATTATTTTATGAGCCGTTTCCTGAATTAAGGGATGCAGCACTTCAAACGGAATGTCGTTTTTTTCACAAATCTCATGTCCCATGTGGTACATATGATTTACGAAATTACACACAAAAACAGCCGCTACATGCAAACTCTTGCGTTGTTCGGAAGTAATGGAAACTACTTTTTGTGAAATAGAATGGCCTAATTTTTCTAAAAGTTGGTAATCAATTTCATTTTCAGCTTCTATACAAATAGGAATTTTAGCAAAATCAATTGCCTTGCCTTTGGTAAAAGTTTGTAACGGATAAAACACGCCCTTTCTATTGTTGTCTTGCAGTACCGAAATATCCGAAGATCCTGAAGTATGCACTACCAGTCTGTTGTTAAACGGTAATTGGACGGCTACCTCAGCAATAGCATCATCTGACACCGCTATAATATAAACGTCTGCTTCGGTAATTTTTTGATAGTCATTCGTAATTTTATCCATTGGAAGCAATGCCGCTAAGGGTCTTGGATTACGAGCTACCGCTTGCACCAAAGCTACCTCTTTAGCCTGCAAAAACACTTGTATTAAATGCTGCGCTACATTTCCTGAACCAATGAGTACGACTTTTATCATGGTGCTAAAATAGTGATTTTTGGGGAAAAAGACAAGAGGGGAGTTTGGAGTGTTCAGTCGCAGTCGCAGTCGCAGTTTTCAGTCTCAGTTTTCAGTCTCAGTGTTCAGTCGCAGTCGCAGTTTTCAGTCTCAGTTTTCAGTCTCAGTTTTCAGTCTCAGTCGCAGTCGCAGTTTTCAGTCTCAGTTTTCAGTCTCAGTTTTCAGTCGCAGTGTTCAGTTGCAGTTTTCAGTTATTTTGTTATGGTTATTAGCCACGGATTGAAGGATTAAATAGATTTTAATCTGATGTTGGACGAATAAATTTTATAAAAAGCTATGAGCACTGCGACTGCGACCGACCACTGCGACTGCAATTGACCACTGATCACTGCGACTGAAAACTAGCGTAAGCTAGCGCCTAACTGGCTTTCAAAATTGCCTTGTAGTTTACTCATGATTTTATCAATTTGAGTATCGGTTAGGGTTTTTGAATCGTCTTGTAAAATGAAGCTTACCGCATACGATTTCTTTCCTTCGGGTAGGTTAGCGCCTTGGTACACATCAAATAAATTCACTTCTTTTAAAAAGCTTTTTTCGGTTTGTTTAGCAAGGGTATAGATTTGCTTAAACTGTACGTTTTCATCTACTAGTAATGCAAAATCACGACGTACTTCAGGATATTTTGGAATGTCGGTATATTTGATTGTATTGGAAATGTATTTTTGCATTTTACCCCAATTGAAGTCGGCATACAACACTTCTTGTTTGATGTCAAAGTGCTTGATTATTAATTTCTTAACTACTCCGAATTCAACAATTACTTCTTTACCAATAGCAAGAGCTATTCCTTCTGAAAATACATCGTTAGTAAACGGTAAACTGGTCACTTTTTGATCCAATCCTAAACGCGATATTACCGCCATAACATATCCTTTCAATAAAAAGAAATCAGATTTTTCTTGTGCTTTTAACCAACTTTCATTGTTTTTGTTTCCAGAAAGGGTAAGTGTTAAATGTTTCTCTTCTAAATAGCCTTCTGTGGTGTTGTGGTATGATTTACCGAATTCGAAGAACTTTAAATCGGTTCTTCTGCGGTTGCAATTGAACGCCACTGCTTCTAATGCCGAAAACAACAACGATTGACGCATTGCCGATAAATCGTTACTCAACGGATTCAACATGACTACATTATGCGCTGCTTCTAATTGTTCTGAAAGGGCTACATAATCAGGAGTTGTTAAAGAATTAGCCATCATCTCGTTAAATCCTAACGCACATAATTGACTGGCGGTGTGGTTTTGTATATTAAATTCTTCAGTACGAGCAGCATTGGCTACTGTAGCATTAAGCTTCCCTGGAATTTGAATGTTGTTGTATCCATACACACGTAAAATCTCTTCAATGACATCAATTTCTCTAGTGACATCTACACGATATGCCGGAATGATTAATCCAAGACCCGTATCTGAAATGGAACTAATTTTAATGTCTAATGACGCTATAATTTTTTTAATCGTTTCGGGTTTGATTTCTTCTCCAATAATGCTGTTCACTTTTTGGTAATTAATGAACACGCTAAAATCATCAATCTTTTTTGGATACACATCAATAAGATCCGACGTGATTTCTCCACCCGCAACTTCTTGAATCAATAAAGCAGCACGTTTCAACGCATATTCAGTTATGTTTGGATCAATACCTCTTTCAAAACGGAATGAGGCATCGGTATTCAAACCGTGTCTTTTTGCTGTTTTTCTAACGGAAACCGGATTAAAATAAGCGCTTTCTAAGAAAATAGCAGTCGTTGTTTCTGATACACCCGATGTTTTTCCGCCAAACACTCCTGCAATACACAAAGGTCCGTTTGCATCACAAATCATTACGTCTTCTTCGTGCAAGGTGCGTTCTACGTCGTCTAGGGTGACAAATTTAGTACCCGCCGCAACGGTTGAAACGTTAATTTTATTGCCTTCAATGTGTGCAGCATCAAAAGCATGTAGCGGTTGTCCTAACTCGTGCAATACATAATTAGTAACATCGACCACATTATTTTTTGGGGTTAACCCAATGGCTTTTAGTTTATTTTGTAACCAACTTGGCGATGGTTTCACCGTGATTCCTGAAATGGTGACTCCACAATAGCGCGGCACTAATTTACTGTCGGCAACTGTTACGTCTATTTTTAAAGTGCGTTTATCTACATTGAAATTACTTGCTGATGGTGTAATGAACTCAAATGATGTTCCTCGTTGCAACAAACCTGCTCTCAAATCGCGTGCTACGCCCATGTGTGACATGGCATCGGCACGGTTAGGGGTTAATCCTATTTCAAATACCTCATCGGTTTCAATATCAAATACTTTAGCTGCGGGTGTTCCAGGTTCTAATGCTGCGTCAAGAATCATAATGCCGTCGTGACTTTCGCCTAATCCTAGTTCGTCTTCGGCACAAATCATACCGTGGCTTTCTTGACCGCGTATTTTTCCTTTCTTAATTTCGAATGCGTTTCCTTCTTTGTCAAACAATTTAGTACCAATAGTGGCTACAGGAACTTTTTGTCCTTTCGCAACATTAGGCGCCCCACATACAATTTGAACAGGTGCGTTGCCATCGCCTAAATCTACTGTAGTGATTTTTAATTTATCGGCATCAGGATGTTTTTTACACGTAAGTACGTGACCAACTACCACGCCTTGCAATCCTCCTTTTAAACTTTCAAATGCATCAACACCCTCTACTTCAAGACCTAAATCGGTAAGTATGTCGGCAATTTCTTCAGATTTTAAATCGGTTTTAATGAATTGTTTGATCCAATTATAAGATATACGCATTTTGTATCGAATTTTTAAAAAGCAAAGATACTTTTAAAAATTAGAAATTAGAAATTAGAAATTAGAATTTTTGAAATTGTTGGGTGATGGGTGATGGGTGATGGGAGATGGGAGTGTTCAGTGTTCAGTTGTCAGTGTTCAGGTTTTCTTATTCCATTTCAATATTCGTTGTTCCTTGTTCATAGTTCGTTGTTCAGATGTTTAATAGCTTAACCACAATGAGCACAAGGGAGGCACAAGGTCCACGAGTGAGTTTTCAGTTTTTAGTATTCGGTGTTCAATTTAATCTAATTAATCTGTGAATCCATGGCTAAAAATCAACGTCTAGTTTGTCTTGCTGTTAAGCAACTCATTGTAGTGAGCTTTGTGCATTCCTTGTGTGCTTTGCGGTTAAATGATTATTAACCATATAAGTCATATAAGTTAGTATAAGTTGCATTGCGCTGAGGCGTTTCACTTAGCATAGTTCATATAAAATCAACGTTTAGTTTGACCAACTAAAGTAAGAAAGCACAAAATTCTAGTGAACCTTGTGCTTTCCTTGTGTGCTTTGTGGGTTAGATGCTTAACACTGTGAAACTTTGTGTAAACTTCGTGAGACTTTGTGTTCCCTACTTTTTCAGGAACGAAATTAGTCCACTGAAATACGTTTTTTGGTCGTCATACATACACATGTGGCTTCCATTTTCGCAATATAAATAGGTACCTTTTGGAGTCAGTTTTGCCATTTCTTCCATGTGTTTTGGATCCATAGTATCGTGTTGTGCGCCAATAACTAGGGTAGGGATGGCGATGTCTTTTAACTGGCCTTTTCTATCCCATTGTTCTAATTTTCCTGCTACGCCAAATTCGCTTGGGCCTTGCATCGTAACATATAGTGATTGATTCATTTTAGCAAACGAACGGTTTACCGGCTCTGGCCAGTTTTTTGCTGGAAAGCGTAAAATGTGTTTTTCATAGAAATTAGGAAGCAACAATTCCATGTAGCGTGGATTAGCAAAATCTTTTGCGGCTTCAATCTTTTCAATTTCGGCTAACACGGCTGGATTCATTTGCTTGGCTAAGACTTCGTCAGCATATTTTCCATATTCTGGGCAGCTTGACATCATGTTTGAAATGATGAGTCCTTTCATGTGTTTTTGATATTTTAAACTGTATTCCATTGCTAAAATGCCGCCCCACGAGTGACCTAGTAAATAGAAGTTGGTTTCGTCTAGTCCCAAGGCAATGCGCACTTGTTCTACTTCTTCTACATAACGGGCTAAATCCCACATGGATTCGTCGTTTGGATTGTCGGAATTCCCACAACCTATTTGATCGTAATAAATGAACTCAATGCCTTCGGCTGGTAAGAAGTTTTCAAAACACTCAAAGTATTCGTGCGTGCCTCCAGGTCCACCGTTTAATAGCAATACTTTAATTTTTGGGTTGTTACCAATGCGTTTCGTCCATACGTTGAACGTGCCTTTTGGCGTGGTAATCGGAATCATTTTAATACCTCCGGTTTGAACGGAATCTTTACTCTGAGCAAAGTAGTCGTTTGCTGCTGGTGTGGCTTTTTGATTGCAACTTTGTAGGACTAAAATGCCTACTAGAGCAAGACAAAGGTGAATTGTTTTTTTCATTTTGTTGTTTTTTTTAGTTGGACTAAGATAGGGATTTTTTTTAATTATCGGTTTTCGGTTGTCTGTTTTCGGTTGTCAGTTTTCAGTTGACTGTTTTCGGTTGTCAGTTTTCAGTTTTCAGTTTAGAAAATTGATAATGCACAATTGATAATGGATAATGGAACACTATAGTTAAAAGAATAACTAGGCGTTAAAGGATTGATTTTGAATAAAAGATGATGCAGGTTTTATTTTATTGCGATAGCTGTAGGGTAAGATTTTATCTAATTATTGAAAATATTTTTTTGGGTTGTTTTATAAATTCTTCGCCATTCCAATTGTATTGGTATATGACACCTTGCCCAGATAATGCAAATCCAGTCGTAAGATAAACGAAAAGCGTATTTTGATTTTCTTCTAGAAAATAAATGTTTCTAGAAAATGAACTGGATTTTAGTTTATGGGATTCTTTGACGAGTGGTATTTTTTTTGGTTTTGTAGGATTTCTTTTATCAATTTTTATTTTCCATTCAAAACACCCTATTTCTGTAATGCTGTCATATGAATCAGTATAATACTGAAAAAGCCATATTTTCATAGCTTTTGTTAAAAAGTGGGGGAGTGTATTTTGTGGTGTTACATTCACAATAAATAGGTTAAAATTTCATTCCAATTGGGAAACTTTTCTGAGCCATACTGAATCCATTCGCCCTGAAATTTATCTGCTCCATTGTTTGGTCGATCATCAATTAAAATATCTCCTCTAATCAAATCTTTTCGATGTGTTAGTATAAGTTTTCTGTTAATAACATCTCCAAATTGATCTTCTAGCCACAGTCGCTTATCTGTCCAAGCGGATGGATTATTCCAAGGTGCAGTGCTTAAAAAATAGATTTCATATTTATTTGAATTCAGCAGCTTTTGTACTGCAGTTACAGCACCTTCAATAGGTTGTAAGTTTCTGAAAATATGCGGTATGGTATCTGGATGTTCATCATAAGGAGGAATTTCTCTCAAAGGATGGGAATGCATTGCCGATATAAAATCGGCAATGACACCATCTAAGTCTATGTGTAGTATTTTTTTCAAGTTATATTTTGACACAACTTTTAATTCTTAATTTATCTGCTCCAGGAAACATTGAGGTCAGCCAAGCGGCCTCTACAATTTTTTTTCCATTGTCTGAGGTACATTTGCTTATTGTATCTGTATCCATCATTGTTTCGAATGTTTCTTCTTTCGAATGTCCTCTTGTAATTACATCTAGTCTTACTTTAACTTTCCACATCATAATTTTAAAATTTATTTAATTAACCTACTCCTTTTTAACGTTGATTTTCGGTATATTCCAACATCTTAATATTATTTTAGTATGCTAAACCAAATTGACTCTATAAACTGAAAATATTGCAACTCTAGAAAGTTGATTTGCCGAAATAAAATGGGCATTACCTTCATCTAGGCCTATGTATAGTGATTTCAGAATATTAATGCTCAAGATTTTCTTTAATAATATTTTCAATTTTCTTTGAATCTCCAATTGAAAAATCTTTTGCAATAATTTCTATAGCCCCCTTACTAGATATAATAATATTTGCATCAATCAACTTTCGATCAATCCTAATCGATGATATATTTTGAAACGACATAAAAACACGGTCTTTGCCTATCAAATATTTGTTGCGCTTAGTATAAGTTACACCTGTTTCATCAATATATAACTTATCAGGGGTAAGAATGTTACCCCCGAGTAAGATATTTGATGAAAATTCATGTGAAAAACTACCTTGAATTTTTTGACTAGACACGTTTTGGGACTTTAACCCAAAACCACAAGAAGAACAAAATAAATCCTCTAGTTCTGTTAGTATGCCACAATTAGGACAATATTTCATAATCGTTAAATTTTTTATAAGAAATATCTGATAAATAATCAGTGGTAATAGCCGATTTTAAGGAGTTCATTAGAACCTAAGCCTCTTCTTTATCAAAAGAACTCGACTGTGGAGAGGTAGATATTTTTACACCGAATTTTTCTTCAATTGCTGCTTTTAATTGACCATTTTGAGGGGTTGTATTAACACTAGACATCCCATCTAAAACAACATAATCACCAACTTTCATTTTTAATACAGACTCTGCATATTTGTCTTTTAATGTAAACTTTACTTTCATAATTTAAAATTTAATAATCTTTAACCTACTCCTTTTTAATGTTGTTTTTCGGTTTTTTTCAACAGTTTTTTTATAATGATTTTATCCTAATAATAGAAAATCACACGATTGAAATGTAGGTTCATAGTGAATAGTAAATCCTTTATCGCGATGAATATTTTGATCGGGTTCTACTATATCATTGTTGTAAGACAAATAACTTCCTACATATTCAGGACCTGATTCGTGAAAATCAGTTGCATTTGCAAATTTTAAAAAGGCTAATTTTGTAACATCAAAATCTACAGCATCAAAGTAATAATCAAAATCTACGATGTTATCATGCTCAACTGTTATGTTGCGTTCGCGTGTTTTATAATCTGTCAAACGTTTAGGTTGAATCCATTCGTTAAATAATAGAACGCCATTTGCAGCTTTACTTACTTGGAATTCGTCGCTATCTTCCATTTCGAATTCAGCACCATTTTTAGCCCAGAATTCTCTTGCTTTTGCAATAGTTTTAGGGTCATCTTCTTCATCAAAAATTTGTTCTATTTCTCCTAAAAAATCTTTTAATTTTTGACCTGATACAATTTCTTTTTCGTCAACTGTAATTGTAATTAAAGCATCATCTTCTATGATATTCACTTGTTCCCAAGACATATCCAAAATATCTTCATAAAACTGAAGATGACTCGCATTACCTTCTTTCACATTATTTAAAAATTCTGATAATAATGGACAGTTTGAATTGAATTGTTCCATATCCATATTTTCTAGGAAAATTTCCATGCCATCGCCATCATAAAGAGTCGTTTCATAGTACATCTTAACAAAATCCTCCATCGTTTCAATGTCATCTGTTGCATAAGATATCGCTTTTTCACATTCAGCATAAGCGTCATCACCTAAAATACCAAACATGTAATTTGATATTCGCCCACTGATGGTGATATTGACTTTATTTTCTATACCTGGAGCAGGAGCATCATTTACTGTTTCTACTTCTTGAATCTGTGAAGAAATCTCATACCCTAATTTTTTAGCTGCTGCTAGGAAATCGGCAATGTTTTCACCCCATTGGTTAGAAACCACTACATTAATCCCATTCTTTATTGTAAGTGGTTCATCTATGTTAAAACGTTTAGCATCTTTCACCTCCGAATCTTTTCTAATGAACCCCAAAGAACCCTGAATTTCATCTGAAAATACTTTTTGCAATTCTTCAAAACTAGGATTGTTTTTCGCGGCATAATCTTTTACGATTTCAAAAACTAATTTTCTTTTGTTCAAGTTTTCTCCAATACCTGCTACTGTGTATTTTGTATAATTTTTTGACATAATTTATTTTTTATTTAATATTCTTTTTGTATTCCAAATTAACATTTCTCTATATACAGAAGAAGTTGCACCTCCAGAAAGTTGATTAGCTAAAACTACAGGTATGTTTTTGTAAAAATAACAACCTAGTTCAGCATCTAAATTAACGGATGAAAAGAAATTGTTGACTTTTAATAACTTTGCTAAAGTGCCATTAAAAACAAAAATAATTTTAGGGTGAACCACTTCAATAATAGTATCTAAATGTTTGGCAAGAATTTCATAATTATCTTCGATGGTTTTTTTTATTCCATTTGAATCAGTATGTCTCAATTGGCAAAAATCATAATGAAAAATGTTTTCTTTAAAACTCGTCTTGTTTTCTATTTCAATAAAAAAGTTTTCTAGTTGTTTAAAATAGGGGATTCGTTCTTTTGAGTCATATTTTAGTAGCGCTTGATAATCAATTAGTTTTTTTGTTATCGCTGCTTTATTATTTAGATATATTTCTTTACGACCGTAATCGTGAGTTGACATTGGGTCGAATGTATCTTCAATTTCAAAAATAGTTGAGTGAATATGCTCTGCGAATTTATTAGTTAATGAAGGATTAAGCCCTACAATCAAAAACTGAATAGCATCAAAAGATCTAGAAACTCCATAATCTTCATCGTATTTCATTAAAGGAAACCAATTATTATTAACATTATGAATATTCTCTTGAATATATTCGTTTTCAATTTGCTCATTTATTTCTTTTATAGTCATCATTGTGTTTTATTTATTTAGTTAAAATAAATCAGGAATAATCTTCAATAATTTTTTGAACTAATCTTGCTTTTCCTAATCCATGTGCAACACCCTCTATCGAGTATTTTAAATTCTTTTATCTTAAAAAAAATATAATTCCAAATTTGAATTATTAATTCCATATATTTGATACACATTTGATACATATTAAACAATGATTGACTATATAAAAAAACTAACAATAAAAAATGCTGGTTTTGATATTACAGATCGAGGTGATTGCCAATTATTATCGGAATTGATATTAGAAAAAACCGATGAATTGATTAGTTACAATACTTTAAGAAGGTTGTTTGGTTTAGCAACTTATGTAAAACCAAGTAAAAATACGTTGGATACACTTTCTCGATTCAATGGCTATAAAGATTATATTCATTATTTAAAAATCAATCCCTACGAGGCCTATTGGAGTGATAAAGAGAAGTTATACCATATATTACATGAAGATTCTGAAAGTATTCTTCATTTTATAAATGGTATGGATTATAGAAGTGAGCAGGCACTTGATTTTATGATTTCATTATGTCGGGAATTGGTTTATTTAGATAAGCAAACATTATTAAATGAAGTATTTCATTCCGACTTTTTTAATGAACGCCATTTTAGTTATTCTGAAACGTTGCATTTTGGAAATTCGGTTGGAATGTTATTTAAAACTTACTCACTTTCCGATGATAAACTGTTACTGAATCCTAATTTTTTGAAATATGTATATTGTATTTATGTAGATTATTCGAATTTAAATGGCTATTATGGTGATTGGTGTTTGTATGTTATCACAACTACTACAGATATTCAAATCAAATGTTTTTCTTTGGCAGTTTTAGAATTAAAAAAATATTTTAATGGATTGCCTGTTTCCTATGATTTTTTTAGTTCCATAGTTATATCAGATTTTCATTCCATATTAATTGGAAGGTTGTTTTCAGTACAATTACTTTCAAATCAATATGGCTTAAACGATATCACAGTCTTTTTTAACACCATTAAGAAATCTCCGCCAGAAAATGTATTGGATTATTTATATGAACCCATTATTGTTGCGTTACTTTCTAGAAATTTTTTACTTATGGACATGATTTTGAAATTCATTTCAAATGAAAAAGTAAAAGTTAACTATTATTATCATGAACATCATATGAATTTATTTCGTTTATTGACTTTATTCAATTCTAAATTTGAATCTAATGAATTGACTACAATGAAAAACAAAGATTTTGTTTTAGAGGAAGGGTATTTTAAATATAGTTATAAAGAAATTATTATGTTGCTTATTTATGTTTATAAATTTCATACTAGTGAGGATACTGATTTTCAATTAAATGCATATAAGTTGCTTTCTAAAAAATTAAATTATCCTTTGTTTTCAAAAGGGTTTATAAATAATTATTTTAATTGATTCCTTGTTTTCGGTTGTCAGTTTTCGGTTGTCTGTGGTCAGTTTTTAGTTTACTTATTCCATTTCAACATTCGTTGTTCGTTGTTCATAGTTCGTTGTTCAGATGTTTAATAGCTTAACCACAAGGAGCACAGGGGAGGCACAAGGGGCACAAGGGGTGTTCAGTCTCAGTGTTCAGTGATTGGTGGTGAAAAAATCAACGTCTAGTTTGTCATGCTGTTAAGCATCTCTTTTTTTTACCATATAAGTCATATAAGTTATTATAAGTTGGATTGTGTTGAAGTTAGTTTAAGTTCATAAAAGAGTGGTCGGTGTTCAGTTAATAAAGGTTTATGAAGGTTTATGAAGGTTTATGAAGGTTTATGAAGGTTTATTGTTGTAACTTCCATTTCAATATTCTTTATTTCATTTAATCCATTTAATCTGTGAATCCGTGGCTAATAAATCAACGTATAGTTTGACCAATTAATGTAAGAAAGCACAAAATTCTAGTGAACCTTGTGCTTTCCTTGTGTGCTTTGTGGTTTAGATGCTTGACAGCATGACAAACGAGACGTTGAAGGAGAGTGGTCGGTTGATAGTCTCAGAGTTATGATTTACAATCGAATATCTTCCTTTTATTAACTTGAACTTACTTACACGCAATCCAACTTAAACAAACTTATATGACTTATATGTTTAAAAATTGATTTTGAACAAGGAATGTTGAATAAGGAATGTTGAATGTTGAAAAGAGAAAAAATTACAGCCCGTAAGTGCCTTTTGTGGTGTTAAAGTTGTTGAGGACTTCTGCGGCGGTTAAGGGTTTGTTGTACATTCTTATGATGCCCACACTTCCTTTATACATAATTGCGGGTGAAATTGAACCACCAGTGCCGAGTCTTGTGCCAATGGCAATTGGGCTGGTGTTGCTTACTTGGCCCATGCCGCTTATGCTTGTAGAGCCAACAGCCACTCCGTCTCGGTACATCGTAAGTGTATTACTCACAAAATTAAAAACACCTACTACTTGTTTCCAGGTATTTACAGGAAAACCTGAAGCCGTAACAGATCTAAAATTTGGCCCATCATAACACGCCACAAACATACTACTTGTGCCTTCATTATATCTAAAAACAAAGGGATACCTTGATTCATTGTTTAGGTTCCATTTTTCAAATAATTCTGCTTCACCTGAGTTTACTTGTCCGTTTGAAGGTCTAAACCAAATTTCAACTGAATATTGTTGGGTGTTTGTAAAATTTGTAACTCCGGCAACAGACGGGATAGTAGCGTATTGATTGCTTCCGTTAAATGTAAACCCTGTAGCTGCATTAAAGGCAGGTGAATTGTACAAGGTTGCTGTTGTTCCATTACCCGCTAAATCATTGATGGCATTACCCGATCCGCTGTAACTTTCGGTTAAAGCTGGATTATAATATAAAGTTAAGTTACTGGTCGTAATATCTATTGGTTTTAAGAGTAATCCCAAACGCATGGTGATATGATTATTCCACCCAACAGGAAGTATCTTTACTGCTTTTGCAAAAACGGGAGTTGGAAACAAGATACGAACATCATCAACTGAGTTAGTGTTTAACGTGGCATTACTAAGTATTCGTGTCCATGGTGCTGCCCCGTTGGGACTCGTTTCAATATGTGCTGTGGTTACCCATTGCCCGCCGTTATTGGCTCTACCTTGGGTTACAATTCCCTTTATCGTGGTAGGTGCATCATAACTTAGCGTAATGGATTGATTGACATCGTAATACAAAGCTGCCCAACCTAATGAAGTGTTGTTTAGCCACGGGGTGTAATGTAGATTGCCAAAAGTATTTTCGCTATTCCATACACTGGAAACACTCCAATAGGTAGGGTTTGTATTGGTTGAAGGGCTGTGAATGGTGTAATCAAATTCGTCTTTTCGGGCTAAATACTCTTGCAGGACATCCACATCGCTTAAAGGTAAATTGTACAATTTGAATTGCGCCAAATTAAATTTACCAAAGATACCCGACCCCATATTTGTGGTAGATGATTGTGCACCTATTCCATAAAATTGTCCTGCTGGTGGAATTGTTCTATCATAGGTTTGGGTTCCTATTAGTAGGCCGTTTAGGTAAGCTTTAACCGAAGTACCGCTATAGACCATGGCAATGTGGTACCATCTGTTTAACGCTATTGTACTTGATACTATTTCGGTGCCATTCCAAACTTTGTATTTAATTATGCCGTTTACTAGTTCAATATTACTGGTAAAGAAGCTTGTATTAAGCGTTTGCGAATCGTGTTCGCTTACGATTACGCCATTTGATGCAGTAGGATAGACCCAAAGAGTCATCGCAAAGCTGTTTTGTGCGCTTGCGTTTACCGATTTAAAAAAAGGTCTTAGATTGGGCGTCATGACGTATTGGTTTACTCCATCTAGTGAGACAAAACCTAAAGAATTCATGAAAATAGGCGCATTAACGACAGATGCGTTTCCAGAAGCGGCAATACTGGTTACAAATGAATTGCCACGAGTGAAACTAGCTGGTTTTGAAAAATCGTAATTGACTACCAAACTATTTTTTGGGAGCATGGATTGTTGAATGGGAAGGCCTATTTGGCCTAAGGCAGTAAATGGAATGAATAAAATTGCTAGGTAAAAAAATCCTTTCATTTTAATTGCTCATTTCGCCAGAAACAATAATGTTGTTGCTACCCAAGTGCAGGATACTCACAATAGCATATTGACTGGCTGTTTTATTAAAATTGCCTCTGTTGAAGTAGGTTCCCGTAAACGTAATTTGTCCAGCACCCATTTGTACTACGGTACAATTGAATCCGGCAGGCAAGCCGCTAGGTATGGTGATGGTTATGGCAGAAGCGCTAGTAGATTGAATTACTTTTCCGTTATCAGCAGCTGTTAAGGGATAGTTGGCTGCAACCGAAGTAATATTTGCTGTAAATCCTGAGATGGATGAAGTATATGAATTACCACCAGTTAGTGTTCCCGTAGTGGAAACATTTCCAGCGGTGTAGCTTATGTTGTTACCTGATCTGGTCCAATCGGAATTTAATCGTGTCCAAGATGTGGTAGTTGTAGTGCTGTTATTGACATAAAAACCCACTACATCATCGGTTTGATAGACTAATAAACCATTGGCTGCGGCTGCGAGTGTAATGCTTTCGCGCTGCGCTTTGGTCATTCGGGGTATTAATAAGCCTTTATCGGTTGATGCAATTTCTAATTTTGCTGCTGCATTGGGCGTAGTTGTACCGATGCCCGTTTGTGCATTCGAGTACCAACAACTGCCTACAAGACTAAAAATTATAACCCACTTTTTCATCAAAAGGATATTAATTAATTTTCAAAGATAATTTTTTTTTAAGTTTTATCAAAAATTTTGTTTGGAGGTTGTCTGTTTTCGGTTGTCTGTTGTCTGTTCTCGGTTGTCAGTGTTCAGTGTTCAGTGTTGCACTTATTTTTTAACCATATAAGTCATATAAGTTTGTTTAAGTTGGATTGCGATGAGTCGTTGCACTTATCAAAGTTCATATAAAATCAACGTATAGTTTGTCATTTCGAGGTACGAGAAACTTTAGTTCAGCGTAGCTAAATCTCATAAAGCTAATGTGATGCTTCCTTACGTCAGCATGACAAACAGGGCGTGAAATTATTCAGTGTTACGATTTACAATCGAATACCTTCCTTTTATCAACTTGAACTTACTTACACGCCATCCAACTTAAACAAACTTATATGACTTATATGTTTAAAAATTTAAACGCAACGATTAGCAAACCTAAAGAGATGCTTGACAGCATGACAAAGTGGGTGTTCAGTGGTCTGTTCTCGGTTTTCAGTTTTCAGTTGTTCGTTATTTATCGCCAAATGAAGAAGTGTTTTTTTTTATAAAATATCCTTTAAACCCTTATAAACAGTATTAAAATAATCAAAAAAGTATCAAAAATTAAATTTTCAGCTTTGTTAAAAACATGTCTCAATTGTCAATAAGTTTGACTTTCTTTTTTCATTTCAAATTGCAAACTTTGTAAAACATAATACTACCAGCCATGAAGGACCCTAACTCTGAATTAAATAATCTTATATCGCCTATGAACAAACTTGACGATGCGTCTGCCTATGAATTTTATGAGAGTCACAATGTAATGCGCCTTTTGAAAATATCGGAGAGTACGCTCTACCGATATCGCAAGCAAAAATTAATTGCCTACACCAAGCTTGGCGGAAAATACCTTTATCCTAAAATTAGTATCAAAAATTTGATTCATAAGGCAATGAATCAGCAATAGTGCTTGTTTTATTACCTACGATTGAGAAGCTATCCTTTATTGGGTAGCTTTTTTTGTGCCGTTTTTTTGGTTTTTACTAGGGTTTTGTTCGGTATTGCTTCGTAGTTTCTTCGAGTGTTCTTCGATAAAAGTACCTTTTTTGCAAAAGGCTATCGAAGGAATATCGAACAAAGTAGGAACAAAACCCCTTTTTTTACCCCAAATGAACCAGTCATAACCGGTCAAAAGTAGTCACAAGAGGGCAACAGTTGTCAGTAGTATTCGTTGCTATTCAAAACCGATTAAAACAAGTTAAAACATTGTAAAACAGGTAGTTATAAAAATATTTTGTCAATTGTATGGGTTTTCTGTTTTATATTTGTAGGGTTGAATGAGTGCGCACTCTAATACAAATAAAGGGAATATTAATTTTTAAATTTTAAAAGAGTATGGGAACATACAACAAAGGCATCTTGGGTGCATTTTCTGGCAAAGTAGGACCAGTAGTGGGCGCTTCATGGCGCGGAAAAGAGGTAATGCGTAGTTTACCTAAAAGGAGTAATCGTGTGGCGAGTGCCTCACAGCAACTGCAACGGCAAAAGTTTTCTATGGTGAATGACTTTTTAGGAGGCATTCAACCGGTTATTAAACGCTATTATGGCAACGACTCGGGTATTAAAACCCGCAGGAATCAGGCGATGTCTTATTTGATGCGCGAGGCGCTCATTTTTAACGATCCTGATTTTGAGTGGGATTATTCAAAGGTGTTAATTAGCCGTGGCGATTTAACGGGTATTGAAGACGCTGTACTGGATGTTGCTGCAGGCGCCATCTCGGTGATGTGGACCGATAACAGTGATCAAGGCGAAGCACTCGCCGATGACCAACTGGTGCTGGTGGTGTATGACCCAGTGACTAAGGCGGTAGTGTATAGTTTGGCAGCGGGCGAGCGAGAAGATGAAGCGGCTGCACTAGCCCTGCCCAGTTATTTAGACGGTGCTGAGGTGCAGGTGTGGGCAACGTTTGCCTCCGCCGATGAGAAGCTTTTTGCCACCAGCTTGTATCTAGGTAGTATTACCGTGATTTAATTTTTTATTGGCTTAGTCTATAATGGTGTTCTCAATATAGTAAGTTTAAAAACTCCCTGCCTTGTGGTAGGGAGTTTTTTTTTACACTATAAAATGAATATTGGAGTACTTGAGGAATAATTATAGTAACAATTACATCATTTCCATCCCGTCTTTCATGTTTAAAGCAATATTGTAATAGTTAAAATCATTACGCGTTCCTTTTTCAACTTCTATAAGATTAATAATTCGGTCTACTTGCGCCATTGGCTCAAAATATAAGGAATAGTATTGCCAATCTTTGTTTGATTGAAAATTGTGTTTGTTGGGTGAAATTGTAATTCCCGAAGCATTGAGCATCTTATACCTTTTTTGGGTTAACGTGTCTTCAATGTACGTGTCTGGAGACATTTTAATCCAACCGCCTCTAATGTACTTATTGGATGTGGTGTAGCCAAAATCTACTTTGGTAAATTCTTGTGTTTGAGTCAATCGCAATAATATAGGATTGTCTTTTCCGTGCCCTTCTATTTCCAAATGAAATATTTTGTTGACTATTTTTTGTAAAGTTCCTTTCATTTTAATGATTTTGTTTGTTGGCGAAGCCAGTCAGGATTAATAACTTCTAAATGTCTACCGTATGATCGAAACAATCGAATCAATTCCATGCTAGGTATTACATTTATAGTAAAATAACTGGAACCCGAATTGTTTTTTTTAGCTTTTTGACTGGGATGTATCGGATAGGCTTCAAAATAATTGGTAACATCAATGGATGTTAGGAAGGTAATTTCTTGTTTAGCTTGGTTTTCAATGGGATAGACACCATAAATATCGGTACAATAATGTTCCACTTCAGCTGCAGGCGTACTGATGTATTTCCGCTTGAGAAAATTTGCTTCATAAATTCGGTCTAAACCAAATGTCCGCATTGCTTCGTGGCGCTCTGAATAGCCAATCAAATACCATTTGTTGTCAAATTCTTTGAGTCGGATGGGATGTACGATTACTGTACTGAATTTACGTTTCGAATAGGAATAATGCACAAATGAAAGCGGCTGTTGATTTTTACAAGCTTCCAATAATTTATTAAAATTTTCAAAGCCTTTTGCGCCTTCAACATAATCAGTTTGGATGATTTTACGTTCGATATTGCCTTCCGGGAACTCTTCTTTAAAAGCGGACAATATCTTTTGTATGGCATAACTGAATCGTTCGTTAACACGGTTACTCCCACCTAAATTTTTGATCAAATCTAACGACTCTTTGATTGTCAGAATATCGTCATCCGTGAGCGGAATGGTATTGATGGAAAAATTGGGATTGGAATAAAAATAACCTTTGTTTTTTCTACAATATACGATGGGTGCGTCCAAAACGTCTGCTTGTTTCATGTTCCGGATGTCTTTTTCTAAGGTATCTAGTGAGGGACAAAAATCAAGTTGTTCGGAACAGGCGTTCTGTATATCCTCTAAATTGGGATAGGGCCTAAATTTACTTCTAAGCATTTTATCGATGATGCGGTATCTTTTGAAAGCCGATTTTGAGATTCCCATACTTTTTTTTGTAAATATATAAAATATTTTTTACTCCGTACAAATAATACGGAGTGACTATTTAGCTTTGTCCCATAATCTTAAAATAAAATTAGTATGAAAACAAAAATGAATGAAGAAACGCTTCAAAAAACCAAAGTAATTAAAAGAGCAAAAACCTTTAAAAGTCCGCTTTCCGAAAGCACACCTTGTAAGTATTTGGGCATTGACAAAATCACCATGCACGAGCAATACACTCAGATTGATTTTGTGTACATCGCACCCAAAAAATACATCAACGGAGGATGGATTCAAATAGATGCTAAGAGTTACATTCAACCCGCTAATTCTGAAACACGTTATCCCTTGATTGAGGCCAGAAACATTTCTATTGCGCCCACAAAATTGCATTTCAATGGTGCCGGACAAGTTCACCGTTACAGTTTGATTTTTCCGGCACTTCCAAAAAATGTAAAACAAATTGATGTCATTGAAAAATTAGCCGAAGGCAGTTACTTTAACTTTTTCAATGTGGCCTTGCAACACAATACACCAACGGTCATTAGAATGATAAACGAAAATTAATTATGGACAATACATTTACTAAAGGACAAATTGTGCGTTTTAAAAGATACAAACGCCGCCCTGATGAAAAAGAGGCCTATTTTGTGGTCATACAAGAAGCCACACCCAAACAAGAAATGGTACTTTACACCTTGAACACCAACCGATTGTTCCCTGCTGGGGCAACGGTAGTTCCTGATTACCCAGACGAAGATTTGGAAATTAGATTACTTAAACCTCAATCTTTATTTGAACAAGAAGTTACCCTCATTAAAGGCCGTACAAAAAGTGAACTCACCGGTGTTATTTTTGACTGCACCACAGACGAGGAATACCTGACGTTTGCTATGGTGAATGGTTTTCTGGAATCCAATGCCAAATTTGATTATCACACTTCAAAAAACCAATTGTTACGCGGTAAACTCTATGTTGCCTTGCATTATTAATCTAAAACTTGAACCTGATGAAAAATGTTAAAACTTTTGCAAAATATTCGGCTTACGGACTGATGGTTTCAATAATTATGGGTGCCTTTGTGCATTTGTATGGCTTTTTATTTGACTCGTTCTATGCGTTTCAAGACCTGTCTGTTTCCACTAAAGCAGTTTTGCTGCTCACTATTCCTAACGGTATGCATTTATGGATTATCAATAACATAGAACGCTATACCAACCACACCAACCCTTATTACAAAATCACCTTTAGTTTGATAGCGAATTATTGGTTGGGCTGCATCTTCAGCTTTGTAGTTTTGTGTTTGGTATTGTTGTTAAATAGTTTTGTGAGTCTTCCACTCCTAGAACACTTGACTGAGGATGATTTATTTGGGTTGAGTCTGCTATTTGGTGTACCGGTGGGGATTTTAATTTATCTCAAACTTAAGAATGTAAATATCAACAAATAATAAAACACCATGACAAACGAACAACATTTAACCGCTACCCAAATAATTAAAGAATACCAAGATTTATTTTATGAGAAACCGATTATCGTTGATATGGGCGATCGCAAAATAACACTAAAGCGAAATGGACCCGCATTGCATCCTCATTATAAGAAGCTAGAGAATGGATGTATTCTTTTTGGAGTGGGAACGGAATACACCGAATACGGTATGCTTGTAATTGGTATAAATAGTTGGAAGATGATTACCTTAAATGGAGCTATAATCGACAGCGCTGAATATACCCAATATGAAAAGGAATTAACCCAGCAATCAGTTGAAATAAGTAGTTTTAATTCTGGGGGAGATTTAATACGATTTATATAATGAAAATAGAAAAACAATATTGTAAAAATTTCCTTGTCCATGCGATTAGTATACTTGATTTAGACTTGATTAAACAAATCCTCAAAGCAGTACCCACGAAAAAAAAAGACAAATTAGAAATGAACTTCTACCTTCATAATTTTAAAGTAATTTTTAGAAGCAAATTAGAAAAATTTGACACTCATTTTGAAGTAAAACATGGCAAAAGTAAAACCTCCAATGAATATATCTATACCTTTACCGCGAACTACAGCCGTAAAAATTTTTCCATAAAATTTATTGACGCTGCAAGTGACATGTTCTTTATTGAGGAATGTTATTCTAAGAGAAATTCAAAGACCATAAACTTTTCGAGTTTTGTAGGCGATGATATTGAGGTGCCGTTTTAGGGAGTTATATTATTTACCATTTACAAAAAATGTATAATATTACACCTTGAATAATTATAAATGCATTTGATGAAATAATTTATATATAAATTATTAGATTATAAATAAACTAGAAATAAAAAATACTATATTTGATTTATAAAAAAACGAATCAGAACTTTGTGTAGCGAGTATAAAACGTCAGAATACCCGAAATATTTTATCGTATATAAATAAGTTAGGTGTAATTATTAATAAATCAAAAACATATGAGTTTAGGACAAAATAAAGTAACAGACAATACGCATGAAATGAGTTTTCATGAACTTTTTTCTCAAGCAACTCAAGTAACAATCCCTTTGTTTCAAAGAGAATATGTTTGGACAGAAAAGCAATTAAAACGAATGATTGAGGAAATTGATATAATTCAAAATGGTGAAGATACCAATAGATTTTTAGGAGCTGTAATCGCTGTAAGAAGAAGTGCAAACCCTGCAGAGCCTCAACCTTATGAAATTGTAGATGGTCAACAAAGGCTATCAACCCTATATCTTTTTGTATTAGCTGCAGCCGCAGTTGCTGCTAAAAACAATTATAATGATTACGCCAAAGCTATAATAAATACTAATTTAATTATTGATTGGTGGTCAGGGACGAATACAAAATTAGTTCCTTCATTTGCCGATAGGGGACAATTTTGCAATGCATTTCAACAGCTTATAAATTCAGGTGACTTATCTGATTGGCTAGGAACCAAGGCCAAATTGCCAGCTAAAAGCGGGTCTGATTCGGGGAAATACATAAATCAATTTAATAGAATTAAACAATTTTTACAGAAAAGATATAATGAATACGGTATTGATCATTTAAAAGAAATTGTTGGTATTGCTCAAACTAAATTAACATTTGTATTTATATTATTAAAAGACCCTGCAACTGCAACAACTGTTTTTGAAGGATTAAATGACTCAGGTGTTCCCATTGGAATAGGTGACTTAGTAAGAAATGAGGTTTTTTCTAAAATTGGAAACGATTCTGCAAAAGCTGAAGCTATTCATAGAGATTTATGGTTGCCGTTTAGAAATAAATTAGGTGACTATTTTGATAAATACTTTTTCCCTTATGCTTTAATACAAGACTCAAATTTAAATAGTTCTGATTTATTTAGGGGTCTTAGAAAAATATGGGGAGATGTATCAAATCCGGAAGAGATAATAAAAAAATTAGAAGATTATTCTGACTCATATTTAGCATTATGTATTGGTAAATATCCTGCCAGTTTTAGTAAACCCGTCTCATTAGCATTAGATAAACTTGTTTTTTCAAGATGCCCTACTTCAGTTTTTCCATTTATGATGAAGTTGTTAAATGAATACACATTAGGTAATGTAACAGAAAAAGACACAATAGATTGTATAAAAATAATTGAGAGTTTTATGGTGAGGAGAGCAATTGCTGGATTAGAACCTACCGGTTTACTTGGAATTTTTAGGTCGGCATGGAATGCTTGTAATGGAAAACCTGATGCAACAAGTTTAACACAGGTAATAAATAATAGAAATACAGTAGAATGGCCAGACGATACAAGAATCAGGACTTCTATATTATCTCGAAATATATACTCTAGTCATTTACGTCAATATTTACTAAAAGAATATGATTTAAGTTTAGGTTCAGATGATCCTAAAAATGAATTTTGGATTGAACATATTATGCCACAAAAACTAAATACCGAATGGAGTCAAATAATTAGTGACAAGGATCATCAAGAGCTATTACATACTTGGGGTAATTTAATTCCACTTACAAAAGAAATGAATCAATCTGTATCACAATCTTTATTTGAAGTTAAAAGTAAAGAATTTGAGACGCACTCTGTTTTTGCATCTGCAAGAAAGTTATCGAGTGAATATAAGAAATGGGATAAGGAAGAAATATTAAAAAGATCTTCAATAATTGCAGAATGGGCAATTAATAGATGGAGCAAATAACTACACTTAACAGCGTGCAAGCGCCATAACCTTGCCGCAGGCGCAACACAGGGTTACACGCGCCTGCTCGCAAAACTTTATGTTTAATATAGAATATGGTAAAAAAAATATTCCCATTAAAAGAAAGACTTCAGACTGCGAAAGTTGAAAAAGATGTAGAAAGCATTTACCGCGAGTGCTTTTCTGACTTTTATGGGCCGAATAATGTTGATATAACTTCACCTTATGGATGTGATGGTTTCTTGACTAAAAATAATAGTTCTTTATTGTTTGACTTACCAGAAGTTGGTTATCGACAAAGCAGTATTGAAAGACTCAAACTACTTCTTGAATTCAAATACGATAAGGATTACAAAGAACCCCTCGAAATTTCAAGGACTCTACTACAATGTATATTTTATATCAAAAAATTTGAGATTGATGGTAATGACATCGATATACCGAACATAATTTTTATTGGTGATATCAACGAAATGTTTACAATACATTTCAATGCTATCCAAAAATATTTAGATGAAGAAATAGATTGGAGCATCGCACCATCCAAAGCTGCAAAAACTTATCCATCGATTGTTGCGAAAATTGCAGCTGACCCAAATGTAACTCCTCATGTAGTTAGTGTTTCTAATAGTTCATTTCATGAACTGATGGATCACATTGAAAAAATAAATAAAGATACTCAACCTCACGTCAGAATAAATGAGCATAACATAGGTAGGATTTTTGACGACTTCATTCAAAACATTCTCATAAAAAAAGATCTGTATGAATATTCTGCTGAAGCCCTTGTTGGGATATTTATTGGTTGTATTACTAAACCAAATGATTACTACTTACACCCGAAAAAAAAGAATATTCTTGTCACACCAACACACGATAGTGTAAAAGTGCATTCTAGCCGTTTTGAGTCGTTTTTTAATTTTTTCCAAGGTGAAAACTATTCAGCTCAAGAAAAAAGGAAATTTACTGAGATACAAGATCGTCTTATTGAGGATCTTGCCCGAAGAAAAAGTGGTGAATTTTTTACGCCAACAATATGGGCCGATGAAGCGATTCAATTTATGGATTCGATGCTTGGTGAGGATTGGAAAACAGTCTATAATGTATGGGATTGCTCTTGTGGAACAAAAAATTTAACTCGCGATTATCATTTTAATAATTTGTTTTGTTCAACGCTCTATCAATCTGACATTGATGTTTCAAACGATTATAACAGTGGTAGTCATTCATTTCAATATGATTTTCTGAATGACGGAATAGATGGTTTAGGAATAGAACATAAAGACAAAAAATTGCCTGGACGATTATTAGATGTTATTCAAAATAATGAAGGACTTATTTTCTACATGAACCCACCTTATGGCACTGCAACTGCGGATGGCGCAAAAGGAGATGGGGCTGACAAAAAAGGTATGTCTATTACAGAGATGAATCTCTTCATGAATGAGCAAAAATATGGTTATGCTGCTCAACAGCTCTATTCTCAATTTCTAGCAAGAATAGTTGACCTTGTCGAAAAAGAGAATCTTAGCAATGTGAAAGTTGCGTTCTTTGCTCCTCCCACTTTTTTAAGTTCCGGTGCATTTTCGAGTTTCCGTGAGAAATTTTTATCCAAGTTTAAAATGCTAGGAGGCTTTTTGTTTAGCGCAAACCATTTCGCTGATGTTGCAAAGAATTGGGGGATCTCCTTTACTGTTTGGGAATTAGGTTCTAACGATCTTAGCATTGATAAATTTGATTTAATACTCAAAGATTTTGAACAAGGCGAAATAGTGAATTGTGGAATTAAAGCAGTCTACAATACTGATCACAGTGTTTCAGGATCGGATTGGACTAAAGGTGATTTTCAAAAAAAATACGGTAGTTTAGCAATTGATTATCCTCAATTTTCAAGCTCAATTAACATTAAACAAAGCGGGCGTGGTAAATTTGTTGAAGGTTCAATAGGATTTTACAATAATGGAGGTAATAATATTTACCAAAGTGAAGGACAAGTTGGAATTTATTCAGGCCCTTTTTCCAATGGAAATGGTTATGCGATAATGCCTGAATATTTTGACAAAGTAATTGCAAATTTTATGGCTAGACGATTTGGTTTCTCAATGGAAAACTGGGCAAATCAAAAAGACGAATTTCTAGCACCAAATGTGAACCATGCGCTTTACAGTGAATTACTCAACGATTGTAAAATATTGACTGTTTTCAACCCGAAGGCTAAAGTGAGCGCACTAAGAGATATAAAATATAAGGGAAAAAAGTACAATATTGTTAATCAATTTTTCTTTATGCATCATGCGGATTTGAAAACTCTAGCTGATAAAATTGGATTCTCTGAGCTTTACGACGATACATTGGGTTTTGCTGGTGAACGATACTTAAGAAAAGAGCTAGACAAAACCTCTTTATCTAATGAAGCTCAAAAAATACTTGATCTAGCTACTCAACTTGTCAAAGATAGTATGGAATATCGAATGCAAATTTCTTATGATTATCCAGAATATAATCTCGAGGCGTGGGATGCGGGATGGTTTCAATTAAAGTTTGTAATTGGTAAATGTTTTCCTGAAAAACTTTCGGAATTTGAAAAATGTTACTTGGAATTTTTCAACTCTAAGCGGGATTTAGTTTATGAACTGGGATTTTTAAATAAATAAACATAACATGCACAAAGCAAAATGGAGCCCCGCTCGTGTGCGAATCCTTTCGCTTTCGTTAAGTTTGTAAGATGTTGAAAAGAGTTCAACTTTACAAAAAAGAGTTTGTAGAAAGTTGGATAAAAGCAAAAAAATAATAATTAACCCAATCTAATTAATCATGAACGAAATCATTTGTCCTAATTGTAAAAAAGCATTCAAAATAGATGAGGCGGGTTTTGCTGATATATTGAAGCAAGTACGTGACCATCAATTTGAAGAGGAATTAGAAAAACGACTTAAACTAGCCGAAAATGAAAAAGAAAGTGCGGTAAAATTAGCCGAGGCGAATTTTAAAAGTGTGCTACAAGAAGATTTAAACAAAAAAGATAAAGAGTTATCGGAGAAGCTAGCCGCTAAAGAAGCTGAAATTGCTCAAATTAAATCTAAATTAAACAGTGCTGAAATAGAGAAAGAACTTTCTGTTACTATGGCTGTTCAGAAGATTGAAAAAGAACGTGATGATTTGTTAAATAATTTAAAGATTAAGGAAACCGAAATACTTTTACAAGAAAAATCTTTAAATGAAAATTTCGCACTTCAATTGAAAACGAAAGACGAAATTATCAAAATTAAAGATGACGAAATTGCGTTTCGTGTAGATTTGAAACAAAGATTATCTACAAAGATGATAGGGGAATCGTTGGAACAACATTGTGAAATTGAGTTCAATAAACTTCGTTCTTCTGCTTTTCAAAATGCCTATTTTGAGAAAGATAACAATTCAAAGACAGGTAGTAAAGGTGATTTTATTTTTAAGGAAAGTGATGTGCATGGAAATGAAATTATTTCTATTATGTTTGAAATGAAAAATGAAGCAGATGCCACTATTGCCAAAAAAAGAAATGATGAATTTTATAAGGAATTAGATAAAGACAGAAACGAAAAAAAGTGTGAGTATGCCGTTTTGGTTTCTACGCTGGAATCGGATAATGATTTATATAATATGGGTATTGTTGATGTTTCACATAAATTTCAAAAAATGTATGTGGTACGTCCTCAATTCTTTATTCCTATTATAACTTTACTTCGCAATGCGTCGATGAACTCCATGCAATATAAAGCAGAACTTGCTTTGGTGAAAAGTCAAAATATAGACATTACTAATTTTGAAGATAGAATGAATAGTTTTAAAGAGGGATTTGCAAGAAATTATGAATTGGCAAGTCGAAAGTTTACTGAGGCTATAGCAGGAATAGACAAAACCATCAAGGAATTAGAAAAAACTAAAGCGGCATTAATGTCGTCCGAAAGCAATCTTCGCCTAGCCAATAACAAAGCGGATGAATTAACCATAAAAAAATTGACACAAGGAAATCCTACTATGAAAGCAAAGTTTGATGAGTTGGATAAATAACAATTAGAAATTAGTTAAAATAATATTGACTTTAAAATTTGCTAGAATGATAAACAGAATAAACAAACAATTATCAAAATTAAATACTAAGATTATAATTAATACTATAAATCCTAAGTTTTGTGATTATTTATTATATAGCGAAGAAACTAATTTAATTGGGTATGGATGGAGAGTTGAAAACGATGATTTAGATGTTTCGTTTATGAGTTCTCAAGTACCAGGTAGAGGTGGCGTTAGGCCATGGAGGTTTGATATGTTTGAAACAGGTAAATTTAATTTTGAACTAAGTGATGAAGTTGATTTTAGGGAATTATTAAATTTATTTCAATTTGCTATTTCTGATAACTCGTATTGGTTTTCTGTGCCTGTTGGTTATTTGGAAATGGGTTATACTTGTAAACCACTAAGTGATATTAATATATTTGAAGACTACATAAAATTGCATATTACAAAGGATAATAAAGATGAAATCTCTGTCTTTGATTTTGGAAAAGAAGATTTTGTAAATTGGTAAAAAAAAACAAAATGTGTCCCAAGCTCGTTCGCGAAACACAATTCAGCGAAGCTAATCCTTTCGCGTTCGTTGAGTTAATAAGATGCTGAAACGAGTTCAGCATGACAGATATCATGGGCTTTATTCAATAATAACCCATTTTTTATCGCTGTTGAGTTTGAAAGAGCCAAGGTGTTCTCGGGCGCATTCATAAGGGGCAATGAGAGATAAAAAGTTAGTACCATCTGCACCACGGTACAGGTGGTATATTTCTCCAATTACGGGTTCAAAGGCAAATTTTGCGTTGTAAACGAGTTCGTTGTACTCAAACTCCTTCATTAGGCTTTCGTATTGTTGTTTGAGTTCGCTGAACTTGTTTTCAAATTCTTTGTTGACACTTCTAATGCCTCTGCTTTTAAAGGCAACTACATCGTCTATTTGTATTATGGGAGCGCCTACACTGGTAGCATAGGTCATTAATTTAGCATTGTAGCCTTCTGTTTCTGAATACACTACATTGTCTGGTTTTTTGGTTTCCATAACTTATCGTTTAGATATTTTATTGTTGGAGATGCTGCGTTGTCTGGTGCATTTGAAGCGGTCGATATCAGCACTACGTTTAGCGCTGTGCTTGGTCTTGCAGTTTTCTACACGATCTCTCCATAACTTATAACTGCTAAACTTCAATTCTTTTTTCATTAGGGCTTTTACGTCGGCTTCGGCTAATCCAAACTGGAAGGTAATGGCGTCAAAGGGTGTACGGTCTTCCCATGCCATTTCAATGATTCTATCGATTTGGCTTTCGGTTAAGGGTACGTCGGTATTGGGTGCGCTGATGATTGGCTTCACTTTGTTTATCATTTATAATAAATAATTAAACAAAAGTAGGGATTATTTTGGAGAAAAAAAAGGGATGATGAATTAATTGATAATTGATAATTGATAATGGACAATTGAAAATTGATTAATGGATAATTGATTAATGGAATTCAGAAATTAGAATTTAGAAAATTGCTAATTATTCTTTTATGAACTTGAACTTACTTCTGCGCCATCTAACTTATACTAACTTATATGACTTATATGTTTAAAAATTATTCATCGGGTAGCTACAACTATAAGAGTTGTTAATAGTTTAACCACAAGGAACACAAGGGAGGCACAAGGTTCACGAGAGCGTTTTCAGTGATAGTAATTACACTTTTATGAACTTAAACTTACTTCTGCGCCATCTAACTTAAATTAACTTATATGACTTATATGTTTAAAAATTGATTTTGAACAAGGAATGATTGATAATTGATAATGGACAATTGATAATGGATGATGGACAATTGAAAATTGATTAATGGATAATTGATAATGGAATTCAGAAATTAGAATTTAGAAAATTGCTAATTATTCTTTTATGAACTTGAACTTACTTCTGCGCCATCCAACTTATAATAACTTATATGACTTATATGTTTAAAAATTATTCATCGGGTAGCTACAACTATAAGAGTTGTTTAATAGTTTAACCACAAGGAGCACAAGGGAGGCACAAGGTTCACTAGGGAGTGGTCAGTCTCAGTGGTCAGTGGGTGGTGAGTGGGGAGTGTTTGGTGATTGATAATTGATAATGGACAATTAATAATTAATAATTAATAATTAATAATGAAACACTATTACTTTTACTGATGACTGACCACTGCGACTGAACACTGCGACTGAACACTGACGACTGACTAGCGAAGCTAAACTTTTCAACAATGCTTTTTTATACGGTTTTGGGTGAGTATATTTGAGGATCTTTTCTTTATATACATGTTTGCGTTAGTTGATTGTAATAACTTTTATGCCAGTTGTGAGCGGGTGTTTCATCCGTCGTTGTTGGGCAAGCCGATTGTGGTGCTGTCTAATAATGATGGGTGTGTGATTGCGCGTTCTAATGAAGCTAAGGCACTGGGTGTTCCTATGGGGGCACCTGCTTTTGAGTATGCGCAGTTGTTTAAAGAGAAGGGCATACAGGTGTTTTCGTCTAACTATGAGTTGTATGGCGATATGAGTTCGAGGGTAATGAGTACGCTAGCAACTTTTACGCCTGATATTGAGGTGTATTCTATCGATGAGTCGTTTTTAAAGTTCAACGGGTTTGATGTGCATTTTGATTTAGAAGCTCATGCGCTGAAAATGGTGCAAACAGTAAAGCAGCATACGCATATTCCTGTTTCGATAGGACTAGCGCCTACAAAGGCATTGGCTAAAGTGGCTAATAAAATTGCCAAAAAGTTTCCTGAGCGAACCAATAGTGTTTATGTGATTGACACCGAAGAGAAACGCATTAAAGCCTTGAAATGGACCAAGATTGAAGATGTGTGGGGTATAGGCAGGCAACACAGTAAACGCTTGAAGGCCTTACAAATTCATACGGCATATCAGTTTACACAGTTGCACGACGATTGGGTGCGTAAGCACATGACGGTTCAAGGGTTGCGCTTAAAGCATGATTTGCAAGGAGTGTCGTCTATTGACTTTGAAACGGTACAACCTAAACAGAGTATTGCGGTTACTCGTTCGTTTGAAACGATGTACACGGCAAAAGCGGATATAGCCGAGCGTGTGGCTACGTTTGTAGCGAGTTGTGGGGAGAAGTTGCGTAAGCAAAATTCGCACGCCAATGTGGTGATGGTGTTTTTGTATTCTAATTTTTTTAGGAAAGACTTGCCTCAGCATCGTGGGTTTATTACTATGAAAACGCCGTATCCTACTAATAGCACGTTTGAGTTGAACCGACTGGTACAAGAGGGTTTGTCTAAAATATATAAATCGGGTATATCGTATAAAAAAGCAGGGGTCATTGTTACCGACTTAACGACTGCGGAAGCGTATCAATTGGGTTTGTTTGAAAGTGAAAACCCGAAGCATGTTGAGTTGTTGCAAACGGTAGATGCCTTGAACACGCGTTATGGTCAGGTAGTAAAGTTTGCCAATAACGACCTGAAAAGGCGTTGGAAAATGAAACAAATGCAATTGTCTAAACGGCATACTACGAGTTGGAACGAATTATTAGAAGTAAGTTAATGAAGCTACTAAAGCATCCTAAATTGAACGAAGAGTTGGAGTTTTTACCTATAGCCGTTGATGGGGAGAAACGCTATGTGAATTATTTTGGTGGGGTACAGGCAGGCTTTCCCAGTCCGGCAGAGGATTTTCTAGGAAAGCGCATCAGCTTGGATGAGAAATACTTGAGTAAGCCTACGTGTACCTTTGTGATTAAGGTGCGGGGGAATTCGATGGTGCCTACGTTGCTACCAGGAGATGTTATGATTGTGCGTTCGGATGTAGAGTTACAGGATAATGCCCTTGCGATTGTATCGATCAATCATACGGACTATACAGTGAAACGGTACGATAAAGCGGCGCGTGCTTTTGTTCCTGATAATGCGTCGTATCCAAGTATTGCGGTTGAAGAATCAGATGTGGTGATGTGTTTGGGGGTGGTGAGGCATGTGATTCGGGATTTGTAGTTTAGGGGTCGTGATGGGTGATGGGTGATGGGAGTGGTCAGTATTCAGTTGTCGGTTGTCAGTGTTCAGTGGGTGGTGAGTGGGGAGTGTTCGGTGATTGATAATTGATAATGGAATTCAGAAATTAGAATTTAGAAAATTGCTAATTATTCTTTTATGAACTTGAACTTACTTCTGCGCCATCTAACTTAAACTAACTTATATGACTTATATGTTTAAAAATTATTCATCGGGTAGCTACAACTATAAGAGTTGTTTAATAGTTTAACCACAAGGAGCACAAGGGAGGCACAAGGTTCACGAGAGCGTTTTCAGTGATAGTAATTACACTTTTATGAACTTAAACTTACTTCTGCGCCATCTAACTTAAATTAACTTATATGACTTATATGTTTAAAAATTGATTTTGAACAAGGAATGATTGATAATGGATAATGGATAATTGATAATGGGTGATTGGCACTAGTAATAGAACGTAAACAGTTGTTAAATATCTCATTTTCAATTCGTTTTTTGAGTATTTTTTTTATATTTAGGCATTAAAATAAATTAAATGAACAATTACAATAGTAACATCACACCAAAGAAAGCAGATAAATATTTGATTAATGG
>NZ_JBIIWV010000095.1:0-8170 GCF_044338735.1 Flavobacterium sp. | reverse complement strand
TTAAAGAAGCGATGGAAGGAACCGATGTTCGAGTAAATGAGTTTACGGTGGCACCACAAATTAATCCAAAAGAAGGTTTACCTTATCACGAATGGTTCATTGAATTCGATTCTGAAGTGTCGGAAGAACCCAAGAATTTAGAAGAATTTGCGTTACAAATTGATGCTGCCATGCGCAAACAGAATGTATATTATGACGATTTGATTGTTGGCAATGTGTTGCGAACGCTTGTTATTACAAAAGTTTTAAAAAACGGTTTTCAAGAATACATGAAATCTAAAGGCAAACTTGGCGGACAAAATAAATTACCGAGATTAAGTAACGATCGAGCTATTGCGGAATTTTTTGAGAAAATAGAATAAAGATGAAAGAAAATAGATTGATTTTATTTTTTCTAGTTGTTAGCCAATTTGCGCTTTCACAAATCAAAGGCGTGGTCAAAGACAGTCTTTCTGGCGAACCGATACCTTATGTGAATATTTGGGTGGAGAACGAAACTATTGGAACAATTTCTGAAATTGACGGAAGTTTTGTTTTAACGACTTCATCTGATAAAAATATTGTTTTTTCGATTTTAGGATATAACAAAAAAACACTCAAAGCCAATCAAACCGAAATAGTTTTATTAAACCCTACCATTTTTGATCTAAAAGAAATGGTAATTCTAAACAAGAAAGAAACCAAGCAAGTTGAAATTGGCACAATTAAAAACAGCACTTTTCAAGCTTTTGATAATGGACCAAAAGTAGAAGCTAAGTTTTTTCCGTATGATAAATCGTACAGCAAAACTAGATTCATTAAAGAAGTTACCATTTTTACCGATAGCCGAATTGATAATGCTACAATTAAATTACATTTTTACAGTGTAGATGATAACGGAGCGCCTGGAGAAGAATTGTTGACCAAAGATTATATAGTTACTTTAACCAAAGGGGTTATTAAGCACAAATTTAATTTAAGCCAATTTGATTTAGAATTCCCAAAAAACGGACTTTTTGTGGCGTATGAAAAGCTATTAATTGAACAAAATAAACAAGGAACAAAGTATCAACCTTATGTGCTTTATAATTATGTTGCTCGAGATTTTTTCTACACCTATTCTTATGGAAAATGGCAAAAGGAAGCCGCAGATTATCCTCAAAAATTAGGTATAAACGAGCCAGCAATTAACCTTATATTATCTAACTAAAATAAAAATTGTAACTTTGCAGGTTAGAAAAACAAAACATTAATGAAAGACATTAAAAACATTTCGCGCTCTAGAGCGCAAGAGTCCTCAGCAGCTATTGAGCGACTGTACATTACCATGAGACATTTATTTAACAGAGGTTTTTATAAACCAATGGGTGTTTCAGGAGAAACTTTACGAGAAGCACTATTAGCGCTTCGACCAGAAATTTACGGCTCCATTGCCGAAGAAAAAGTAGAATTAAACGGATTGCTTTATGTTATTGAACGATTACCAGTGGGGATTGAACAATGCCGTTACATCAATTTAACCTCAGACGAAGGCTATTCAAGCTCTCATTTTAAAGCAATCGTTCCACCAAAAAGAAGAAGAAATTGTTACCGCATCGATGACGAGCAAATGAACATTGAAATTACTCGCGGTCGATCTGATATTTATGACATTTTAACCCATTTAACCTTTATTTTTATTGAATCACACAAAATAAAAAATCGGGTTTTAATTGATGAAGAAGGTAGATTTACCCGCGATTGGGAAAAACTAGAACAAGTTGTTTTACAAAACAAGAAACTAACATTAGTTGACAGAGAAAAAGCGATTTCTCATGTTTCAAATATTTTAGGAAGAACTTTTGCAGATGTAAAGGAAATTTATAATGACTTTGGAATCACCGAAACACCAGAGCGTTTTTTACACATCGTTTATTGGTTAGGAAAACTTGCTATTGAAGAAGTGGTTGATAATAATAAGAGAACCATAACGTTTAGTCCGATATTAAGAGAACGATTAGGGCATCATATTTATGGCGAAATTTGGGCCAACAACATTAAAGAAGTATTGGTTCAAAACCAATTGATTGAACGACCAATTCATATTATTAGTGCGAATATGCACAGTGTAATGAATTCTATTTTTGCCGAACCGGTATTAGGAAAAAAATACAAAGAAGCAGCTGATTTTCAGATATTTGAAGATTTAAGTAGTTCAAATAATAAAGAGTTACGCAAGAAAGTGGAAGATTTAGCGTTATCACAAGGTATGATTTCGTTGCCAGACACATCAGGAACAAATATTGACGTACAAATTTTTGACACGGCGAAAATAGATCTTACAAAAACTGCTTTTGCAAATGCAAATTTAAGCGATAACAAACCGGTATTAATTGTAATGGATTATGCTTTTGGAGAGCAAGCTTATGAAACTATTGATGAGTTATTGAAACCCTACAAAACACATAAAGGAAAGATTTTCATGAATGTAGAATCGGTTTCAATAATGGGTAAAGCAGGCATTTTAGAAGGAGGAAAAGGGGATATTATGATTCCAACCGCTCATGTGAATGAAGGAACGGCAGACAATTATTTCTTTGAAAATGAATTAACAGCCGAGATGCTTAAAGGACATGACATTCCTGTTTTTGAAGGACCCATGATTACCGTTTTAGGAACTTCTTTACAAAACAGAGATTTGTTGAAATTTTTCCACGAGTCAACCTGGCAAGCCATAGGATTAGAAATGGAAGGAGCCTATTATCAAAAAGCCATCCAGTCTGCTTCAAGAATTAGAAAAAGTATAAATCCAAACGTAAAAGTACGTTATGCCTATTATGCCTCAGATAACCCACTTGAAACCGGAAGTACATTAGCCTCTGGTGGATTAGGCACAACAGGGGTAAAACCCACATATTTAATAACGATCAAGATTATAGAACAAATTTTTAATGTAAAATAAAAAGTATGAGTACAAATTCTCAAGACCAAGAAATTGATTTAGGACAAATAAGTAAAGGAATTCAAAACTTTTTTCAAGGTGTAATTAATTCTTTTTTTAACTTTATTTTCTTTCTAAAAAAGAAGATTATTATTGTGTCCTCCCTTTTTGTTATAGGTTTAGCCTTAGGCTATTTTTTAGATAAAAATGGTTCGTATACTCAAGATATTTTAGTGATTCCAAATTTTGAAAGTAATGAGTACTTATACAAAAAAATTGATTTTTTAAATTCTAGAATAATTGAAAACGACACTGTATTTTTTAAAAGTATAGGGATTTCAAATTCAGAAATAATAGGAAAACTAGAAATAAAAGCTATTAATGGTGTTTTTCAATTTGTTAATCAAGGAGGCGAAACAAAACAAAATTTTGAATTACTTAAATTGATGGCAGAAGAGGGTAATATTCAAGAAATTGTAAAAAGCGATGTAGCAAGTAAAAATTATTATCTGCACAACATAACATTTAAAACTTCAGAGAAAGCTAGTCAAAAAGGTATTATTAATCCTATTTTGAATTATTTACAAGACAATAATTTTTATAAAATTCAACAAAAAATATATCAAAAAAACAATGACAATAAAATTCAATTTAATGACTCGTTAATTGTTCAAATAGATAAATTGATTTTAAATTTATCAAACAACAAAGGCGGAAACATTTCCTTTTCAGAAGAAAAAGGCATTAGTGAGCTTATTAATAAAAAAGATCAATTAATTAAAGAAACGCAGAGTTTAATTATAAATCGAAGTTTGTTTGAAGAAATAATTAAAACACAAAATGTTTCAATTAATAATATTAACACAAAAGGGCTGAACCATAAGATGAAATTATTTTTACCTATATTGTTTATAATTTTGTATGTAATTATATATAATTTTATTGTGCTCTACAAAAAACAAATGATTAGAATTAAAGAATAATGCACACTATTTTAGTAACCGGTGGAGCTGGGTTTATTGGGTCAAATTTTATACCCTATTTTATTGAGAACAATCCAAATTATCATGTAATAAATTTGGACTTACTTACTTATGCTGGTGATTTAATAAATGTATCAGAAGTTGAAAACCACCCAAGATATACTTTTGTGCAAGGTGATATTTGTGATAGAAATTTTATAGAAGAATTATTCCAAAAATATCAATTCCACCATGTGATTCACTTTGCCGCCGAAAGCCATGTAGATAATTCGATTTCTGGTCCAGAAGCTTTTATTAAAACCAATGTTCTAGGCACATTTAATTTATTAGATACAGCAAGAAAACTTTGGATGTCTGCGCCAAATCAATATAATCCAGATTTTATAAACGCACGTTTTCATCACGTTTCTACCGATGAGGTTTATGGAACATTAGGTGAAACAGGTTTGTTTGAAGAAACCACGCCTTATGCGCCAAATAGCCCTTATTCTGCATCAAAAGCTGGTTCAGACATGATTGTTCGTAGTTATTTTCATACCTATGGAATGAATTTAGTAACAACTAATTGTTCTAATAATTATGGCCCAAAACAGCACAATGAGAAATTAATTCCTACTATAATAAGAAAAGCACTTAAAGGTGAAAATATTCCCATTTATGGCGATGGAAAAAACGTACGTGATTGGTTATATGTTTTAGATCATTGTAAAGGAATTGAGTTAGCATTTAAAACTGGAAAATCTGGTGAAACATATAATATTGGAGGAAGAAACGAACGAAATAATTTATATATAGTTGATACAGTTTGTTTAATTTTAAATGAACTTCAACCAAAATCTGAAGGAAAATATCAAGATCAAATTACGTTTGTAACTGATAGACCTGGGCACGATTTGCGTTATGCTATTGATGCTACTAAAATTGAAAACGAATTAGGCTGGAAAGCAGATGAAAATTTCGAAACAGGAATCAAGAAAACAATTATTTGGTATTTAAAAAAGTTTCAGGTTTAAAGTTAAACCTCCCTGAAACTTTAAACAAAATAAACTAAAAACATGAAAGGAATTATATTAGCAGGAGGATCAGGAACACGCTTACACCCGTTAACTTTAGCGGTAAGCAAACAATTAATGCCTATTTATGATAAACCTATGATTTACTACCCATTATCCACATTGATGTGGGCAGGAATCAGCGAAATATTAATAATATCAACACCTCACGACTTACCATTATTCCGTCAATTGTTAGGCGACGGAAAATCATTGGGTTGTAAATTTGAATATGCGGTTCAAGAACACCCAAATGGTTTAGCCGAAGCATTTATAATTGGGAAAGAATTTATTGGAAACGATAAAGTAGCATTGATTTTAGGAGATAATATTTTCTATGGTACAGGTTTAGCCGAATTATTACAAGAAAACAGCAATCCAAGTGGCGGCATTGTTTATGCATATCATGTGCAAGATCCAGAACGTTATGGAGTAGTTGAATTTGATCAAGACGGAAAAGTACTATCTATTGAAGAAAAGCCAACACATCCAAAATCAAATTATGCGGTACCCGGAATTTATTTTTATGATAACTCAGTGGTTGACATTGCCGCAAACATTAAACCGAGTCATCGAGGTGAACTAGAAATTACAGACGTTAACAAAGCGTATTTAGAACAAGGAAATTTAAAAGTTTCTATTTTAGATAGAGGAACCGCTTGGTTAGATACAGGAACATTTCAATCGTTAATGCAAGCCGGACAATTTGTACAAGTTATAGAAGAACGCCAAGGGTTAAAAATTGGCGCTATCGAAGAAGCTTCTTATAAAATGGGATTTATTAACGCAGACCAATTAAAAAAAATAGCCGAACCATTATTAAAAAGTGGTTATGGAAAACACTTAATGAGCTTAATCTAATTAGCCAATTATCAATATTCAATGTGTCAATATTTTTTTTAAATTGACATATCGTCTAATCGACACATTAACTATATGAAATTTATAGAGACAAAACTTAAAGGATGTTTTATTCTGGAACCAAAGATAATCAAAGATGAACGTGGTTATTTCATGGAAAGTTTTAATGAAAAAACTTTTCAGGAAGGAATTGGACAAAAGTTGACTTTTGTTCAAGACAATCAGTCATTTTCAACTAAAGGTGTTTTAAGAGGATTGCATTATCAGCGCGGCGAACATGCACAAGCTAAATTAGTACGAGTGTTACAAGGTGAAGTTTTAGATGTTGCTGTAGATTTAAGACCTGATTCTAAAACCTATGGACAATATGAATCAGTGGTGCTTTCGGCAGAAAATCAATTGCAGTTTTTTATGCCGAGAGGATTTGCACACGGATTTTTAGTACTAAGCGAAACAGCTACATTTTTTTATAAGTGCGATAATCTATATAATAAAGAAAGTGAAGCAGGATTAATATTTAATGACCAAACTCTAAATATCAATTGGAATTTCCCTTTCAAAGATTTGATCATTTCAGATAAAGATCTAGTTCTGCCCACATTACAAAACTGCAATAAAGTATGGTAGTACTCGTAACAGGCGCAAACGGTCAATTAGGACAATCCATCAAGTTTATTGCTAATAAATATCCTACGATTCAGTTTATTTACACTGATTTTCATGAAATGGATATTACAAATATCGAAAGTTGTACCAACGCTTTTTTAAAATATAAACCACAATTTTGCATCAACACTGCTGCTTATACAGCTGTTGACAAAGCCGAAAGTGAACCCGAAAAAGCACATTTAATTAATAGTATAGGGCCCGAAAATTTAGCCAAAGTTTGCAAAGAATACGACACTATTTTACTTCACATTTCTACAGATTTTATTTTTGATGGCACTTCAAAAACACCGTATTTAGAATCTGATCTTCCAAATCCCCAAAGTGTGTATGGACAAACTAAATTAGAAGGCGAAATTGCTATTCAAAATACATGGGAGAAACATTTTATAATTCGCACTTCTTGGGTTTATTCACAATTTGGCACAAATTTTATGAAAACCATGTTGCGATTGGCTTCTGAAAGAGACAGTTTATCTGTAGTTTCAGACCAAATTGGCACACCTACAAACGCTGTTGATTTAGCTGAAGCCTTACTTACAATCATACAATCACCCATCACCCATCACCCATCACCCACCACCTTCGGTATTTACAACTTTTCCAATGAAGGGCAATGTTCTTGGTACGATTTTGCGGCAGCAATATTTCATCAGAAAGAAATAAAAATTGATTTAAAACCTATTCCAACTTCGGCTTATCCAACACCGGCTAAAAGACCAGCATACAGTGTTTTGGATAAGAAAAAAATTAAAGACACATTCAATATTGAAATTAGCGAATGGAAAGCAAGTTTAGTAAAAAGTATTAATCAATTGTAACTTCATGAAAAAAACAATAGTACTCTTTTGTTTTACTTACTTTTTATCATTTTCACAAGAAAAAGCATCAACCTATTTTGATGTGCAAATTTTCAGAGGAAATATTTACAAACATACTAATGATATTGGGCATTTAATTACAGGTCATCCCGATGGTTTTTTGTTAAGTTATAACTGGAAAACGTTTGGTAAAAAAGAATGGCAACGCATATATAATTATCCAGATTATGGAATTTCTTATCATTATTTAGATTTTAAAAACCAGTACTTAGGGTTTAATCACGCAATTGGAGTGCATTATAACTTTTATTTTTTTAAACGACAATTAATGTTCAGAATTTCACAAGGAATAGGCATCACATCTAATCCTTATGATAAAGAAACCAACAATAAAAACAACGCTTTTGGAACTAAAATAATGGACAATAATTACTTTTTATTACAATATAAGAAGGAAAATATTATTGATAAAATAGGATTTCAAGCAGGTTTTATGTTGACCCATTTTTCAAACGGAAGATTTAAAGCGCCCAATAGCGGAATTAATACGATTGCTTTTAACATAGGATTGAATTATAACTTTAACGAAAAGCAAGAATTTATTATCGATTCTTTACCTTCATCAGCAACTTACAAAGAACGAATTAAATATAATATTGCATTTAGAACTGGTGTTTCTGAAGGACCAGTTCCACACATTGGCCAACGTCAGTTTTATCATGTTGGTTTATATGCTGATAAAAGAATTGGAAGAAAAAGCGCGTTACAATTAGGAACAGATATTTTCTTTTCGCGCTATTTAGAAGATTATATAAAGTTTGTATCAGTTGCATTTCCTGAAGGCCATAAATCATACACCGCCCCAAATACCGATTATAAACGAATTGG
>NZ_JBIIWV010000233.1:0-2754 GCF_044338735.1 Flavobacterium sp. | reverse complement strand
TCGCTAGACAAGTTGTTCAACATTTCAGTTAAGAAACGCGAGTTGAACCCAATTTGCATGTCATCACCTTGATAATCACATGTTAATCGCTCATCTGCTTTATTAGAATAATCAATATCTTCTGCCGAAATATTTAATTCGGTTCCGGCGATTTTTAAACGAATTTGGTGTGTCGTTTTATTAGCAAAAATTGCCACACGTCTTACTGAGTTTAAAAATTGCACTCTATTGATTAATAATTTATTTGGATTCTCTTTTGGAATAACCGCTTCATAATTTGGATATTTTCCATCAATTAAACGACAAGTTAACACATAATTTTCAAATGAAAATGTTGCATTTGAATCGTTATATTCGATTGCTACTTCTGCATCAGAAGCACCTAAAATTCCTTTAAGAATATTTAATGGCTTCTTAGGCATAATAAAATCGGCTACTTGAGAAGCTTTCACATCTGCGCGAGCATATTTTACTAATTTGTGAGCGTCAGTTGCTACAAAAATCAAACCTTCTGGTGAAAATTGAAAGAAAACACCACTCATTACGGGGCGTAAATCATCGTTACCAGCTGCAAATATTGTTTTATTCATTGCAGTAGCTAATACTTCAGCAGGAACAATCGTTTTTGAAGGATCGTCTAAATTAACAGCCTTTGGAAATTCTTCTCCTGGTGCGTAAGCAATAGCATATTTACCCGAATTTGAGCTAATTTCTACCGTAGAATTATCTTCAACACTAAAAGTAAGCGGTTGTTCTGGGAATGTTTTTAAAATATCCAATAAAAGTTTGGCAGGAATTGCCACACTTCCTTGACTTTTAGAATCAATTTCTAACGTTGCCGTCATGGTTGTTTCTAAATCGGAAGCCGAAACTTTTAATAAGTTATTGTCTAATTCAAACAAGAAATTATCAAGAATAGGTAAGGTGTTACTACTATTAATAACACTTCCTAAAACTTGTAATTGTTTTAATAAATACGAACTTGATACTATAAACTTCATCATCATGTATTTTAAAATCGTTATTGATTTTATGTTTTACAAATATATTCTAATTCTAATCAATTGCAAAAACAAATTATCAACAACTAACGGCTGTATCTTTTTTTGCGTAAGTAGGTAAATAAAAAGCCAAAGATTGCTAAAATAAGTATTGGTAATCCAACAGTTATAAGCTGTGCGCTGGTATAATTTGCATAAACTTCTTCTTTGTTTAGTAAGGGTAAATCGACATCTTTACTTCGGATGTTAATAAGTCCGTTGTCGTCTAACAGATAATTTACGCAGTTTAATAAAAACTCTTTATTTCCATACAATTGATTGGTCCATTTGTCAAAACCCAGTTCTAATGGCATTCCTTTATCTATTTGATTTTTAATTACATCTCCATCTGAAATAACTATCATTTTAGTTTCTTTTCCAACGGATTGAAAGGTTTTATCAGCAAAAGGCAACACTCTATTTTGGTATGCCGATTTGAATTTTCCTTCCATCATAACCGCCACAGGAAGTAATCCTTTTCCAGCATATTCTTCAGGTGTAGTTTCTTCGGTAATTAAAGATAAAGAAATAGGTGCAGGTGTTCCAATGGTTTTTGAATATTCGGAAGAACTCAATAAAACTGTTTTTTTAACATCATTTTTTAATAGTTCAATCGGACTCGAAAATTCAAACTTAATTCCTTCCATATTTTTAACAATGGGATGGGTAGAAGTTGGATAAATAAATGGTGAAAATTTCCAATTGTATTGCTGCAGCTGTGTTTCGCTACCTTGATTTCCTGATGCTATTTTTATTGGTGTGGCATATTCATCTTTAATTAATTGCGGATTCATTCGAATGCCATATTTAAAGAATAAATCGGTAAGATTTAATTCGCGTGGGTATGCTAAAATAGTGCCCGTTTCGTTATACATGCTATCCATATCTGCTGCAACTGCATCAACTAGCCATAACGTTTTTCCGCCGTTCATGATGAATTGATCCAAGACTTGTTTTTCAGCTTCGGTAAACGCTTCTGTAGGTTTAGCAATTAACGCTAAATCATATTTTTTAAGTGCCGCTAAGGTTTGAACAGGCTGATTTGCAACTGAATCTAACGTAAACGGACCAATGTAATAACTTTCTTTAACCGTTGTAAGAAAATCGGCAATTAAAGGTTCGATTAATTCACCATTTCCTTTAATGACCGCAATTTTCTTTTGTTTTTCTTTTGTGATTTTAGTGATGGCTTCGGCAAATCCAAATTCTAAATGCTGCACCGAACTAATGACTTTTTCTTCGGTTGAAGCGCCCATCAAGTTTTTTAATAAACTCACTTTAGTAAATTTATCACCATAAGTAGCTTGAGCCCAAGGAAACACTACTTCTTGCGATTGTTTTCCTTTGTCTTCAACAGTAATGCTCAACGGTTGCATGCCGCGCTCATAAAATTCTTTCATGACTTCCACCCGCATGGCTTCTTTTTCAATCGGGTTTTTAAATTGGAATACAATGTTTGAATTATACGCCGAAAATTCCTCTAATAATTGCTTGGTTTCGTTTTGTAAACGTTTGAATTCGGGCGGAAAGTTACCATCTAAATATACATCAATATATAATGGACTGTCTGCATTTTTAATGATATTCAAAGTAGTTTCCGAAAGGGTATAGCGTTTATCTTGCGTTAAATCAAAACGTTTGAAAAAGAAATGACTAATTAGATTGATTACGATAAGGGCTAAAAATACAATCCCCAATTGATTTAAAGCTTTTA
>NZ_JBIIWV010000231.1:0-2765 GCF_044338735.1 Flavobacterium sp. | reverse complement strand
GACAGCATGCGTTTTCGAAAAAACATTGAACGGATAGGAGAAATAATGGCGTATGAATTGAGCAAAACACTTGATTATAAGAATATTGATGTGCAAACGCCTTTAGGAATTAAACACACCACAACAATTGCTGAACCTGTAGTTTTATGTTCGATTTTACGGGCCGGCTTAGCATTGCATCAAGGTTTTATGAACTTTTTTGATGCCGCAGAAAACGGATTTGTTTCGGCTTACCGTAATCATTATAACAATGATGATCAATTTGATATTTTGGTCGAATATCAGGCTGCGCCTTCTTTTGAAGGAAAAAATCTTATTTTAATTGACCCAATGTTGGCTACCGGACAATCAATTGTAGCGGTTTTGCAAAAATTGCATTTGGAACACCAACCCAAAGAAATACATGTTGCAGTTGTAATTGCGGCTCCTGAAGGAATTGATTATTTAGAAAAAAATCTTCCTTCAACCTGTCATTTATGGGTTGCTGCTTTGGATGAAAAATTAAACGATAAAAACTATATCGTTCCGGGGCTGGGAGATGCTGGTGATTTAGCTTATGGTAGTAAATTATAATTGCATCACATAGAAAAAAACTGCAGAAATTATCATTCCATACACGATAATTTCTTTTATCCATTTATTGTCTATTTTCTCTATAAAATTTGCGCCAATAATAGCTAGAGGAGCAAAACAAAATGCCAAACTTCCATTGTTTTTATTTGCAGAAAGCACATAAATTCCGACACCTAAAATAAAAGAAAACAATATGGTTTTGTGTGAAGATTTCATGTTTAATGCCTTATTTGGAATATCAAAAATTTGAGAAACAAAGAAAAATAAACTTATTGCTGCAAATAAAGCCAATGCCATACGTTGATATATAGTATCAAAATAATAAAAATTAAAACTCACATACGTTTTACTTAATAAGGAGCTCATTAATGAATTATCCAAAAAACTATTGACAAGGAAAAACAAAATAGTAACTGCTAACAACGAAATGAAAGGAATAACCCAGTTTCTATAATCTCTGGAAACGTGAAGAATGATGGCAATAAAAACCAGAACAATATACAATAAACTCCAAAAATGAAATAAACCGGCTAACAAAATCCAAAAAGAAGCATCAAAAATTTTCTCTTTTGTTGATACTAGTGATTTCAAAGAAATTAGTCGTCTTAAAGCTAATAACAAAAAGAAATTGGCAATAATTATGTTTTTATTTTCAAAATAGGACGAGAAAAAAAGTAAAAAGACAAAAAATAATAATAAAGCATAATTATTGGTTTTTGTTAATTCATTTTTAAGTGCAATAAAGTTGATTAGAAAACTTGACGCAAACACAATTACAAAAAGTCCAATTTCTTGAGCAAAATATAGCCATGAAGCACCGGTTTCAGCAGTTATAAGTGTCTTTAGAATGAAGAACACAAACAACAAAATTCCAATGGCTAAATAATTAAATGGTCTAGTTTTACCAAAAACACTTGCTATCATGCGAATATTTTATATTTTTGTGGTGTAAATATAATACTTTATCAAAATGAAATCATTTTTTGAAGGAATTGCAAGTCTTTTTGTTGACTTTTTGTTTGTTCCAATGGATTTACTCCGTGAATTAGAATTATCTAACTGGTGGACTGCAAACATTATTAACTGGTTATTTATAATCGTTTGTTGTGTTGCTATGCGCTATTGGATTAAGCAATTAAATATTTTTAAAGCAAACAACGAAGACGTGCAAGACACCACTGCGCATTCTTTTTTAAAATAAATTTTAAGAACAAGGAAATTTTATAAATCGTTTCCTATGTCTTTTCTATAATACATCTTATCAAATTGTAGTTTTGCTATACTTTGGTAAGATTTTTTTATGGCTTCTTGAAAATCATTCCCATACGAAGTTACAGCAATAACGCGACCGCCATTAGTAACAACTTTTCCGTTTTCTAATTTTGTTCCTGCGTGAAAAGGTATTGAATCAGTGATGCTTTCTAACCCAAAAATTTCTTTCCCTTTTTCATAGTCTTCCGGATAACCCCCAGAAACTACCATAATCGTTGTGGCTGCTCTTTCGTCGATTTCTAATGTAATTTTATCCAATTCTTGATTGCCAATTGCTTCAAAAATTTCGACTAAATCAGATTTTAATCTTGGCATTACCACTTCTGTTTCAGGATCGCCCATTCGCACATTGTATTCAATGACCATAGGTTCGCCTTTTACATTGATTAATCCAATAAAAACAAATCCTTTATACTCAATACCGTCTTTTTGAAGACCAGCAATGGTTGGTTTAACTATTCTCTCTTCAATTTTTTCTAACAAAACAGCATCGGCAAATGGAACTGGAGACACAGCTCCCATTCCGCCTGTATTTAGTCCTGTATCGCCTTCTCCTATGCGTTTGTAGTCTTTTGCTGTTGGTAATACTTTATAGGATTTTCCGTCGGTTAAAACGAAACAACTTAATTCAATCCCGTCTAAAAATTCTTCAATTACTACTTTTGAACTTGCTTGTCCAAATTTAGCCCCCACCAACATATTTCGTAATTCAGTTTTAGCTTCGCTCAAGTCCGACAAAATTAACACCCCTTTACCGGCAGCTAGTCCGTCGGCTTTTAAAACGTATGGTGCCTCAAGTGTTTCTAAAAATGTGCAACCCTGTTCAACGGTATCTTTTGTAAAACTTTCGTAACGAGCTGTTGGAATGTTGTGTTTTACTAAAAATTCTTTGGCAAATTCTTTACTTCCTTCTAGTTGCG
>NZ_JBIIWV010000080.1:0-9749 GCF_044338735.1 Flavobacterium sp. | reverse complement strand
ATAAAACTTTCTTATCACTCTTACCATATTCATAAACCACAATTTCTTTATTAATGGCAGGAACTTGCATAATATGTTGTGTACTATTTTGATCCATTGCCAATTCTCTTTTTGGCATTTTATGGCGAATAGGAGTCGTAAATAATTTTGCAGCATATAAAGTGGCTAATTTCTTAGAAAAAGCTTCTAAAAATTGCGCAATTACAATAATTATTTTAGGGATTTTTTGGCTTGGAACCACTTTGTTTATATTTTTTGACATGCTCATTATTTTTATGCAAATTACAATAATTTAAGGTGAATATTCTTTTTTTTAGTTTAAAAATGAAATAAAAAGTAAAATAAATAATTTCAGAAAATATAAAATTACAATCAGAAAAAATATAATAAAATGACTAAATTTGTAATAAAATTAAACAACAGCCTTATGAGAAATAACCTGAAATTTTTGCTTCTTTTTGTATTGATTATTTCGTGTGCTAAAAATCCGTTTACCGGAAAAAACACAATGGCTTTTGTACCAAATAGTCAAATTTTTCCTTCTGCTTTTCAGCAATACAATCAATTCTTATCAGAAAATAAAGTTATTAATGGAACTACAGATGCTAAACGAATAGAAACCATTGGTTCGAAAATAAAAACTGCTGCAGAGCGTTATTTAACAGCCAACGGCAAACCAGACTATTTAAAAGACTACCAATGGGAATATAAGTTGGTAGAAAGTAAAGAACTTAATGCGTGGTGTATGCCTGGTGGTAAAATTGTTTTTTATACCGGAATTTTACCCGTTTGTAAAGACGATGCTGGTATTGCTGCTGTAATGGGGCATGAAGTAGCACATGCTCTAGCAAATCACGGACAACAACGAATGAGCGCTGGTTTATTGCAACAATTAGGCGCTGTTGGCGCTGCTGTAGCTGCTGAAAAATACACTCCAAAATACCAAAACGAAGCCATGCAAGCTTATGGTGCAGGTTCGCAAGTGTTAGGAGTATTGCCATTTAGTAGAAGTCACGAGAGTGAAGCCGACATGATTGGATTAACGCTAATGGCTATTGCAGGTTATGACCCAATTAATGCAGTAAAAGTTTGGGAACGCATGTCTGAACTTTCGAAAGGAAAAACACCTTCCGAATTTTTTAGTACGCACCCAAGTAACGAAACGCGTATAAAAGAATTAACAGTCTTAATACCTCAGGCTAAAGCCGAAGCTGCAAAATTCGGTGTGACTTTTAAATAACTAAATAAAATGCTATATTTGAATCCCAACTTAACACGCTGGAATTTTTTAATATATGAAAAATTTAGAAAAGGGAACTCCCAAATTAATGCATGCTTGGGCTTTTTACGATTGGGCAAATTCGGTGTATACTTTAGTAATTGCTTCAACCATTTTTCCTATTTATTATGGTGCTTTATTCAGACAAAAAGGAATAGAAGAAATTCAACTTGCTGGATTCACAATTCAAAGTGATGCTCTAATTCCTTATGTTACCGCTATTGGATTTTTAATTATAGCAGTTATTTCACCACTTCTTTCTGGTATAGCCGATTATTTAGGAAATAAAAAATTCTTCCTAAAGTTTTTTTGTTACCTCGGTTCAATTTCCTGCATGAGTTTGTACTTTTTTTCATTAGAACATATAGTTGTAAGTCTGTTAATTTATTTACTGGCATTAATAGGTTTTTGGGGAAGTTTAGTCTTTTATAATTCGTATTTACCAGATATTGCACCTAAAGAAGAACAAGACCGTATCAGTGCAAAAGGGTTTAGTTTAGGCTATATAGGAAGCGTTATTTTGCTGCTTATTTGTTTAGCGATGGTTCTTTTGGTTGATGAAAGTAAAGCCATTCAAATGATGCGCTATTCTTTTGTATTAGTAGGAATTTGGTGGATTGGCTTTAGTCAATATACTTACTATTATTTACCAAATAACAGAAACGACAAGAAATTACACTTTAATATTATCTTTAATGGCTTTAAAGAATTAAATAAAGTTTGGCAACAAATCAAACATATCGTAGCGCTTAGACGTTATTTAGGTGCTTTTTTCGTTTACAGTATGGCCGTTCAAACTATAATGATCGTTGCGGCCTATTTTGGAGAAAAAGAAGTAAATTGGGGAAGTGATACTAAGCGAACAATTGGCTTAATCGTAAGTATTTTAGTCATTCAATTAGTAGCTGTCTTTGGTGCCTGGGTTACTTCAAAATTAGTTTCAAAACATGGAAACATAAAGATTTTAATAGTGTTAAATTTTTTGTGGATTTGCATATGTACGTATGCCTATTTTGTAATTACACCCAATGATTTTTACATAGCTGCATTTTGTGTAGGATTAGTTATGGGAGGGATTCAGTCGTTATCGCGCTCTACTTATTCTAAGTTGATTCCAACAGATACAAAAGACACTACCTCTTTTTTTAGTTTTTATGACGTTGCCGAAAAAATAGGCATCGTTATAGGGATGTTAACGTATGGATATATTGCTGACATTACGGGTCGTATTCAAAACGCTATTTTATTTTTAATTTTATTTTTCATTGTAGGATTACTTTTACTCTTTAGAGTGCCAAAAAATAAAATTTAGTTTTATATTTGAAAACTTAATCTATTAATTTATGAAATCACTTAAACCCATCGCATTCTTTTTTTTAACTGCAATTTCTTTTGTTTTAAATTCCTGCAGTAACGAGCCCATAGATCCTGCTATTGATCCAAGCGCTAACAATGGTAGTTCTTCTGGTATTTATAAATGGAGTTTCAAATTAGATGGGGTTTTGTATGAATGGTCAGGAAATCTTCAAGATGGTGGGACAGGTGGAGGAAATTATACTGTAATTAACAATAAAGGGATGTTGAATTTATCATTATTAGAAAATTCTTCACCAGTATTAGCAATTATTATTCAGTTTCCCAACGCTTCAACGGGTAACTTTACTTTTAATGCTTCAAATCCTGCTACTGAAGGATTTACTTATTTAAAGTATAATCCTAATTTCGCAGCCGATACTTATATGTCTTCTTTTGGAGGAACTATGAATGTTAGTATAACTTCAATTTCTACAAATACTTTAGCTACTAATCCAACTAATCCAGGAAAAGTAATAGGAACTTTTTCTGGAACCATAAAAAAAGGAGGAAGTCAAACTTTATATGCAATTTCTGAAGGTTCATTTGAAGTTATTAGAACCCAATAATATTCATAAAATAATTTAATTATCCCGAATTATGTTCGGGATTTTTTATGGCACACATCTTGAAATAACTTCGTAAGATTGGTTATGTTTTTATTTTTTATTAATTTGATATTCAATACAATACAATTTAAAACCATAGCTTTCTTTTAAAATTTTATAATTATTTACTGACAAAAAGACCCTTTTATAAATATGCCACATCACAAAATACTAGCACTTGACAATTTGTCACTTCAAGAAATGGATCCCGATTCGGAATTGATTCCACTAATGACTCCCGAAGACGAGGAGGAAATGAATAATGAAGCGTTACCATCAGATATTGCAATTCTTCCGTTACGAAATATGGTTTTGTTCCCAGGTGTTGTAATTCCTATTACCGCCGGAAGAGATAAGTCGATCAAATTAATCAACGATGCCAATGCTAAAGGTAAAATCATTGGAGTAGTAGCACAAAAAGATGAAAATGTAGAAGAGCCAACGACAAATGATATCCATCACATTGGTACGGTTGCCCGAATTATGCGGGTGTTAAAAATGCCCGATGGTAATATTACAGTAATTCTTCAGGGAAAAAAACGTTTCGAAATTGAAGCTTTTACGCAAGAAGAACCTTATTTTAGAGCTACCATTAAAGAAGTTTCAGAGGAACGTCCTGATGCTAAAAATGTTGAATTCAAAGCGATTATCGAGTCGATTAAAGAGCTAGCAATTCAAATTATTAAGGAAAGTCCAAGCATTCCTACCGAAGCTACTTTTGCAATTAAGAATATAGAAAGCAATCCGTTTTTAATCAATTTTGTGTCTTCAAACATGAATCTTTCAGTTGATGAAAAACAACAATTGCTGTCAATTAAAAATCTAAAAGACAGAGCATTAGAAACACTTCGTTTTATGAATTTAGAGCTTCAAAAATTAGAAGTTCGAAATGACATTCAATCTAAAGTTCGTTTCGATTTAGACCAACAACAACGCGAGTATTTCTTGCAGCAACAAATGAAAACCATTCAGGAAGAACTAGGTGGTGTTTCTTATGAAGCCGAAATTGAAGAAATGCGCGCTAAAGGTTTGCTTAAGAAATGGGATGATAAAACGGCAAAACATTTTGAAAAGGAATTGTCTAAATTACAGCGTACGAATCCAAACTCGCCTGATTTTGGTATTCAACGTAACTATATTGAACTATTTTTAGAATTACCTTGGAATGAATTTACGAAAGATAATTTCGATTTAAAACGTGCACAGAAAATTCTCGATAGAGACCATTATGGATTAGAAGAAGTAAAGAAACGCATCATCGAACATTTAGCCGTTTTAAAGTTGCGAAACGATATGAAATCGCCTATTCTGTGTTTATACGGACCTCCAGGTGTGGGAAAAACTTCCATTGGAAAATCGGTTGCCGAGGCTTTGGGTAGAGAATATATTCGTATGTCATTGGGTGGATTACGTGATGAAGCGGAAATTCGTGGTCATCGTAAAACCTATATTGGCGCAATGCCGGGGCGTATTTTGCAAAACATTAAGAAAGCTAAAACATCAAATCCGGTGTTTGTTTTGGATGAAATTGATAAATTATCGTTGAGTCATAATGGCGATCCTTCTTCGGCCTTGTTAGAAGTGCTAGATCCAGAACAAAATATTGAATTTCATGATAATTTCTTAGAATTGGGTTATGATTTATCTAAAGTAATGTTCATCGCTACTTCAAATACCTTGTCTACCATTCAACCTGCCTTACGCGATCGTATGGAAATCATTGAAATGACGGGTTATACTATTGAAGAAAAAATTGAAATAGCTAAAAATCATTTGTTGCCAAAGCAATTAAAAGAACACGGTTTAACGGCAAAAGATTTGCAAATTGGTAAAAAACAATTGGAGAAAATTGCGGTTGGATATACTAGAGAATCGGGTGTTCGAGGTTTAGAGAAAAAAATTGCTCAAGTCGTGCGTCATGCAGCAAAATCAATTGCTATGGACGAAACTTATAATATAAAAGTATCAGATGAAGATTTGTTAGCCGTATTAAAATCGCCTCGTATGGAGCGTGATAAATATGAAAATAATGAAGTAGCGGGTGTGGTTACAGGTTTAGCCTGGACATCGGTTGGTGGTGATATTTTATTCATAGAATCATTAATTTCCAAAGGAAAAGGTACCATGACCATGACTGGAAATTTGGGTACGGTAATGAAAGAATCGGTGACTATCGCTTTAGAATATATTCGTTCTAATGCTGAATTGTTAGGCATTGATCCTGAAGTATTAAATCAGTACAATATTCACATTCACGTGCCAGAAGGAGCCACTCCAAAAGACGGACCAAGTGCTGGCATTGCTATGTTAACCTCAATGGTATCTTCTTTTACCCAAAATCGAATTAAGAAAAGCATTGCCATGACGGGCGAAATTACGCTTCGTGGAAAAGTGCTGCCAGTAGGCGGAATTAAAGAAAAAATCTTAGCCGCAAAACGTGCCAATATAAAAGAAATCATCTTGTGTAAAGATAATAAACGTGATATCGAAGAAATTAAACCCAATTATATTGAGGGTTTAACCTTTCATTACGTTGATAAAATGAGCGAAGTTTTGGACATTGCCATCACTTCTCAGAAGGTAAAAAACGCAAAAGAATTATCTACTAAAAAGTAAGTTAAGTCAATAAAATAGGAACTCTCAACAATTAAGTATTGAGGGTTCTTTTTTTGTTTCCTAATCAATATAATTTTATCTTCGCAAATGCGTTATCATTAAGTTAACAACAGAAAATGCAATTAAAAACGATATTATTTTTCTTAGGATTCCTTTCGACTTGTAGCTATAGTCAAATAGGAGGTAAGTATGTGTATCAGTTTTTAAATTTAGCACAATCGCCTCGTCAAGCAGCTTTGGGCGGAAAAACAGTAACCGTTGTAGATTATGATGTCAATCAGGCGTTTTATAATCCGGCAACGATTAATGAAAAAATGAGCAATCGCTTATCAACAAATTATGGCAATTATTACGGTGAAGTAACCTATGGAACTGCTGCTTATGCCTATACGTATGATCAGCACGTCCAAACATTTCACGCCGGCATCAGTTATATCAATTATGGTACTTTTGAAGGAAGAGATGAACTAGGAAATCTTACCAATGATTTTACAGGGAGTGAAGCCGCTTTGTCTATGGGCTATGCTTACAATATTCCTTGGACTGAGGTATATGTGGGAGCCAACGCCAAATTGATTTCGTCTACTTTAGAAACTTACAATTCTTGGGGCGCAGCAGTAGATTTAGGACTTTTGTATGTTGATACTAAAAACGATATCAATTATGGATTAGCGATTCGTAACTTAGGCGCACAAATTACGCCTTATGCCGAAACACGTGAAAAACTTCCGCTTTCAATTGATGCTGGTGTTTCGCAGTTGTTAGAAAATGTACCGATTCGATGGCACCTGACGATTGAGAATTTACAGCAATGGAATATTGCATTTTCCAATCCAAATAGAGCAGAAACAGGATTAGACGGAACAGTAAATGAAGAGAAAGTTTCGTTTTTTAATAACGCACTTCGGCATGTTATTTTGGGTGCCGAATTATTTCCAGAGAAAGGATTTAACATTCGGTTAGGTTATAATTTCAGAAGAAGTGCAGAATTGAGTATTATTGAACAACGTCACTTTTCGGGTATTTCGTTAGGTTTCGGAATTCGATTTGGGAAAGTAAAACTAGATTATTCCTATTCTCGATATACCGTGGCTGCCAATTCTAGTTTGTTTGGTGTGATGATTGATTTGAATTAGAAAAGAGTGAAAAGAGATTAGTAAATAGCTTATATCACTTATATGTTTAAAAAAGTTGTAAATTTATAATATAATACTTAGCGTCTTCGTGGCAGAACATATGAAAAAAATTACCATTGCAATCGACGGTTTTTCGTCAACCGGAAAAAGTACCTTAGCAAAGCAATTGGCAGCAGCATTAGGTTACGTTTATGTAGATACAGGAGCCATGTATCGGGCGGTAGCTTATTATGCCATGCAACACAATTTGGTTTCCGAAACGCATATAGATAAGGCTGGTTTGATAGCTGAATTACCAAATATCAATTTACGCTTTCAATTCAATCCAACGTTAGGATTTGCTGAAATGTATTTGAACAACGAAAAAGTAGAAAACCAAATTAGAACCATCGAAGTTTCCCGAATGGTGAGCAAAGTTGCTGAAATCTCAGAAGTGCGAGCCAAATTAGTAGAACAACAACAAGAAATGGGCAAAGACAAAGGCATTGTAATGGATGGAAGAGATATAGGAACCGTCGTTTTTCCGGAAGCCGAATTGAAATTATTCATGACAGCAAGTGCCGCTACTAGAGCACAACGTAGATACGATGAATTGGTAACAAAAGGACAATCTATTACTTTTGATGAGGTGTTGCAAAACGTTGAAGAGCGCGACTATATTGATTCGCACAGAGAGGATTCGCCACTGGTAAAAGCAGCAGATGCTATTGAAATTGACAATTCAGCAATGAGCAAAACCGAACAATTTGAATTGGTTTTGAAGTTGGTGAAAAATAAATAGTATAAAAAAATCCGATCTGCAATTGCAAATCGGATATATTCTATTTTCTAAAATCTATTTTCTTTATTCTAAAGACTATAAGTGAATCACTTCACCATATGCATCAGCAACGGCTTCCATAACCGCTTCACTCATCGTTGGGTGCGGATGAACTGTTTTTAATATTTCGTGTCCAGTAGTTTCTAATTTACGCGCTATAACTGCTTCAGCAATCATATCGGTAACGCCAGCACCAATCATGTGACAACCTAACCATTCTCCGTATTTTGCATCAAAAATTACTTTTACAAACCCGTCAGTAGTTCCTGCAGCAGTTGCTTTTCCAGAAGCTGAGAATGGGAATTTACCAATCTTTAATTCGTATCCTTTTTCTTTCGCTTGTTTTTCAGTCATACCCACCGATGCAATTTCTGGAGTTGCATAAGTACAACCAGGGATATTTCCATAGTCTAATGCTTCAACATGTAAACCGGCAATTTTTTCAACACATAAAATTCCTTCTGCCGAAGCTACATGTGCTAACGCTTGTCCTGGTGTTACATCACCAATAGCGTAATAACCAGGAACGTTTGTTTGGTAATAGGCATTTACTAAAATTTTATCTCTATCGGTAGCAATTCCGGTTTCTTCTAATCCGATGTTTTCAATGTTGGTTTTAATTCCCACTGCTGATAATAAGATATCGGCTTCTAAAACTTCTTCCCCTTTTGCGGTTTTAACGAAGGCTTTAACACCTTTTCCAGAAGTATCAATTCTTTCCACAGAGGCATTGGTCATAATGGTAACACCCGCTTTTTTCATAGAGCGTTCCATTTGTTTTGAGATGTCTTCATCTTCTACCGGAACAATGTTCGGCATGAATTCTACTATTGTAACTTCTGTTCCCATGGCATTATAAAAATGTGCAAATTCAACTCCAATAGCTCCCGAACCTACCACAATCATTTTCTTTGGTTGTTCTGTTAAGGTCATTGCTAGGCGGTAACCAATTACTTTTTTACCATCTTGAGGCAAGTTAGGCAATTCGCGAGAACGTGCTCCTGTAGCAATGATAATATGATCTGCTGAATATTCGGTTACTTTACCGTCGGCTGCGGTTACGTCTATTTTTTTTCCTGGTTTTATTTTACCAAAACCATCAATAATATCAATTTTATTTTTCTTCATTAAAAACTGAACGCCTTTACTCATTCCATCGGCAACATCACGAGAACGTTTTACTACCGCGTTGAAATCTTTATCAAAGTCTTTAACGGTTAATCCATAATCTGAAGCATGTTTTAGGTAATCAAAAACTTGAGCTGATTTTAATAAAGCTTTCGTTGGGATACAACCCCAATTCAAACAAATGCCACCCAATTTTTCTTTTTCAATTACAGCTACCTTGAAGCCTAATTGCGATGCTCTAATAGCAGTTACATAACCACCAGGACCACTTCCTAAAACAATTATATCGTATTTCATTAGTATAAAATTTTTCAGTTTATTTATAAGATGCGAATTTAAGGAATTATTTTTTATGTTGTAACGCAAAGTTCGCAAAGTTTTACGCAAAGAAACGCAAAGGGAATCTGCGATTATTTTAACCACAAAGAACACAAGGAAAGCACAAGGAACACAAAAGTTGAATCCGAGTTATACGTGTTTTAATGTCGAGGCAACATTTTGCGGCTTAGCGTCTTTGCGAGAATTAACTCAAAAGATGCTTAACGGCGTGATAAACTGCGACTGAGACTGAATACTGCGACTAAAAAAACTACTAAACTTCCACAGCAAATTGAGAATCGTATAGTTTTCGATAAAAGCCTTCCGGATAGGCTAATAATTCTTGATGCGTGCCTTGTTCCACAATTTGGCCTTTGTCCATGACAATAATTTTACTAGCATTAACAATGGTTGCTAAACGGTGTGCAATCACAATCGAAGTTCTATCTTTGGTAATGGTTTCGGTTGCTTTTTGTATTAATTCTTCCGAA
>NZ_JBIIWV010000230.1:0-2776 GCF_044338735.1 Flavobacterium sp. | reverse complement strand
TTTCCGAAACGTATTTTGAGTAAGCATATTACAAATTTATAGTATATTTGATAAGAATACTAAATTCAATTTCTTTTTAGATTTAAAACGACATCATGAACGAAATCGAACGCAAATTTTTAGTCACAACTACTGAATTTCTATCCGAAAGTATACGGTCGAATCGAATAGTACAAGGGTATCTCAATTCAAATCCGGAACGAACAGTTCGTATTCGCATTAAGGAAACGCAAGGATTTATTACCATTAAAGGAAAAGGAAACGAAACGGGAACTACACGTTTTGAATGGGAAAAAGAAATTAAAATTACTGAAGCAGAACAATTATTACTGTTGTGCGAAGATGGCGTGATTGATAAAGTTCGTTATGAAATCCCTTCTGGAAAACACCTGTATGAAGTAGATGTTTTTGAAGGCGACAATAAAGGATTAATTATTGCAGAAATTGAGCTAAATGACGAAAACGAGTCGTTTGAAAAACCGAATTGGCTAGGAGAAGAAGTAACCGGTGATGATCGCTATTATAATGCTTCGCTTAGTGTATCTTCTTATAAAAATTGGAAATAAACTACTCAATAATTTCAAGATTCACGCGCAAAGGTGCTCTTCCGCGGTTGTGAGAAATATCTAAAAATGGTCTTTTAGCCATATCAATTTCTCTTTGTTTTGTAAATGGGCCACGATCTGTAATTGTAACCACAACACTTTTACCATTTGCGGTATTGGTTACTTTCACTTTAGTACCAAACTTAAGTTTTTTGTGAGCAGCCGTATAATTATTGTTGTGGAAACGAGCGCCACTTGCCGTTCTTCTTCCATTGAATTTATCGGCATAATGAGAAGCTTCTACATTTTTTTTATAGGGTGTCAACTTGATTCTTGATAATGAATCCTGTTTTTTTGCTAAAACAATAGCGAGTGAATCCTGTTTTTTAATACTATCAACAATAGCGGTTTCTCTGACCAAATTGTTACTTGAATCAGAGAAACTACTAATAGCTATAATGAGAACGATTAAAGGGATTATATAACGTAATTGTTTCATTTATGGGTGTTTTGAAAGTTGCTTATCCTAACCATTGTTTGTAAGGAATCATTGCTAATAAAAGCACTAATCCTAACAAGTAAAATAATGCAATTTTTTTAAACTTCCCGTTATTGCTTTCTTCTCTTTTGTGTTTTGACCAACCAATAGTAATCAAAACGATTGCAATAATATTGGTTACAGGATGTTCTACAAGAAGTTGTCTTAATTCACTGTTTTTCATTATTTTCATGCCTAATAAGGACCATTGTTCAAATTTATCTGAAACAATATACAGTAGTAAACCTACTACTAATTGCACATGACAAATAATTAAAGCAACTAACGAAATACTTCGGTCTTTTGGTTTAAATAAACTTTTTGAGGTTACTCCTAAAATGGCATTGATTACCGCTAATAACAATACTCCTAATGCTGCATAAGCTAGTGTAGAGTGAAGGGAAAGAATAGTGCTGTACATAGTTTATTATTTTATTGTGAATTACAAATATAATAAATAAAAAAACCCCTCACTCAAAAAAATGAGTGAGAGGTTTAAATTGTATATTATTAAATTAGAAGTTATAACGGATTGTGAAGTTCCAAGTTCTTCCTAAACCGAAGAAACCTTGGTTACCATCTGCAATTCCTTTATAAACTCTACCAGCAGACTGATAAGTTGGTCCTGAAGTTCCACTAATGAATGCGTCAGTTTTAATATTAGACGTTAATTCAGATAAATAAACCTCATCAAAAACATTATTCATGTTAAATCTAAAATTCACAGAATTTTCTTTGTCTTTTCCAACTAACATTTTGTAAGAAATTCCGGCATCAATAACATCATAGCTTGGTAATTCAAGATTTTCTTTTGCTACAACATTTGCAAATAAATTATCATAGTTTCTCCAATCTGCATCGATTGAAAAGTTTTTAATAAATTCATATTTAGCGCCTAATCCCCAGGTTGTTTGTGCTGCATCACCTACTTTTCCTCCATCAATATCAGTTTCAGTTACTAATAATGGATTTAAATTTTCATCATATTTTGTACTAACTGCATTTCCGTTATATTCCCAGTTTCCAAAAGAAGCAAAACCTTTAACATCCACATTTGATGTTGGTTTTAAAACAAAATCCAATTCTAAACCAGTATGTACTTGTTTAACTCCTTGATTTGAAGTAAAAATCACATCTCCTGCCAAAACTGGAGTAGTTCCAATTGTTCCATTTGAAGCTTGTACTGTAGATGTAGTAACAACTCTGTCTTCCCATGTTGTTCTGTATGCATTTACACTAGCCGAAAAGATTTTTGATTTGAATGTATAACCAGCTTCTAAACCTAAAACTTTTTCGTTTTCTGTTAATGGATTTACTTGATTAGTAAAATTTAAGTAAATATTATCATGGTAAGGTTGACGAGAATAATATCCAGCATTTACATATACTGAATGTTGATCTGCAATTACATAACTACCACCCGATTTAATATTATATCCAATATTATTTACTTTTTCAGAATCTTGATTTGCTGTTTGGTAATCGTAGTAATCAAATCTTTGGTGCGTTTGGTTTGAAACCGAACCTTGGAAAAATGCAGATAAATTGTTTTTAGAATATTCTAATTGACCGAAAACTCCTCCGTAGGAAATTGTTTCACTGTAATCATAATCAATTTTTTGGTTGTCACTTGCTGTATTAAAGAAAGCATTCCAAGGATTAATGTTGAATTGTTGATTAACAGTATTAGTAC
>NZ_JBIIWV010000079.1:0-9781 GCF_044338735.1 Flavobacterium sp. | reverse complement strand
CAATGGCAAGATTTAATTGATTTTGAAGGAAATGCAAATGGTTTTTCAGTTATGACATCCACGCGTGAAGGAATTGAAGGCGCTTTACGTATTTCTTATGCTACCTTAGGCGCTTTTATGAAATACCCTAAAGAAAGTTTACCCAAAAAACCGACATCAAAAATTTGTGATAAAAAATATGGTTTTTTTCAGTCTGATGTGGAGTTTTTTCAGGACGTTGCACAAGAATTAGGGCTTATTACAAATAAATCGGGTAAAGATATTGGTTTTGAACGACATCCATTGGCTTATTTAGTAGAAGCTGCCGATGATATTTGCTATACGATTATCGATTTTGAAGACGGTATTAATTTGGGATTAATTCCAGAAGAATATGCATTAGAATACTTAATTAAATTGGTTAAAACCGGCATCGATACTAAAAAATATAATGAATTAACCACAAAAGAAGATCGAATCAGTTACTTGAGAGCTTTAGCCATTGGAAGTCTTATAAGTGATGCAGTTACTGTTTTTATGGAAAATGAAAAAGCTATTTTAGCGGGCGAATTTCCATTTTCATTGATGGATAAAAGTCAGTATAAAGCCCAAATGAATGATATTATTCAAATTAGTGTCAGAAATGTCTATCAAAGCAAAGAAGTTATTCATAAAGAGGTAATGGGGTATAAAGTAATTAATACGCTGTTAGATTGTTTTTGTACCGCAACCAATAAAAAAGAAAATGGAACGGCTTCAAATTACGATGAATTATTGTTGAAATTGTTACCCGAACGATTTCAATTTCAAAAAGAAAATCTATATGACAGATTGTTGCATATTTGCCATTTCGTTTCACTATTAACTGACGGGAAAGCCGTTGAATTATATAAAACCATTCAAGCAAACAAAAGTTAAAGTTCTTAAATTATAAAATAATATTTTGAAAATTGCATTAAAATGCTAATTTTGCGAGAATTAAATACATAAAGCCCTAAATTAATCATGAAAAAACAAATACTATTAATCTTAAGTTCAGTGGTACTTCTTGGAATAAGTTGTACTGATAAACAGTCTGAAAAAAGTACTGCTTCTGACAATCAAAAAACCGTTGTAAACCAAGTTAAATCAACAATTCAAATCGATCATAATGCGAAGCCAACAACTTCAAGCAAATCTGTTTTGTCTGAAAAATCAAAAAAAACTAGTGCTATTGTAGTAGCTAATAATAAAGAGCTTTCTAAGATTGATTTAATCAGAAAAAAACATGAAACTTTTTTAAACAACTCACCTTTTAAAAAGGTAATGGCTTTAAATAAGAAGGAACGAAAAGCAATGGGTATTCCGCCAAATAAGTTCTACGAACAAGAATGGGAATTATCTATGAATCCTGAAACTGGAAGACCTAATCCAGAAAATCTTGATCTCGTTAGAAATGAATTAATTGTTAAAAGACAACAAGCACTAGCTTCTGGAAGAACTCCAGGAGATGGTACAGATAATAATTGGGTTGAAAGAGGGCCAAATAATGTAGGAGGTCGCGTAAGAGCAGTAATGTTTGATCCAAATGATCCAACTTTTAAAACTGTTTTTGCTGGTGGAGTGAGTGGTGGTTTATGGAAAAACACCGATATTACCAGCGCTGCTTCAACATGGACAAGAGTCAATATTCCTGAAAATTTAGCAGTTTCTGTAATTACAGTGGATCCAACTAATAGCAATGTTTTTTATGCAGGTACAGGTGAGTCTTATGTTGGAGGAGATGTTAATGGCGATGGTGTTTGGAAATCTACCAATGGTGGGACAACTTGGACCAAGATTTATGGGGGAATTACAGGAGCTACTACTTTTCAAACCGCTGCAAGTTTAACAATTAACAGCCCGGCAGGTGTTGCAGGAAATTATGATTGTATACCTACAACTGCATTTGGAACACCTGTTACAACTCCAATTACTGCAAATATTGTATTAGTTATTGATGATACTGCGCCAATAACTGATGGTTGTGAAACAATTACCAATGCATCAGCATTGAGTGGAAAAATTGCTTTAATCAGAAGAGGGTTGTGTACTTTTGTGATTAAAGTAAAAGCGGCTCAAGATGCAGGGGCTGTAGGTGTAATAATGATGAATGATAATAGACCTATAACTGGATTAGGCGGTGACGATCCGACTATAACTATTCCTTCAATTATGATTTCTGAACAAGATGGCAATACCCTAGAAGCTGCAGTAACGGCAGGTTTAAGTGGAACTTTAAATCCAGTTGTTCCAGGAGCTTTTACAGGTAATTTAGTACCAGGTAAACAGCATATTAATGATATTAAGGTACGAAATAATGGTGGAGTACCTGAAATTTATGTAGCCGCTGGGGATTCTTTTTATGGAGCTGCAAATGCTGCAACTTACTTAGGGGGACCAGGTTATGGATTATTTAAATCGGTAAATGGTGGATCTAATTGGACAGAAGTAGTATTACCTTTAACAGCAAACGGGTATAGACATTGTCCAAATGATATTGCAATTGCTGCCGATAATAAAATATGGGTTTCTACAACAAATAGTGTAGTATATGGAGATGGTGGTGGAAAAATTTTCTCTTCAACGGATGGAATAAACTTTACATTAGCCCATACAGTACCAGATGGCGATAGAACTCAAATTGCAGTTTCAAGTACAACCGCTAACAAAGTATACGTTTTAGCAGAACTTTCAACAGCGGCAGCAGTTGGGTTATATAAAACTACAAATGGGTTTACTTCAACTACAACTTTAGCACTACCTGATGATGCAGATACAAATATTGATCCAAATGATTTTTGTAGAGGTCAAGCTTTTTATGATTTAATGCTAGAGGTAGACCCTAACAACGATCAAACAGTGTATACCGGTGGTATAGATTTGTTTAAATCAACTGATGGTGGAACTTCATGGGGTCAATTTAGTCATTGGTATGGTGGTTTTGGCTTTCAAGAAGTTCATGCCGATCAACACGGAATGGCTTTTGCTCCCGGTTCTTCAACAAGAATGATTTTTGGTAATGACGGAGGTGTTTATTATTCAAATAATGCGGGCTCTTTAACCGAGGCAAGAAATAATGGTTTAAATGTTACTCAGTTTTACAGTGTTGGTGTTGCGCCAACAAGTCCAGTAAGTGGTTTAACAGGGAATGATTATTTTGCGGCAGGTGCTCAAGACAATGGTACTCAGTATTTTGAAAACGCATCATCAGGGATTAATTCCAGTAATGAATCACAAGGTGGAGATGGTGCTTACACTATGTTTGACCAAGGTGCTGATAAATATTATATTTCTAATTATGTTTATAATGAAAATATTAATTGTAGGTTAATGGTTGCGCCATTTACAGTAAAAGCATTAGATCTAGATTCAAATTCAAACAATGGAGCTTTTATTGCGCCGATGATATTGGATTCAAATTTAGACATGGTATATGCTGATTATTCAAATGGGACCACTTATAGGGTTAGAAGATATTCTAATTTTAAACCAGGTTCAACAGGAGCTGTAGGAAGAAATTCTTTATCAAATACATTATTAACATCCTCACCTACTGCGTTTGCTGTTTCACCATACACTACAACATCTACAACTTTGTTAGTTGGTACACGATTAGGGAAATTACTAAAAGTTACTACTGCAAACTTAACTACTCAAACCTGGACAGATATTACTGGACCTAGTTTTGTAGGGAGTATTTCAGATGTTGAATATGGGGCTACTGAAAATGAAATTTTTGTTACTATGCACAATTATAATGTTGTTAGTATTTGGTATTCTTCAAATGGCGGTACAACATGGGTTTCAAAAGAGGGTAATTTACCTGACCTACCAGTAAAATGTATCTTGAGAAATCCGTTAAATGCTGATGAAGTAATTGTTGGAACCGAACTTGGAGTTTGGTATACTAATAATTTCAATACTACAGCACCTACATGGAATCAGTCCTATAACGGAATGAGTAATGTTAAAGTTGTGGATTTAGATGTAAGAAATGATAATACAGTTTTTGCTGCTACTTACGGTAGAGGTATTTTTTCAGGGCAATTTACGGCTGCTCCATTATCAACAAACGAAAATGTCTTAAATAAAGGAATAAAAGTATATCCAAACCCTTCAAATGGAATTGTAAATATTGCTATTGATAATTATGCTGGAAACATTACGGTTGAAGTATATGATATTAATGGAAGAAAAGTATTTTCAAATGCAGGAGATTATATGAAAGTAAATTCCATCAATCTTCAAGGATTCCAAAAAGGGATTTATATCTTGAATGTTAAAGGAGAGGAGCTTTCTTATTCAGAAAAAATAATTCTTCAATAATTCATATTGTTTTAATAAAAAAGCCGCTAAATAATTAGCGGCTTTTTTATTAAAAATTATATTCAATTCCTACTCCGAGTATTTGTTTTAATTGCACTCTAGGTCCTTTTATAACCTGAGTTCCGGCAATTTCTTCTTTGAATTTGATATCATCATCATAAATTAAATGAGTACCAATATTTGCTTTTACATATTGATTCACGACCATTGCTAATTGTAATTGCCAATCTAAATCAATGTTTCCAAATCTTTTTAATCATCTGAAAAAGTGTTAAATAAATGAATTAAACTATGAACGTCAATTTTACAAAAATGTTGTTGCTCAAAAACCGTCCCATGTTTAATAAAAGTATCTGGAATACCTAAATTTAATATTGAAATAGTATAATTTTTTGTAGCAATAATTGAATTTATTTGTTCTCCAAATCCACCTTTAATGACACCGTCTTCAATAGTTATGAGAATTTCATGTGATTGTATTATGTCATTGATAGCGACTTCGTCTAAAGGCTTAATAAAAGGAAAATGATGATGTGAAAAAAGCGCTTCTTTTTCAATTGAAGCTAATGCTTTGGTTACATTATTACCAATAGTTCCTGTTGATAAAACAGCAATTTTTGTTCCTTTTCTAAGTTTTTTTGCGATTCCAATTTCGATTTTTTCAAATGGTTGTTGCCAATTTACGATTTCACCTCTACCTCTTGGATATCGGATTGCAATGGGCTGATTAAGTCCTTCAGAAGCGGTAAACATAATATTGCGTAATTCTATTTCATCTTTCGGAGCTGCAATAATCAAATTTGGAATACAATTTAAATAAGCAATATCAAAAACGCCATGATGCGTTGAACCATCTTCACCCACTAAACCAGCTCGGTCTAAACAGAATATAACGGGTAAATTTTGCAACGCTACATCATGAATTACTTGGTCATAAGCGCGTTGTAAAAAAGTAGAGTAAATATTGCAAAAAACAACCATACCTTGTGTCGCCATTCCTGCAGCTAATGTAACAGCGTGTTGCTCGGCAATTCCAACATCAAAAGCACGATTAGGAAAAGCTTCCATCATGTATTTCATCGAACTTCCTGTTGGCATAGCCGGAGTTATTCCAATTATTTTTTCATTTTGTTTGGCTAGTTCCACTAACGTATGTCCAAATACATCTTGATATTTTGGTGGTAAATCTGATTCGTCTTTTAGATGAATTTCCCCTGTTTCGGCATCAAATTTTCCCGGTGCATGATATTTTACTTGATCTTCTTCGGCCAATTGTAATCCTTTCCCTTTGGTGGTGATTACATGTAAAAATTTCGATCCTTTTACCAATTTTAATCGCTCTAATTCCGAAATCAATTTGGGTAAATCATGCCCGTCAATCGGACCCGAATAATCAAAATTCAAGGATTTTATGATGTTGTTTTGTTTCGGGTTTTTACCTTCTTTTACCGCGGTTAAATAGTTCTTTAACGCACCAATACTTGGGTCAATTCCAATGGCGTTATCATTTAAAATTACCAATAAATTAGCATCGGTAACTCCGGCATGATTTAAACCTTCAAAAGCCATTCCGCTTGCAATGGAAGCATCACCAATAACCGCAATATGTTGTTTGTCCACTTCACCTTTTAATTGAGAGGCTAATGCCATTCCTAAAGCCGCCGAAATCGAAGTTGAAGAATGTCCCACGCCAAAAGTATCATAAACACTTTCGCTTCGCTTTGGAAAACCCGAAATTCCGTTTAATGTTCTGTTGGTATGAAAAACTGCACGTCTTTCGGTTAAAATTTTATGTCCGTATGCTTGATGGCCCACATCCCAAACTAATAAATCTTCGGGAGTATTGAAAACATAATGCAACGCAATGGTTAATTCTACAACGCCCAAACTCGCTCCTAAATGCCCTTCTTTCTTGGAAACCATATCAATAATAAAGTCTCTCAATTCTTTAGCTAATAGAGGTAGTTGATTTTCAGGAAGTTTCCTTAAATCGGTAGGGTCATAAATTTTTGAAAGCAAATTTTTCATATCTGTACAAAAGTAAGAATTGGTTATCGTATTTTTGTATTATGAACGATATTTTTACTGACGAATTTTTTATGAAGAAAGCCTTGCAAGAAGCTGAAATTGCTTTTGTAAAGGGTGAAATTCCTGTAGGTGCTGTTATTGTAATTGATAATAAAGTAATTGCTCGCACCCATAATTTAACCGAATTACTTCACGATGTTACCGCTCACGCCGAAATGCAAGCCATAACCAGCGCTGCCAACTTCATAGGTGGAAAATATTTAAAAGAGTGTACTTTATATGTTACTTTAGAACCCTGCCAAATGTGTGCTGGAGCTTTGTATTGGTCTCAAATTTCCAAAATCGTTTTTGGGGCTTCCGATGAAAATAGGGGTTATCAAAAAATGGGAACACAATTACATCCTAAAACACAAGTCGTTTCAGGAGTTTTAGAAAAAGAATGTGGCGATTTAATGAAGGCTTTTTTTAAAAATAAACGATAATTTTTTTTTTAAAAACTTGGTATACCTTTTGATACTATATTTTTTTAAAACAAACTAATTCCCTTATTTATGGAAAACAAATTAAAATCAACCTTAGTTATTGGGGTTTCAGTAATTATTTCGGCAGTGGCCTTAGGAACTGCATTTAAAAATCGTAATGAAAATTTAGACACTATTTCGGTCATCGGTTTAGGAACAAAAGATTTTGTTTCTGACGAAATTTTATGGTCGGGAAGTTTTACAACAAAAAGTATTGACATTAAAGAAGCGTATAACAAAATGATTTCTGATCAAAAAATCGTATCGAATTTCTTTTTGAGCAAAGGGTTCAAGAGAGAAGAGTTTACCTTTGGAGCCGTTCAATTTAATAAGCGTTTTAGAGAAATAAGAACAGAAAGTTCGGATGGCGCTTATCAAACGAAATACGAACAAGTTTTTGATGGTTATGAAGCCACACAGACCATTTCTTTTTCGGCTAAAAAGAACCTGGAATTAATGAAACGAATTGAAGAAGTGTCTAGTAAAACATCTGAATTAATTAATTCGGGAATTGAATTATCTTCTAATTCTATTCAATACACCTATTCTGATTTACCAAGTTTAAAACATAGTTTAATTCAAAATGCTTCAAAAGATGCTAGTGAACGCGCACAAAAAATAGTAAAAACAGCAGAAGGTGATTTAGGAAAATTAAAATCGGCAAGTATGGGTGTGTTTCAAATTACCGGTCAAGGCTCTACTGAAGAAGACAGCTACGGCGGAAACAATGACACTTATAGTAAAAATAAAACGGCACGAATTACAGTGCGATTGGAATATGAGTTGGAATAATATTCTAATTTTAAAACACAAAAAAACCGCTAATCTTTCGAGTAGCGGTTTTTTTTTACAGGATACATCCCGGTTTATTTTACTATAATTTCAGTTCCTTCTTTATCAAGGAAGTGATATTCTAGATACGTGTAAGCGTCACGAGATTTGATATTAAGAGGAGGAAGTCCAGTGGACTTCAGGTATAAAAAAACCGCTAATCTTTCGAGTAGCGGTTTTTTTTTACAGGATACATCCCGGTTTATTTTACTATAATTTCAGTTCCTTCTTTATCAAGGAAGTGATATTCTAGATACGTGTAAGCGTCACGAGGTATAATTTTCACCCATTTCTTATGTTCAAAAAACCATTTTGAACGTAAGGATGGAAAACCTTTAGTAAGGTATGCTGCCACAAATGGATGTATGTTTAGTACAATTTTTTTATGGTCTTTAATAATGCGTTCAAGGTCAGCCGATATTTTATCAATAATTAAAATAGGAGCTTCGATTTCCCCATGTTCATTGTTTGGGTCTTCTTCTCTTGTTTTAATATTTACTTCTGGTCTAACTCTTTGTCTAGTTATTTGAATTAATCCAAATTTGCTAGGAGGCAAGATTTTATGCTTGGCCTTATCGTCACTCATTTCTTCTCTTAAGAAATCATAAAGTTCTCTGCGGTTATCTGGATTTTGCATATCAATGAAATCCACCACAATTATTCCGCCCATGTCTCTAAGTCTCAATTGGCGAGCAATTTCTGCTGCTGCAATCATGTTAACTTCAAGTGCAGTACCTTCTTGGCTAGTTGCTTTGTTTGAACGGTTTCCGCTGTTTACGTCAATGACGTGTAAGGCTTCAGTGTGTTCAATAATTAAATAAGCACCTTTGCTCATGGAGACTGTTTTTCCAAAAGACGTTTTTATTTGTCGTTCAATATGATATTTCTCAAATAGAGGCAGATCTTTTGACTGATAGTGTTTTACGATAGACACTTTATCCGGAGCTATTTCTTGCAAATAGTCCTTCGTTTCTAAATACAAATCTTCGTCATCTACATGAATACAAGAAAAAGTATCGTTAAATACATCTCTTAATATAGAAGAAGCTTTGTTTAATTCACCTAATACTTTTGATGGATGATTGGCTGTCTGTAAACGACGACTCATCGACATCCATCTTTCTAAAAGGGTTTGTAGATCTTTATCAAGTTCGGCTACTTTTTTGCCTTCGGCTACTGTTCTCACAATAACACCGAATCCTTTTGGTTTAATGGATAAAACCAGTCTTTTTAGTCGATCTTTTTCTTCTTTTGATTCTATTTTTTGAGAAACAGAAACACGATTTGAAAACGGCACTAAAACGACATATCTTCCAGCTAGTGAAATCTCAGAACTAATTCTGGGACCTTTAGTTGAAATAGGTTCTTTAACCACTTGAACTAAAATCGACTGATTCGGACTTAAAATATCCATAATAGATCCGTCTTTGTTGATTTCAGCTTCAAAAGAAAAATTTTTGAGTGAATAATCTTTTAATTTACCTGCGCTTACAAGTTTGATGAATTTTATTAAAGAGGGAAGGTTTGGACCTAAATCATGATAATGCAAAAAAGCATCTTTTTCATAACCTAAGTTAACAAATGCAGCATTTAAGCCAGCAACCGGTTTGCGAATTTTGGCGATAAAAATATCTCCAACTGCAAAATTGCTTTGTTTTTCTTCTTCTTTATGTAATTCAATTAGTTTTCCATCTTTTAATAAGGCAAAATCTACGGCGTCTGAACCCGATCGAATAATTAATTCTTTGTTCATGCTGTACATTTTTATCTGTTTGTGCTGGATTTTGGGTGTTTTGATGTTTGGTGTTTTTAATTCATCCATCATCTAACATCCATCATCTAACATTTTCACAGATGGATTAAATAATAATTTTACAGGATTTTTCCCGATAGCCAATGTTGAGTTGACTAATTTCAATGAACTTTTTTTAAAAAAGAAAAAGTAGTTCAATACTACTTTTTCTTTTTATGACGGTTTGCTCTCGCTCTTTTTTTACGTTTGTGAGTTGCTACCTTATGTCTTTTCCTTTTTTTACCACTTGGCATAACATGTTGGTGTTTAGATTAATAATTTA
>NZ_JBIIWV010000229.1:0-2801 GCF_044338735.1 Flavobacterium sp. | reverse complement strand
CTAATTTAACAAAAGAAAAAGTTGTGGGTTTGGTAACCATTAAGCCCAAATCAAAATCTTCTTATTTTAAAAAAGGAATTCATACTATAACTGTCAACAGCATGTTTTTGAGAGTGGGCAGCAATACCACTCCAACAACCGAAAAAATACCCTATTCAAAACAAAATATTGAAACCGTAATTAGTCTAGAAAACAACTCGAGAAACAGTATTTCGTATACCTTAGAAAGTGTTATAGACTTTATTTCTCTTCGCCATAAAGATCTATCTGCTAATTACAAGGTTTTTAAAGAACTTTTTGTGGTATGTTGGGCAGGAAATAAGAAAATAGTCCACAATGAGGTGTACTATTCACGCGTTGATATTGAATTGATAAACGAACAAGTTAAACTGTTTTATTCGGCTCTAGACGAGATAAGTATTACTTTTGATGAAGACACTTTTTCAATTACAGAGTATGTTTGCTTGGGACTAAATGATAAAACGAGTTTTTATCCGTTAGAAAAAGTAACAATTCGATTTTTTGATAATGGTTATTACAAAATAGAAACACAACTGTTGTTTGAACCTCCGCAATACAACAAAAAAATATTGCACCATATTTACAATACAAATAATGCTATTTTAACCAAACTTCAAAAAGGAATTCAATTACAACCTAATGAAAAAATAGACTTAGTGAATGTTCCGCACACATTAATGATTTGTTATTTAAATGGTTTTGATGACGCCAAACAAAAACTAATTGATGCCAAAATTCATTTGAAACATTTTGAAAATCCAATTGTATATTTGTCCTTTAAAGAAGTAATGCGAATTCTAAGAAAAATGAAATACAATATAAAATGATTCCAAAAACATTTGTGATTGGCGATATTCATGGCGGACTAAAAGCGCTATTTCAAGTTTTGGAAAGAGCGAAAGTTTCAAAAAATGACACCTTGATTTTTTTAGGAGATTTTGTTGATGGTTGGAGTGAATCTCCTGCGGTTTTAGATTTTTTAATCGCCCTGAAGGAAAAACAAAACTGTATATTCATCAGAGGAAATCATGATGATTTATTGCTAAAATGGTTACGAAAGGATAACGAAGGGTTTAATGAGAGAATGTGGTTTAATCATGGTGGCGAAGCTTCTGCTTTGTCGTACCAAAACATTGAAAATTCTACTAAAGAAAAACACATTCAATTTTTGCTGTCGCTACAAGATTATCACTTAGACGACGAAAATCGATTATTTATTCATGCTGGTTTTACTAATGTTAGAGGAGTTACGCATGAGTTTTTTACTCCTTTATTTTATTGGGATAGATCTTTATGGGAAACCGCCTTAGCATTGGATAAGCAACTTTCAAAAGACGCTCTTACCTATCCAAATCGATTAAAAATGTATAAAGAAATTTACATTGGTCATACGCCAGTTACTAAAATTGACGAAACAATTCCAATAAATAAAGCTTGCGTTTGGAATGTAGATACTGGTGCTGCTTTTAAAGGAAAACTAAGTATAATTGATGTAGCTACTAAAGAATTTTGGCAAAGCGATAACTTACCAGATTTATACCCAAATGAAAAAGGAAGAAATTAATTCCTTTTTTTTATGCCATCCTATTTCAATTGATACCTTTGCTTCAAATTATTGTATAAAGTAAAATCCATTCAAAATGAGTGTAATAGAAAGAAAATTAAAAGACCGAAGTGGTTCAGTTTGTGAAATTAGTGGTGCAGAACACGATTTAGTGGTGTATGTATTGCCGCCAACCAATGAAAGAACGGTTGAAAATAGTGTGTTAATGGCAAAACATTTAAAAGACCAAATTGAAAACCCAGAAACTACCGACGAAAAAGACTGGAGAGGCTTATCGGAAAGTATGTGGAGCGAACATTTACCAGTTCAAATTGTATCTTGGCGCATGCTAGCCCGTTTAAAAAACACCGATTTGTTAGACATGATGTATCTGGATGAAGAAGCGTTAGAATGGGCAAAAGCAACGGGTGAAGGCGAAGAAGAAGACGAAAACAAATTGGTACATAAAGACAGCAACGGTGTAACCTTATTAGATGGCGACTCGGTGGTGTTGATTAAAGATTTAGATGTAAAAGGCGCAACCTTTACTGCAAAACGTGGAGCTGCCGTGCACAACATTAAACTCGTTTGGGACGACGCCAACCTGATTGAAGGTAGAGTTGAAAACCAAAACATTTACATTTTAACGCAATATGTCAAGAAAACGAAGTAATTTTCAATGTGCCGATTTGGCAATGTGACAATATGAAACCCTGCAAATAAAGTTTTTGCAGGGTTTTTATTTTTAAATAATTTCTTTGTACTTTTATCGAAATTTTAAACTTTTTATTGTTTTAATTGTCTAATAACAAACGTCTTAAGCATAGGATATGGAAAAAAAATATTCTCGTAGAAACTTATTTAGAAAAGTATTTTTAAGAAGAGAAGAAACTCGCGATCCTCTTTTTGAAAGATACAAAAGAAGAAACTATGGCTTAAGAAGGTATGAACCCATTAGTGCAAGCGCTGAAGTTAATAGAATAGGAAATATCACGAGTGGTCTAACGCCTTATACTGGTGCTTGGAACACCGCTTCGGTATTGCATTTGTTGCGAAGAACACAATTTGGCTTTAAATTTTCAGAGGTAAATGGACTAGTACAAGCCGGACTAAATTCAAGTGTCAATTCGCTTTTAACTATTCCAAATACAGTACCAAGTCCGCCCGTTAATTATTATCAAAATGTTTATGCCGATGAAGGAAATGTTCCATACGGAAGTGATTGGACCCAACATGC
>NZ_JBIIWV010000228.1:0-2809 GCF_044338735.1 Flavobacterium sp. | reverse complement strand
TTTACTAAATGGTTTTTTACCCTGTGGAATGGTATATGTAGCTATTTTTGGAGCTATTGCCATGCAGAGTGTTTCAATGGGAATTGTATATATGTTGCTTTTTGGTTTGGGAACGATTCCGTTATTAACAGCCGTTATATATGTATCAAACCTACTATCAATTTCTTTAAGAAGAACTTTGCAAAAAATGATACCTATAGTAGCAGTTTTAATAGGGATGTTATTTATTATTAGAGGTTTAGGATTAGATATTCCCTATTTATCACCTAGTAATTTGAGTTTGTTTGTGCAATCTGAAGCCAATTGTCATTAATAGAATCAAAAAAAAGCCTCTTCAATTGAAAAGGCTTTTTTTATAGTTGTAAACTAAAATTAATCGACCATAATTTTTCTAGTAATCGATTCGTTTTCAGAAGCTAATTGTATTAAATAGAACCCTTTTGGTAAATTTGATACTTTGTAAGCTTCATTTATTTTAGATGGATTATTAATTTCTTGAATGATTTGGCCGTTGATGTTGTATAAAACAATTGATTTTAATTCACTTAAAGTTGAAATAAAAACCTCATTGTTACTAACAGGATTCGGATAAATAGAAACTGTATTTTCTAATTTAAATGAATTATTTGATAAAAAACTATTCCAAATAACACCTACGTATTCAGGATGATCTATGTATGGATTTCTGTTTGTTTGATGATTATAATAGACATCATTATTAATAGCAGTTTCTTTTGCACTAACTGGATCGTCTGTATGCCATTTTACAAGAATATCAATAAAAGGGTTAGTAAACACGCGACCTATTGAACCATCAAACATATTTTTTGCTTGACAAGTAGATGCATTTGATGTACTAAAAAAATTATCCATAGAATCTTCATAACGGGTTGCAAAATAGAAAAAAGCTCTAGCTATATCACCTTTAAATTCATCTAGAGGTTCAAATACTGTAGCAGAATAGCCTTGTGCATACCCTGAATTAATTCCATTTCCTCTTTTGGATCCATTCTGCGAAATATAGGTAGCTGTACCTACTTTTCCAAAAGGGAAATTATTTCGATCATTATTAACTTTCCCATCAGACGGAACCACAAAAAACGGATCATTTTTCATGGGATCAACTGCATAATTATCAAAATACGACTGAGGTATTAGATGTTCTCTGTTATAACAATCACTTTCACCAGTATAATTTCCACATTGTTGTGAAGTTAAAGTGTAGTTGTAAGGATCTATTCCAGATGGATTTTCAGAATACATATCTAATAAACTGCCATCGTTTTCATAATAATTATCTCTAAATGCTGAATGGGTGAAAAGTGTCCAAAGTGCAGGATAGCCTTGATCAGCATGTAAGTGTTCAGAAGCTAATCCATCATTTACATCATCTATAATTTTTTTTAATTGGGTCTTAAGTGTTAAACCAGTTCCGGTTGCTGTGCTATAATATCCTGCAGGAATTTGTGCCCAACTAATGAATGAACATAATAAAAACGTTAATAGGGTAAAGCTTTTTTTCATATTTATTTATTTATTTTTCTTTCTAATAATGCCATGTAGAATCCGTCAAAGCCACTTTCGTGAGCCAAAACTTTTTTATCTTCAACAAAAGTAAACTCTTTTCCTATTTCTGTGCTTAAGAAACGCTTAATTTGTTCTTGATTTTCGGAAGGTAATACGGAACAAGTTGCATATACTAATTTTCCGCCTGGTTTTACGATTTTAGAATAATTTTCTAAGACTTCAGCTTGAATTTTTTTGATGTTTTCAATAAATTCAGGTTGTAATTTCCATTTGCTATCTGGGTTCCTCTTTAAAACACCTAATCCACTACAAGGAGCATCAATCAAAACGCGATCAGCTTTTTCGTGTAATTTTTTAATGGTTTTTGTACTTTCAATGACTCTTGGTTCAATATTAAATGCACCATTTCGTTTGGCTCTTATTTTTAATTGCTTTAATTTACTTTCATATAAATCCATTGCAATTAATTGACCTTTATTTTCCATTAACGAAGCCAAATGAAGCGTTTTTCCACCAGCTCCAGCACAAGTATCAACCACTCGCATTCCTGGTTTTACATCTAAAAAATATGCAACTAACTGAGAAGAAGCGTCTTGTACTTCAAAAAAACCGTCTTTGAAAGCATCCGTTAAAAACACATTAGCTCTTTCGGTTAATATCAAAGCATCAGGATAATCATTATGAAACTCGGTTTCAATATTTAAATCCATTAAAATCGCTCTTAATTTTTCCTTAGTGGTTTTAAGTTTGTTAACTCTTAAAATTACTTTTGCTTGTTCATTTTGAGCAGCCAATTCTTTGGTCCATATTTCCTCACCTAACTCTTTAACTCCCAACTCATCCATCCAGTCTGGAATTGACTCTTTAAATTTTCTGGTTTTTGTTAATTCGTCAAATTTTCCTTTAATTCTTCTTACTGGAGTTTCCTCAAAATATTTCCAATCGGGTAGGGTGTATCCTCTAAGAACAGCCCATACGGCAAATATGCGCCAAATTTTATCTCTATCAAAGGGTTCTTTAACTTCGGCAATTTCTACATAAAGTCTTTTCCAACGGACAATTTCATAAATTGTTTCAGCAACAAATTTTCGATCGTGACTTCCCCAACGCTTGTCTTTTTTTAAAGCTCTCGCAACAACTTTATCGGCATATTCTCCTTCATTAAAAATCGCCATTAGCGAATCTATTGTGGTGAATACTAAATTTCTGTGTAATCTCATTTTATAGTTTAAATCATTCCGATAATTCGGGAGGCAAATATACGAATTTAATAGTTTTATTT
>NZ_JBIIWV010000078.1:0-9940 GCF_044338735.1 Flavobacterium sp. | reverse complement strand
GTAAGCTATCTCCAATTATTCGTAAAGCTTCATTTTCACTAGCTAAAGCCAATGTTTTTATAGGAATAATCGCATCTAACGAATCTTTCAAAAAATTGACTTCTCTTGGCGAAATTTTGCCTGTAGCAACCTTTGAAATCAAACGTTCCAAATCGGAAATTTGTTTGATTTGATACTGAATTTGCTGTAAAACTTCGGGATTAGATTTTAGATACGAAATTACTTCATGACGACTTCTAATTTTTGCAATATCTTTCAACGGAAGCGCCAACCAACGTTTCAACAACCTTGCTCCCATTGGCGAAAGCGTTTTATCGATCACATCTAAAAGCGTCACAGCATTTGGATTATAACTGTGATAGAGTTCTAAATTACGAATCGTAAATTTATCCATCCAAACGTAAGCATCTTCCGCAATGCGTTGGATATTCGTAATGTGTTGGATTTTATTATGCTGCGTTTCCGATAAATAATACAAAATCGCGCCTGAGGCAATCAAACCTTCTGTTAATTCTTCGACACCAAAGCCTTTTAGCGAATTAGTTTGAAAATGTTTGGTCAAACTTTCTAAGGCAAAATCTTCTTTGTACACCCAATCTTCCAAAAAGAAGGTATGAAAATCATCTCCAAAAACCGATTGAAACTGATTTTTAAACTGTTTCGGAATTAAAATTTCACTCGGACGAAAGTTTTGCAATAATTTATCAATGTATTCTTCATTGCCTTGCGACACTAAAAATTCGCCTGTTGACACATCTAAAAATGAAACTCCAAGGGATTTCTTTCCAAAATGCACTGCAGCTAAAAAATTATTTGATTTGGATTGCAATACCTCATCGTTCATTGAAACTCCAGGTGTCACTAACTCCGTAACACCACGTTTTACAATGGTTTTGGTCATTTTTGGATCTTCTAGTTGGTCACAAATCGCTACTCGAAGTCCGGCTTTTACTAACTTGGGCAAATAGGTATTAATAGAATGATGTGGAAATCCTGCCAAAGCGGTTTCGGTTTCAGAACCTGCGCCTCTTTTTGTCAAAGTAATGCCTAAAATTTGTGCTGCTCGAACAGCATCTTCTCCAAAGGTTTCATAAAAATCGCCCACACGAAACAACAAACAGGCATCGGGATATTTATTTTTTATCTCGTTGTATTGCTTCATTAAAGGCGTTTCCTTTGGTGTTTTATCAGGAGTTACTGCAGATTTCTTCGCCACAATTTCTAGTTTAAGTATAATTGCGAAGGTAAGAATTTCAAAGACAATGACAATATCAATTTCAAAAATCAAGTTTTAAAGTTTTATAATTAATCTTTACTTTTGTCACATGAGGAAATTAGCTAACGAAGAATTAGAACGTAAAAACATCGACGAATTTAAGGATGCTCAAAAAACACCAATTATTGTCATCTTAGACGATATTAGAAGTTTGCATAATATTGGTTCGGTTTTTAGAACTTCGGATGCTTTTTTAATTGAGAAAATCTATTTGTGTGGTATTACGGCTATTCCACCCAATAAAGAAATTCATAAAACAGCTCTTGGTGCTACAGAAACGGTTGCTTGGGAATACGCTAAAGACGTTTTAGAAGTAGTGAATCAATTGAAACAAGAAAATATAAAAGTATATTCGGTGGAGCAAACTGAAAATGCAATTATGTTGGATGATTTTCAACCCGAAATCAATACGAAATACGCCTTAATCTTTGGAAATGAAGTCAAAGGTGTTTCTCAAGAGGCTATTAATTTAAGCGATGGTGTGATTGAGATTCCGCAATTAGGCAGCAAACATTCCTTGAATATTTCGGTGAGTGCTGGAATTGTTATTTGGGATTTATTTCAAAAAATGAAGTGAAAATTCAAAAATCAAATTCAAGTTCAAAAATCAAATTCAAACTTGAAACCTCAAACTTGAAACAAAAATTTGGAACACAGATTGAATTAATTTAAGAAATCTTATAAATTCTAAACGCAAAGGCGCAAAGTTTTTCGCAAAGGGCGCTATGAATTTGTGATAATTAGTGAAATTCGTATTTAATTAAGGTAAAAGAGACGCTTTCAGCGTGACAAGTCTGTGAAAAAATCCTTTAAAATCAGCGTTTCGCCTAAGCGAATCTGTTTTATCCGCGTGCTAATGCTATTTTTCTATTAATTTCATTCAACAAAAAAACATAATCGGCTTGATTTTTTACAAAGTCTAAATCAGAAACATCAATAATTATTACGTCCAAATCATTTTGTGTTTTGATGTAATCTAAATATCCTTGATTAATTTTCTCTAAATAATCAGCTGGAATTTCTTGTTCGTAACTTCTACCCCGTTTTTTGATATTTGCCAAAAGTCGTTCGGTATTTTGATACAAATACACATATAAATCCGGCTTTGGCATTTCTTTATAAATGATGTCAAACATGGTTTTATACAATCGAAATTCGTCTTCTTGAAGCGTTACTTTGGCAAAAATCAACGATTTAAAAATATGATAATCGGCCACAACAAAATCTTTAAATAAATCAAATTGCGCCAAATCGTCCGATAATTGTTGGTATCTATCGGCTAAAAAAGACATTTCTAACGGAAACGCATACCGACTTTGATCTTTATAAAATTTTGGTAAAAAAGGATTATCAGCAAAGCGTTCCAATATTAATTTTGCATTACAATCTTCGGCTAATTTTGAAGCCAATGTTGTTTTACCTGCTCCAATATTTCCTTCAATTGCAATATAATTGAATTGTTGTAATGTTAATTTTTCAATTGGTGAAACTATAGCGTGAACTGCTTTGATTTCGCTTTCATCATCCGTTTGAACTAATAATTGAGCAACCGATTTTTTCAACGTTGGATGTTCCCAATTTAATCCTAAATCCAACATGGGTTGCAACACAAATTTGCGGTTTTGTAATAACGGATGTGGAATTTGTAAGTTTTCGGTTTCAATAATTTGTTCATCAAAAGCGATTATATCTACATCTATAATTCGGGCTTGATAACCAGAATCTTTCAATCGCACTCTGCCTAACGATTTTTCGACTTTTAAAACTTGTTTCAATATTTTTTGAGCCGATTTTGACGTATGAATAAGAATTGCAGCGTTATAAAAAGGTTCGCTTTCAAATCCCCAAGCAGGTGCTTCATAGATTTTTGACACCTTAACTACAACAGCTACTTCTTTATGAATCAACTCAATACAAGCTTCAATCGTGGTTAAACGATCGCCTTGATTACTTCCTAAAGACAGAATTACTTGATGTTGCTTCATAGTAGCAAAATAACAAACATTTTTAGACTTATAATTTACCTTTTCGATTTTTTTATGAACATGTAACATTTTTATTCCTTTTGCTACTTATAGATAATAAAAATAAATTAAAATGAAATTTTTAGGAAACGTATTAGCTACTGTAATAGGATTATTTGTTTTTTGGATGATTTTTTTCTTTGGAATCATCATTATTGGCGCTATTGCAGGTGGAAACGAAGACATCGTTACAATTGAAGAAAATTCGGTAATTGAGTTAGATTTATCAAAAGTAACTTTAGACTATGCAGGAAAAACAAGTTATAAAGACTTCAACTATTTTGAAGCTGATCATGATGGTGTAACTGATATTTTAAATGCTATTGAAGCAGCAAAAAATGATGATAAAATTAAGGGTATTTCTATCCTTAATAATCAATCTCAACTAGGGTTAGCCCAAATGAAATCAGTGCGAGACAAACTAGAAGAATTCAAAAAAACAGGCAAATTTGTATATGCTTATGCCAATAATTACAGCCAAGGTGAATACTATTTAAATTCGGTAGCAAACAAAGTTTATTTAAATCCAGTAGGAGAAGTAGATTTCAAAGGGCTATCGGCCGAAATTTTATACCTAAAAGAGTTACAAGAAAAATCGGGTGTTAAATTTGAAGTAATTCGTCATGGAAAATATAAAAGTGCGGTTGAACCATTTTTGGCACAAGAAATGAGTCCGGAAAATCGCGAACAAATGACTGTACTGTTAAATTCGGTTTGGAGTTCAATTGTGGCTGATATTGCTAAAAGTAGAAAAGTGACCGTGGCACAATTAGACGCAATTGCTAATACGCTAGGCGCAAGAACTCCGGAATTAGCCTTAGCCAATAAAATGATTGATAAAATTGCTTATGAAGATGAATATCATAACGCCATTCGCAATCTCTTAAAAGTTGATAAAAAAGAAAAATATAATAGTGTTAGTATTACGGATTATGCAAAAACAGCCGCATTAACTGTTGATGATTATTCAAAAGATGATATTATTGCGGTGATTTATGCACAAGGCGAAATCATGAGTGGTGAAGGCGACGTCAACATTATTGGTGAAGGGTCAATCAAACGTTCGCTAGAAGAAGCCCGAAACGACGATGACGTTAAAGCAATTGTATTGCGAGTGGATAGCCCTGGTGGAAATGCATTGACCTCAGAATTAATATGGAGAGAAATAGAAATTACTAAAAAAGTAAAACCTGTTGTGGTTTCCATGGGTAATTATGCGGCATCAGGCGGTTATTATATTGCAGCAAATGCCAATCGCATTTTTGCCGAACCAAATACTATTACGGGATCTATAGGCGTTTTTGGTATGTTGCCAAATATGAATCAATTGGGTAAAAATATTGGCATCAATGCCGAACAAGTGAAAACCCATGCAAATGCAAGTGGTTACAGCATTTTTGAACCAATTGACGAGAATTATAAAAGCTATGCACTTGAAAGCATTGAAAAAACGTATGCCACGTTTTTAAAACGAGTAGCCGACGGTAGAAAAATGACAACAGCACAAGTAGATGCTATGGCTCAAGGTAGAGTTTGGACCGGAATGGATGCTAAAAAATTAGGATTAGTAGATGAAATTGGAGGACTTGAAGCTGCAATAAAATATGCTGCAAAATTAGGAAAAACCACTAGTTATAGAACTGAAAATTTCCCTGAATATGAGAAAAATTTTGAAGACTTTTTATCCAACTTTACAGGAATAGCAGCTCTTAAAACGAAAGAACAACTCTTAAAAGAGCAATTAGGCGAAGAAGGATTTCAAATGCTAGAACAAATAAAACGTTTAAAAAGCAGAAAAGGAATTCAAGCAATGATGCCTTATGAATTGAACATAAGATAAAAAAACACTTTATACTAAACTCCTAAAAGCAAATTGTTTTTGGGAGTTTTTTTTACAAACTCATTTTCACCACATAACCTTCAAAGGTTCTCACGTTAAAAACGGTGCCGTCTTCAAAAAGTAAGTATTGCCCTTTAATTCCGATAAGTTTTCCAAAAAAATTTGGGGTTTTATCTAAATTCAAACTGGTTACTTTTGTAGGATAATGAACTACTGGAAAATCAATTTGAATGATTTTTTCTTCTTTTGGGAAATAGTCTTTAACTTCATTGGGCAACCAATCGAATACTTTATTGCGCTCGGCAATTAAATCCATGTTAGGCACTTCGTTTTTCAGCATTTTTTGCCAATTGGTTTTATCTGCAAAATGGTTTTTCAAGGCAACCTCCGTAATTCCAGCTAAATATCTATTCGGAACTTCCACAATCGGAATGGCTTGCACGGCGCCTTGGTCAATCCATCGAGTAGGAACTTGCGTTTTTCTCGTAACACCCACTTTTACTTCGCTCGATAAGGCTAAATACACCACATGGGGTTGCAATTGCACGCGTTTTTCGTAGGCTAAATCTCTATCTTCAACATCTAAATGCGCTGTTGATAATTCGGGTTTCATGATCCAATCGCCCACCGCCGGACTGCTCATAAAACAATCGTAACAAAATCCTTGACGAAAGATTTTCTTCGCTTTTCCACAATTCAAACATTGATACCCTAGAAATTCAATAGCAAGGTCTTTCCCTAAAAGCTGATTGAGGTTCAAAAAACTATTTTCAAAAACCAAATAATACTGAATCGGATTACCTAATTCAGTTTGCATTTTAGTCAGCGTGCCTTGATAGATCATTTGTGTTAAGATTTTCTTTTTAGCCTATTTATTTAAAAAAATTGCTATTTTTGGTAAAGTTATTATTCCCAATTCATAATTCAAAATAGAACGCGCTAAATGCCACTACAAATTATAAATTCTTTTGCCACTTGGATTTTAAAAAAACGAATTCATCAAATGGAATTGTTTTTAAAATACCCTTATGAAGTGCAAGAAGAGTTGTTATTTAGTTTGATCAAATCGGCAGAAGCTACGCAAATTGGGAAAAAATACGATTTTAGTTCCGTAAAAAATTACACTGCATTTTCAGAACGTGTTCCGATTGCTTCCTATGAAGAATTAGAACCCTTAATTGAATTGACCCGAAAAGGCGAACAAAATGTTTTTTGGCATTCAAATATTAAATGGTTTGCCAAATCGAGCGGCACTACCAATGCCAAAAGTAAGTTTATTCCGGTGAGTGCAGAAGCCTTAGAAAATTGCCATTACAAAGCCAGTAAAGACTTATTGTGTTTGTATTTGAATAATAACGAAGATTCGGAATTATTTGTCGGAAAAAGTTTACGCTTAGGCGGAAGCAAGCAATTGTATGAAGACAATAATACTTTTTTTGGCGATTTATCGGCAATATTGATTGATAACATGCCTATTTGGGCCGAATTTAGCTCTACACCCAGCAGTAAAATTTCGTTGATGGGCGATTGGGAAACGAAACTTCCTGCGATAATTAATGAAACCGTAAATGAAAATGTAACCAGTTTAGCCGGAGTGCCGAGTTGGATGCTCGTTTTGTTGCAAAAAGCCCTGGAAACCACCGGAAAATCAAACTTGTTAGAAGTGTGGCCCAATGCTGAAGTCTATTTTCATGGCGGTGTGAGTTTTGAACCCTATAAAGAACAGTACAAAAAATTATTCCCGAAAGACAGTTTTAAATACTATGAAATTTACAATGCTTCGGAAGGCTTTTTTGCCATTCAAGATCAGAATGGTAGCGATGAATTATTGCTGATGCTCGACTATGGTATTTTTTATGAATTTATTCCCATGGATACTTTTGGCACACTCAACCAACGCGTAATCCGATTGAATCAAGTGGAATTAAATAAAAATTATGCGTTAGTCATCACGACTAATTCGGGGTTGTGGCGTTATTCAATTGGCGATACGATTCGTTTTACCTCTTTAAACCCTTATCGCATTAAAGTAACGGGAAGAACCAAACACCACATTAATGTTTTTGGCGAAGAACTCATGGTAGAAAACACCGATACGGCTTTGGCAAAAACGTGTAAAACATTCAATTGTGAAGTGGTCGATTATACTGTTGCACCTATTTTCATGAAAGAGAAGGAAAAAGGAGCTCACGAATGGATCATTGAATTTAAAAATCCGCCCGAAGATATCGCAAAATTTACGCAAGCTTTAGACGAAAACATACAAGCACTCAACTCTGATTATGAAGCGAAACGCTATAATAACATGACGTTAAACCCGTTAGTACTGAATGTAGCTAGAGAAAATCTATTTTATGATTGGCTCAAACAGCAAGACAAATTAGGTGGCCAACACAAAGTTCCAAGATTATCAAACGAGCGAACCTATTTAGAACGTTTATTACAACTCTAATCATGACTCAAAAAACAAGTTTTGCTCTACTGCTTTTACTTTGTGTAAGTATGCTTTCTTCTTGTGGACCAAGACGTTATGGATGTGGACCAAAACGATGTGAGGTGAAAGTAAAACAACTTCCTTTTTTTAATTCAGGCAATAAAAAACACCCACTAGTCTTTGAAAACCAAGCAGGTGTTGTTTATGTATAATATAATAATTAAGAAACCGCTTTCAATCGTTGTAATAAATTCTTATTCAAACTGTTTTCGGCATAGTCTTTAGTTACTTGCAAGTGCTTGTCGTTTGAACTAGGTAATTCATACATGGCATCGGTAAGAATGGCTTCGCATAACGAACGCAATCCACGAGCGCCTAGTTTATATTCTAAAGCTTTTTCCACAATATAGTCTAAGGCTTCTTCTTCAAAAGTTAAGGCTACATCATCCATTTCAAACAACTTTTTATATTGTTTTACTAAAGCATTTTTAGGTTCGGTTAAAATAGCTCTCAATGTTTCAGCATCCAAAGGATCCATGTGTGTTAATACCGGTAAACGCCCAATAATCTCAGGAATTAATCCAAAATCTTTAACGTCTTTTGGAATTAAATACTGCAATAAATTGTCTTTATCAATATGGTCGGTTCCTATAGACGAACTATACCCTACCGCTTGTCTATTCAATCGTTTTGAAATGATGCGTTCAATGCCATCAAAAGCACCACCCGCGATGAATAAAATGTTTTGAGTATTCACCTCAACAAATTTTTGGTCGGGGTGTTTTCTTCCTCCTTTTGGTGGCACATTCACAACCGTTCCTTCGAGTAATTTCAATAAGGCTTGTTGCACCCCTTCTCCCGAAACATCTCGAGTTATTGATGGGTTATCACTTTTACGAGCAATTTTATCAATCTCGTCGATAAAAACAATGCCTCTTTCGGCTTTAGCCACATCATAATCGGCGGCTTGCAGCAAACGTGTTAAAATACTTTCTACGTCTTCGCCCACATAACCTGCTTCGGTCAACACGGTTGCATCAACAATAGCTAGCGGAACATTCAACATTTTTGCAATGGTTTTGGCTACTAATGTTTTACCTGTACCGGTTTGTCCTACCATTAAGATATTACTTTTTTCAATCTCTACTTCATCCTCCAACTGAATTTGCATCAAACGTTTGTAGTGGTTGTAAACGGCAACACTCATCACTTTTTTAGTTTGATCTTGTCCAATGACATAATCATCTAAAAACGCGCGAATTTCTTTTGGCTTCAACAGAATTAATTCGGCTGCCAAATCAGCATTTCCGGTTTGCTTTAATTCCTCAACAACAATTCCGTGGGCTTGCTCAATGCATTTATCGCAAATATGCGAATCAATACCTGCAATTAATAAATTGGTTTCCGGCTTTTTTCTTCCGCAGAAGGAACATTCTAATACTTCTTTAGCCATTATTTTTAGTCTAAAGTCGTAAAGTCGTAAAGTCGTAAAGTCTTAGCATTGCTTTTGACATTATGACCTTGGACTTTCGACCAAATTTATCTTGTTAATACTTCATCAATCATTCCGTATTCTTTTGCTTCAGCAGCAATCATCCAATAATCGCGTTCTGAATCTTGGTGTACTTTTTCAAAAGGCTGCCCTGAATGTTTAGAAATGATTTCGTATAATTCATTTTTTAATTTCAACATTTCTTTCAAGTTGATTTCCATATCGGTAGCCACACCTTGTGCCCCACCCGATGGTTGGTGAATCATGACTCTTGAATGTGGTAACGCCGAACGTTTTCCTTCGGCTCCAGCACATAATAATACCGCACCCATTGAAGCTGCCATTCCGGTACAAATTGTTGCCACATCTGGTTTAACAAATTGCATCGTATCATAAATACCTAATCCGGCATAGACGCTTCCTCCTGGAGAATTGATATAAATTTGAATGTCCTTAGAAGCATCAACACTTTCTAAAAACAACAATTGCGCTTGAATAATATTGGCTACATAATCATCAACTCCTGTTCCCAAGAAAATGATTCGATCCATCATTAAACGAGAAAATACATCCATAGACGCCACGTTCATTTGGCGCTCCTCGATGATGTAAGGTGTCATGCTGTTTACAATTTTATCATAATACAAACTGTTTACGCCATGGTGCTTGGTAGCATATTTCTTAAATTGCTTCGCCATCTCGAGCGAAGCTCTTGGGTCTTTTCCGTAATTCATAATATTGAATGTATTTTTAATGAAAATTAATGGTATAAAAAAGCGCCAAAACTAGTTTGACGCTCAAAGATAATTATTTTTTATGAGAATTTATTCTCCGTACATCGCTTTAATGAATTGGTCGTAATTTACTTCTTTTG
>NZ_JBIIWV010000227.1:0-2844 GCF_044338735.1 Flavobacterium sp. | reverse complement strand
TCTTGAGGATTTGGATTTTCACTCATTGAATAAATCATATAGCGATAATCTTCAAAAACCCTTACAAACCCATAATTTCCAATAACAGTTCCAATAAATAGAACGACTAAATACATAAAAATGATAAGTATTAATATTGTTTTTACCAATTGCAACAGAAGTTGAATTCCAGCTACTATTAAAATAAAAAGTACTATTCGGTCTAAATGAATTGGCCAATCTAAATCAATAAAATTTTGATGCGCAATTAAAAAAACTGGAATTGCAATTAGAATATTTAATATAAAAATGACAATGATATCCCAAGGCTTTGGTAAGGAAAGCTTTTCTTTTAGTTCAATTGTAGTGGGAAATTTTAGTGTCATTTCATTTAAAACGATAAAAATACGGAATTATTTAAGTATCGCTTCTTTAGGTAGTTTTTTATCGATGATTTGTAACTTCAAAAGTTGTTCAAGTATCTTGTCTAAGCTTTGCTCATTCATTTGTTCTTGTGACCAATGGGTTAGTTTTAACCATTCTTGAATGGCATCAAGCTTTTGATTGTATTTGGAAGCTAATGTTCTGTCTATACTCGGAATCATTTTGAATTCTTCGGTAGTAGTATTAATAATGTCTAAAATTTGTTCTATTACTTTTGGATGTTGCTCTAAAACTTCGTTTCGTACTGCGATTACAAAACAAGGCCATGGAGTAGGGCAATCGGTAATTCTTCTAAAAATACCTGCATCTACTAATGGTTGGGTCATGAAACGTTCCCACATGAAATAATTGGCTTTGCCATTGGTTAAGGCTTCAACGGCTCCATCAATAGTGTTGACAATTTCAAACGTTAACTTTTCGGTATTCCAATTTTGATGTTCCGCATTTACAATACTCATCAAATGCGAACCCGAACCCATTCGTGATATCGCAACAATCGAGTTTTCTAAATCGGAAAGTGTTTCATAGCTAGAATTAGCAGCTACGTGAATTCCCCAAATTAAAGGACTTTGAACATAAACTTGAACAATTTTACTTGGATTTCCATTGGTAATATCCTTAATAATACCTTCGGTGAGGATTACAGCAATATCAGTTGTTCCATCACGCAACATTTGGCACATTTTACCAGTACCCTCAGGAACATCAGTCCATTGTAAATCGATTCCCACTGCTTCAAATTCGCCATCATCAATGCTTAAATGCCATGGTAGATTGAAATGTTCTGGAACGCCTGCAATCTTTATTGTTTTCATATAAATATTAAACGTTTATATCTTTGAAATTATGCAATTTAGCATAGCGAATCATGTTAGTAAACGATTCAGAATCTAATTTTGGAATTTCTAAAATTGAATTTAATAAAGTAGTATCATATTCGCTAGCAGCACAAGTTAAGTAAGGTTTTAGATGTTTTCCAATGCTTTCATAATATAATTTTTCTATTGTGTTTTTATAATCGAAGTCTAACGAATTAGGTATAATACTGAAATTTGAATAACCAACTTCTTTCATAATTAATTGCAAGCCTTTTATCAAATTAAAACTTTGATTATGCACTATGTTCAACTGCACAATATCGGCTCTTTCAAAAGTTGAAACAATTACTTTTGAAACATAATCTACAGGAATAATATTTAAACCGGTATTTTCACTAATTGCAAAGCGAACGTTTTGTTGTTGGTCTTTTCGTTGTGCCGTAAAATGAAAAAACTTAGCCATCAAATAAAATACCATATATTTTGGAATAAAATATCGGTTTTCGACGCCCAACATTTTACCACCGATAACACTTGGTCGTAAAATTTGATAGGATAAATTTAATGCTTCACACTGTTCAATGACAAACTCTTCAGAATGAAATTTAGCATTTTCATAAGCATTTCGGTGTTCTAATTCAAAATCTAAATTATGAAAATCGTTGTCAATTAGACCTTTACGAGCACCAGATGAGAATGCGGTGCTGATGTAAATAAATTTTTTAATAAAAGGTGAAAATAGTTGAAAAATAGTCTTAGTCATGACGGCATTCTCATTAAATATTCTTTCTTTTTGATCTTCATCGGTTGATAAGTTCACATAACCTGCCGAATGAATAAAAAAAGAATCCTTCAACTTTTCAGTATAGGAATTCTGAAGTTGTGCTAAATCAGTATCAATGATTTCAATATATTGTAACAAGAAAACAATTCCTTTCTCTAAAAGAAATTTTGGGGTGTAGTTACTGGAAAGTAATTCGATTATTCGTTCCTTTCCAGAAACTTTTCCTTTATTTCGTGTGATTAAATATAATTTTCCGTCGATGTTGTTGATGATATAGTGCTCTAAAATATCATACATAATATGAGAGCCTAAAACACCTGTTGCACCTGTAAGGATTATTTTCATTCCAATTTTAATTTAATACAAAAGTAGTGCTATTTTAATTACTTATTTTCTAATTGCCACCATTTCCATATAATACCATTTTCATCAGGGTAATCTTCCATAAAATTGAAACCTACTTTTTGCAAAACATGATTTGAAGCTCCGTTTTCAGAATGGGTATAAGCATTCATCACTTGAATATTCATTTGATTAAAACCATGTTCTAACCAAGCTTTAGTTGCTTCTGTAGCAAAACCTTGATTCCAAAATTTTTCATTCAGTCGATAGCCATAATCATAGAAATTAGTATTTCCGTTTTCTATGTGGTCGTTTACAAATTTAATTCCTGTCCAACCTATGAATTCGCTTGTTTCTTTTAAAATCGTAGCAAAGCGACCAATTTTATTTTCAACATATTGTTTTTGAACCATTTCAATTATTTGAATAGATTCATCAATATGTAATATAGGCTTTTGCCAAAGGTATTTATGTACA
>NZ_JBIIWV010000077.1:0-9985 GCF_044338735.1 Flavobacterium sp. | reverse complement strand
AACGCTTGCAACTCGTCTGTTAATTGCGTTTCCGTTTTGTCATAACCCGCTACATTTTTACCGATATTTTGGAAATAACGAGCCAAAGCACTCATACCGATGCCTCCGATGCCGATAAAATATACGTTATGTATTTGGTTTAGGTTCATATATTTTTGTTTCAGGTTTCAAGTTTGATTTGTTTCAGGTTATATACTTGAAACGTGGAACTTGAAACATTTAAACTAATTTAACTATCTCTTCAACAATATCTTTTGTTGCGTTTGGTTTAGCTAATTTTTTTATGTTTTGACTTAATTCTATTTGCAAATTTTCATTTGAAATTATATCTGAAAATGTAGTTTCAAATTTTTCATTCAATTCGTTTTCTTTTAGAAGGATAGCCCCTTTTTTATCTACAATCGCTTTGGCATTTTTCGTTTGATGATCTTCTGCTACATTGGGCGATGGAATAAAAATCGTAGGCTTACCCACAATGCATAATTCCGAAACCGAAGAGGCACCGGAACGCGAAATAATGATATCTGCAGCAGCATAAACTAAATCCATTCGGTCAATAAAAGCTACCACTTGAACACTATCCTTTTCATTGTATTTTGAATAGTCATTTAAATACAATTTTCCGCATTGCCAGATGATTTGAATGTTTTGGCTCAGTAAAAAATCTAGTTCTTTTTCAATTAATTGGTTGATTCTTCTTGCACCTAAGCTTCCGCCTAATATTAATATTGTTTTTTTAGATTCATCTAACTTAAAATAGGCATTCGCTTCGCTTTTATTTGCTTGAAGCAATAAATCTTGTCGGACCGGATTGCCTGTTAATATCATTTTATCCTTTGGAAAAAATCGTTCCAAATTTTCATACGCTACACAAATAGCATTGGCTTTTTTAGCTAGTAATTTATTAGTAATTCCTGGATATGAATTTTGCTCTTGTATTAAAGTTGGAATTCCTAATAGCGATGCTACTTTTAATACCGCACCGCTTGCAAAACCTCCTGTACCAATTACCACATCTGGTTTAAAACTTTTTAGAATAAAAAAAGATTTCAACAAACTTGAAGCTAATTTTATTGGAAACAATACATTTTGAAAAGTTAACTTTCTTTGTAAACCTGCAATCCATAATCCTTTAATTTCATAACCTGCTTGAGGCACTTTTTGCATTTCCATTTTATCTTGCGCACCCACAAAAAGGAATTGCGCTTCTGGAAAACGTGCTTTTAATTCGTTAGCAATGGCTACCGCAGGATAGATATGTCCTCCAGTGCCGCCTCCGCTAATTATGAATTTAGGTTGTTTCATTTATTCTTTATTTCTTACGCTATTCATAGGATTTTGTCCGTTATACAAACTATCTCCTTCGTCTTTACTTAATTCTTCTCTAATGGAGTATTTCATTTCCTCCATTTTTTGCTGATTTTCATCCACTTCTTTTTCTTCATTTAGGGCAACTTGTGCGTCTATAATTTGTTGTAACGCATCGTCGCGTTTACGTTTATCGTCTAAATCTAAAGCAATTTCTTCTTCCTTTTTTGTAACACTTAATATAATTCCAATAGCTATGCAAGTCATCCAAAGAGAAGTTCCACCACTACTAATTAACGGCAACGGCTGTCCGGTAACGGGCAATAACTCAACTGCAACTCCCATATTTATGAATGCTTGAAAAATAATTGGGAAACCAAGTCCAATAATTAGCAGTTTTCCAAATAATGTTGTTGCTTTTTGGGCATCAATAATAAATCGAATGAACAAGAGTAGATATAAAAATATAATTCCGACAGCTCCGATTAATCCATATTCTTCGACTATAATTGCGAAAATAAAATCGGAGGAAGATTGCGGTAAAAAATGTTTTTGTACACTTTTTCCGGGACCAAGACCATAAATTTTTCCAGAGGCAATGGCTATTTTTGCATTTTCAATTTGGTAATCATCGTCATTTGGTTTGTCATCAAAAAAACTATCAATACGACTAATCCAAGTATCAACACGATTGGGCATTGCATCTGGAAATGCTTTTGCAACCATGATGAAAAATAATAAACTTGCAATACCTGCTCCAATAATAAAACCCAAATATTTTAAGGGATATTGTCCAATGAAAACCAGCATGCAAACCATAGAAAAAATCAAAGCCGTAGTAGAAAAATTAGCAGGAAGTACTAAAGCCAAAATAGCAAAAACAGGTAGCCATAATTCTAACAGTGATTCTTTAAATGAATATTCTTTGTCGCTTACTTTAGATAAATAACGTGCAACATAAATCATAAGCACAATAAATGCAATGGTTGATGTTTGAAAACTAATACCTACAAAAGGAATTTGGATCCATCGACTGGCATTTGCACCATCAATTACAGTTCCTTTAAATAAAGTATAAACCAGTAGTAATATTACAAGTGGAATTCCAAAAATAGATAATGCTTTAAAATAATGATAAGGTGTTTTATGAATAAAAAATACAATGGCAAACCCTAACATTACGTGAATAAAATGTTTGAATAAATAGCCTATTGTTGAACCTTTACCGATTACATAAACTAAATTTGTACTGGCACTATAAACTGGCAAAAAAGAAACCAAAGCTAATAGAAACACTATTGCCCAAATGGTTTTATCTCCTCTTATTTTACCAATGATATCGAACATATTTTTTTTATAATGTATATTGTATTGTTGTATTTTGATTGATAATTGGTCTATAAATGTTATTTATAGATTCTTATTTGTTTTTGGGTTTTAGAATTTATTATTTGGAATTTTTACAAATTATAAATCGCTTGTTTGAATTGATTTCCTCTGTCTTCATAATTTTCATACAAATCAAAACTAGCACATGCAGGAGACAAAAGCACCGTATCTCCTTTTTCTGCTAAGCGTTTTGCAATCTGAACTGCTTCTGACATGGAGGTTGTTTCAACCATAATATCTACTACATTATTAAATACATCGCATATCTTGGCGTTGTCTACTCCAATACAAACAATGGCTTTTACTTTTTCGCGAACCAATGGCATTAACTCGTCATAATCATTCCCTTTGTCAATACCTCCAACTATCCAAACGGTAGGCGTCGTCATGCTGTCCAATGCATAAAAAACCGAATTTACATTAGTGGCTTTTGAATCATTAATATATTGCACCCCTTGTATTTTTAATACTTTTTCTAAACGGTGTTCTGCACCTTGAAAATTAGTCAAACTTTCTCTAATGGTTTGTTTTCTAATATTCAACAACTGAGCAACAGCAGTTGCTGCCATTGCATTTTTAATGTTGTGTTTTCCTTCTAAGGCTAGTTCGTTGATTTGCATAGTAAATAGTTCTTTATTAATTGTGCTATTAAATTTGTCGTCTTCTAAAAATGCTCCGTTATTTTCAAGCTTTTCTGAAAGCGAGAATGGAACTTTATTTGCTTTAATTGTATTCTTACTTAACCAATTTTGTATGGCTTCATCTTCATAATCATAAATTAGATAATCTGCTTCCGTTTGGTTTTTTGTTATTCTAAATTTTGATGCGATGTATAAATTATAATCATAATTGTATCGATCTAAATGATCTGGGCTAATATTTGTAATGATGGCAATATGTGGCTTATAATTAATAATTCCATCTAATTGAAAACTACTCAATTCTAACACGTAAACATCATGCTTATTTTCAGCTACTTGCCAGGCAAAGCTTTTTCCGATGTTTCCTGCTAAACCGACATTTAATCCACCTTGTTTTAAAACATGATAAGTTAATAATGAGGTAGTCGTTTTTCCGTTACTGCCTGTAATTCCTATAGTTAAAGCTTCTGTAAACTGGGCTGCAAACTCAATTTCAGAAATAACTGAAATTCCTTTTTCGATGAGTTTTTTGACAATAGGTGCTTTCTCAGGAATTCCAGGGCTTTTCATTACTACATCGGCATTCAGAATTAATGCTTCTGTATGCTTTTCATCTTCCCAGATAATTTCATTATTTGTAAGAACTTCTTTATAACTGTCTTTTATTTTTCCATAATCGGAAACAAAAACATCATATCCTTTTTGCTTTCCTAAAATTGCGGTACCTACTCCGCTTTCTCCACCTCCCAAAACAACCAATCGCATGCTATCTTAATTTTAATGATACCAAAGAGAAAATAGCTAATAGAATTCCAACAATCCAAAAACGGGTTACTATTCTACTTTCGTGATATCCTTTCTTTTGATAATGATGATGTAATGGAGACATTAAGAAAATGCGTCTTCCCTCTCCATATTTCTTTTTCGTATATTTAAAGTAACTAACTTGAACAATCACCGAAAGATTTTCAGCTAAGAAAATACCACAAACTACCGGAATCATTAATTCTTTTCGAATGGCAATTGCAATAACTGCAATAATTCCTCCAATGGTTAAACTTCCTGTATCGCCCATAAAAACGGATGCGGGATAAGCATTGTACCATAGAAATCCAACTAAAGCACCTACAAAAGCAGCGATGAAAATCGTCATTTCTCCTGCATTTGGGATGTACATAATGTTCAGATAGTCTGAAAAAATAATATTTCCAGAAACGAATGTGAATAAACCAAGAGTTAATACCGAAATAGCGGAAGTTCCAGCCGCCAAACCATCAATACCATCGGTTAAATTAGCTCCATTTGAAACCGCAGTAATGATCAAAATAACCATAGGAATAAAGATCAACCAAGCGTAACTTTTATAATCATCACCCATAAATGAAAGCACCTCGGCATAATCGAATTCATTGTTTTTCATGAAGGGAATGGTCGTGGATGTTGATTTTTCTTCTAAATCAGATGGTTTTAAATTGTTTTCTATTTTTACCCTAGAAGTTACTGTATCTTTTCTAACGGTAACGTCTGGACTTAAATACAATACGGTTCCCACAATTAATCCAAGACCAACTTGTCCAATTACTTTAAAAATACCTTTTAATCCTTGTTTGTCTTTTTTAAATATTTTAATATAATCATCTATGAAACCAATGGCTCCCATCCAAATGGTAGTCACAATTAGTAAAATAATGTAAATATTATTCAATTTTGCTAATAATAATACCGGAATTAAAGTTGCTAGGATAATGATAATTCCTCCCATTGTAGGCGTCCCGGCTTTTGCGGTTTGTCCTTCTAATCCTAGTTCGCGCACAGTTTCACCAACTTGTTGATTTCTTAAATAATTGATGATTTTTTTTCCGTAAATCGTAGCAATCAACAACGATAAAATAAAAGCCAATGCCGAACGAAAAGTTATGTATTGAAATACACCCGCTCCAGGAACATCAAATGCTTTGTCTAAGTATTGAAAAATATAGAATAACATAATATTTGCTTAGTTTTAAAGGTTAATGATGGCTTATTTATTTAATTGTTGTAATAATTCGGTAACTATTTCTAAATCATCAAAATCATATTTCACTCCGTTTATTTCTTGATAGGTTTCATGTCCTTTTCCAGCAATTAAAATAATGTCATTTGGGTTTGCTAATTGACAAGCGGTTTTAATGGCTTGTTTTCTGTCTAAAATGGAAATGGTTTTTTTGAAATTTTGAGGTTCAACACCTTGTTCCATTTCTTGAATAATTATTTCTGGATTTTCGGTTCTTGGATTATCTGACGTAAAAATGGCTTTATCGCTTAATGTTGAAGCAATATTTGCCATTACTGGTCGTTTAGTTTTGTCTCGATCGCCACCACATCCCACAACTGTAATTAGCTGTTCGTTTTTTGTACGAATGTTATCAATAGTTTGTAACACATTTTCTAAGGCATCTGGCGTATGAGCATAATCTACAATAGCCGTTATTTTAGTATCGGAAACAATAAACTGAAATCGTCCTGAAACACTTTCTAACTCTGAAAGTAACCGTAATGCCTCAACTTTTTCGATTCCTAATTCGACCGCAACTGCATAAATAGCTAATAAATTATAGGCATTAAACGAACCAATTAATTTAACCCAAACTTCGTTATCATTAATTTTTAGCAATAATCCTGATAATTGATTTTCTAAAATTTGTGCTTTATAATCGGCATACGATTTTAACGCATAGGTGATTTTTTTTGCCTTTGTGTTTTGAAGCATTACTACTCCATTTTTATCGTCGGAATTTGTAATTGCAAATGCCGATTTTGGCAAATAATCAAAAAACGATTTTTTTACATCGCGATATTCGGCAAAGGTGTTATGATAATCTAAATGATCGTGTGATAAATTAGTGAAAATGCCTCCCGCAAATTGAAGAGCGGCTGTTCTTTTTTGATGAATTCCGTGTGAACTCACTTCCATGAAACAAAATTCGCAACCTTCCTGAACCATTTGGTCCAAATAATAATTTAACGTCAGTGAATCAGGAGTCGTGTGCGTAGCTTTAAACTCTTCTGTATCCACCATTATTTTTACGGTTGAAAGCAATCCAACTTTATATCCTGCTTTTTTAAATAACTGATATAATAATGAAGCAATTGTCGTTTTACCATTAGTACCCGTTACACCCACCAGTTTAATTTTCTCCGATGGATTATCATAAAAATTAGCCGATAAATACGCTAAAGCCTCATTCGTATCGTTAACTTGCACATAGGTAATTCCTTGCACTATAGTTTCAGGAAATTGTTCGCAAACAATAACATTTGCCCCAAGTGCAATTGCTTTTTCAATATAATCATGACCGTCTGAAAGTGTACCTTTTATCGCCACAAAAGCAGTATTTGATTCCACTTTTCTAGAATCAAATTCAATTTTTGAAATAGTTACATCGGTAGCTCCATGAACTGCTTCAATGCTAACTCTGTATAATATATCTTTTAGGCGTTTCACGATAATTCGATTATAATAGTTTGATTTTTATTAATTTTTTGTCCCGAGGTAATCGATTGTTTCTTTACTCTTCCTAATCCAATAACTTTTACTTTTAAACCTAAGTTTTCTAGCAATGCTATGGCATCCATAGCTTCCATGCCTTTTACATTAGGAACAATTTGACCTTCTTTTACTACTTCTTTGTAATAGTTGTTGTATTTATTTTCTTGCGATACTACCTTAGCTTCAATATTTTTTACGTGATTTGTTGCTGGAGAATCGGTAAATATTTTTTGTGCAATTCTTTTAAATACTGGTCCAGAAACATCGGCACCATAATATCCTACCGTTTTATCGGGTTTATGAATTACTACAATACATGAATATTTAGGTTGAACAGCTGGAAAATAACCAACAAAAGACGAAGCATAATACATATCTGGTTTGCCATAATTAACTTGAGCTGTTCCGGTTTTTCCCGACATCGAGAAATCTTTTGAATACAATTTTGAACCCGTTCCTTTTTTAACGACATTCTCTAAAACTGCTTGAACTTTGCCTAATGTTTCTTGTGAACAAATTTTTGGATTTATGATTTCGGTATTGAATTTTTTAATGGTTTTGCTCCATTCCTTTACTTCACTAACAAAAATAGGTTTGACCATCACGCCATTATTAGCAACCGCATTATACATTGTTAATGTTTGTAATGGAGTCACTGACAAACCATAACCAAAAGCCATCCAAGGCAAACTTGTACCCGACCAACCGCTAGTGCCTGGATAGGGAATATAGGATCTACCTTCACCTTTAATAGGAAGTCCTAGTGGTTTATTTAATCCGTAACTATTAATTCTATCAACAAATTGCTTAGGATTATTCTTGTAATTATTATAAACTGATTGCACTAAAACTGTGTTAGACGAAACTTCAAAACCTCTAGCTAACGATATTTTACCGTAACCTCTATTGTTGGAATCTTTAACTTTTCTCTTATAATAAGTTATTAATCCGCCATGCGAATCATAAACCGTGCTTGTATCGGCTTTTTTGTCATCTAAAACAGCAATTAAATCAATTAATTTAAAGGTAGAGCCTGGTTCATGTGTTTCGTTTATTGCATAATTTTGAGTTTCAAAATAGCTTCCGTCTTCTCCCCTTCCTAAATTTGAAATGGCTTTAATGTGTCCGGTTTTTGTTTCCATAACCACCACACAACCATGATCAGCTTTGTAAATTTCTAATTGTTTTAATAAAGCATGGTGTGCAATATCCTGAATATAAACATCTATAGTAGAAATAATATCATAACCATCTTGAGGATCTTTTTCATTTACATCACTAATAGGTTTCCATTGATTTTTTGCAATCTTTTGCATCATTCTATGGCCATTTTTACCATTCAAATAATTTCTAAATGCATATTCAAGACCTTTCCCATCTTCATTTGATCGTTCATAACCAATGGTTCGTTTTGCTACCAAACCAATAGGATGCTTCCGAACCGTTTTTTGTTCAATTATAATTCCACCTTTATTTGCTCCTTTATTAAATAATGGAAATGATTTTAAACGAACTTGCTCGGTATAACTTAGTTTTTTTGCGATGAAAACATACCGGCTTTTATTAGCTCTTGCCTTTTGCAATCTAGCTTGATAATATCCTGCAGATTTTCCAAACATTGTTGATAATGAATCCGAAAGGTTTTTTAAATTATCTCTAAAATGTGTATTTGAAGGTACGACTGCATCAAAATAAACAGCATATTCAGGAATTGAAGTTGCTAATAAACTTCCATCTGCAGAATATACATTTCCTTTATTTGCAGGTATAGGAAAATTTTTAACGGTACGTTTATTGCCTAATTTTCTGTAATACTTTCCTTCTACCCACTGAATATTATTGAGTTTAATCAAAACAAAGACAGCCATCATAAAAAATAAGAAGGCTACAAAATACATGCGATACGATATTTTTTTATCTTCTATTGCCATATTTTTAATTTATCCCAAAAACTCTTTTTATCTTTTTTACTTTCAACTATAATTTTTGTTGGTTGTTCTTCAGAGGGGAAAATTTGACGGGTTTCCATTTTTTTTTCCACTGTAGATTCCATTTTTAACTTCATCAATTCTGAACGACGATCTACAAACTCTGATCGCAATTCTTTAACTTGGTTTGTCAACTCAGTAATCTTGTAGTTTTTAGCATCATATTGATGATTGTTTGCAATCATAATCATTCCTAAAACCACTAAAAAAACGATAAATTTCCAATTCTTAAGCGCATCATCACTGATAAGAAATTTTGCTTTTAATAAACTGTAAATTCCGTTTTTCATTCCTACTATCTTTTTTCAGCCACTCTTAGTTTTGCACTTCGAGCTCTGTTATTAATTGTAATTTCAGCTTCTAAAGGCACAATAAGTTTTTCAATTATCTTGAAAGGCACTTCAAAATTTCCAAAAAAATCGCGCTCTGGCTCTCCTTCAAACATGCCGTTTTTAACAAATCGTTTCACCAATCGATCTTCTAAAGAATGATACGAAATAACACTTAAACGACCGCCTGGCTTTAAAAGTTCTAAAGATTGCTCTAAGAACTCTTTCAAAACATCCATCTCTTGATTTACTTCGATTCTAATTGCTTGATATATCTGAGCTAAAATTTTATTGCTTTTATGTGCTGGTAAAAACTTAGCGAGAACTTGTTTTAATTGTTCCGAGTTTTTAATCTGCTTATCCTTTCTTGCTGTAACAATTGCATTTGCCATTGCTCTAGCATTTTTTAATTCGCCATAATTGAATAATACACGTGCAATTTCTTGTTCATCATATTCATTCACAACATGATAAGCACTGATTTCACCTTTTTGATTCATTCGCATATCTAATTCAGCATCAAATCGAGTAGAAAAACCCCGCTCGGCCACATCAAATTGATGGGATGAAACCCCTAAATCAGCTAAAATTCCATCTACTTGTTTAATTCCGTGAAAACGTAAAAATCGTTTTATGAATCTAAAATTTTCGTTTATTAGTGTAAATCGATCATCAGCAATTGTGTTTTCTAATGCATCAAGATCTTGATCAAAAGCAAATAGTTTTCCATTTATACCTAATCGATTCAGCATCTCTCTTGAATGTCCTCCACCACCAAAGGTTACGTCAACATAAACTCCA
>NZ_JBIIWV010000076.1:0-10049 GCF_044338735.1 Flavobacterium sp. | reverse complement strand
ACAAACATTGCAACTAATACGACTGATATTGCAACTAACACAGCAGCTATAGCAACCAATACAACTGACATTGCAACTAATACAACTGATATTGCTACAAATACAGCAGCTATTGCAACTAACACAACTAATATTGCAACTAACACAGCAGCTATAGCCACCAATACAACAAACATTGCTACAAACACAACAGCAATATCAACTAATACAACAAACATTGCAACTAATACGACTGACATTGCAACTAACACAGCAGCTATAGCCACCAATACAACAAACATTGCTACAAACACAACAGCAATAGCAACCAATACAACGGACATTGCAACTAATACAACTAATATTGCAACTAATACAGCAGCGATAGTAACCAATACAACGGATATTGCAACTAATGCAACTAATATTGCTGCTAATACATCAGCTATAGCAACAAATACTACAAACATTGCAACTAATACGACTGACATTGCTACAAACACAACAGCAATAGCAACCAATACAACGGACATTGCAATTAATACAACTAATATTGCAGCAAATACAGCAGCTATTGCAACCAATACAACTAATATTGCTACAAATACAACAAACATTGCAACCAATACAACGGACATTGCTGCAAATACAACTGCTATAGCAACCAATACCACGGATATTACCACTTTGAAAACTTTAGAAAGCGGAAAAATATATGTTGGTAACGCATCAAACGAAGCAACCCAAGTAAGACCAACAGGAGACATTACGATTACAAACACAGGGGTGACTACAATTGCTAATGATGCAGTAACTACTGCTAAAATTACTGATGCAAACGTTACCTCGACAAAATTAGCAGTTGATGCTGTTGAAACAGCGAAAATTAAAAATGGTAATGTTACTTATGCAAAAATTCAAAATGTTAGTGCAACAGATAAAGTTTTAGGAAGAGTAAGCGCAGGCGCTGGAGTAATTGAAGAAATTTCGACTACTGGAAGTGGTGATGTGGTGAGAGCTACTTCTCCAACATTAGTTACTCCAAATTTAGGAACTCCTTCAGCAATTGATTTGGCAAATGCAACTGGCTTACCTATTGACACTGCTGTAACAGGAATTTTAGATGTAACTAATGGAGGAACAGGTTCAGCTACTAAAAACTTTGTGGATTTGACTGAAAATCAAACAATTGGTGGTATTAAAGATTTTACTTCTAACGCCACTTTCAATGGGCAATCAATAGGTAAAGGAAATGCTTCTGGGGGTGACAACTTAGCCGTTGGAGCAGGAGCTATGAATGCAGTGAGTACAGGGGTTAGAAATACAGCTATTGGAAATTCAGCTATGCAAAATTATGTTGGAACAAGTTTCGATAATAATACAAGTATAGGTTATGCAAATTTAGTTGCCTTAACAACAGGTTCTGGAAATACCTCTATCGGTGCAGAATCTATGATGGCCTTAACAACAGGGGAAGAAAATACATCAATTGGAAATCAATCTTTAATTAATACTACAGGAAGTAATAATGTTGGAGTTGGAAAACGTTCTGGAGATGCAAATACTACAGGAAATAACAATACAATTATTGGAACAAATGCCAATTTGGTAGCCAATAATTTAAACAACGCTACTGCATTAGGATATGGAGCGGTTGTTGGTTCAAGTGATACTGTTCAATTAGGAAATACAGATGTAACATCAGTAAATACAAGCGGAAAATTAACGACTGGTGCTGTAACTTATCCAAATACAGATGGAACTGCAAATCAAGTTTTATTAACTAACGGAAGTGGCGTGGCATCTTTTGGCCCCATCCCTACTTTAAATCAAAATACCACGGGTACGGCTGCAAATGTAACTGGTACAGTTGCGATTACTAATGGTGGAACTGGTCAAACAACTAAAACCGCAGCTTTTGACGCCTTGTCACCAATGACAACTGCTGGTGATATCATTTATGGTGGAACCAGTGGAACGGGAACTAGTTTAGCTAAAGGAACTGACGGACAAGTATTAACTCTCGCTAGTGGTTTACCAAGTTGGGTAGCTCCTACTGGTGTGACAACGATGGCAGCCATTGGTAGTACACCTAATGCAAATGGTGCCACCATCTCGGGTGTCAACTTAAACTTACAACCCGCAAATGCTAGTTTTGGAGGGGTAGTTTCTACAGGAACTCAAACATTTGCAGGTGCAAAAACGTTTAGTAACGATATTAGTGTGAATGAAAATAAATTTGGAAGAGGTGCAGGATCAACTGGTAGTAGAAATATTGCAATTGGTATTAATCCATTAAATAGTAATACTTTAGGAACTTGGAATACAGCTGTAGGAGCTTACGCACTTCAATTTAATACTACAGCTTCCTACAATACTGCTATTGGTAATGAAGCAATTAGTAATGCAATTCCAGGAAATAATAATACTGGTATTGGTAATAGAGCATTAATGAATACAATAGGTAGTTCAAATACAGCAGTTGGTAATAATGCATTATTAAATTCAACAACAGGTAATGAAAATACTGCGATTGGTAATGATGCTTTGAAAAGTAATACTACTGGTTACAGTAATATTGGTATAGGTGTTCTTGCAGGTGCAAACACTACTTCTGGTTTTGAAAATATATCGATTGGAAAACAAGCTTTACAACAAAATACAACAGGTTATACAAATGTTGCCATTGGAACAGGTGCTATTGATTTTATTACCACGGGCAACAATAATACTGTATTAGGTGGTTTTGCAGGACGTTATGCTGGTTCAGGAACAATAAATACCACAACATTAAATAATAGTATGTTGTTAGGATATGATACCAGACCAAAATTAGACAATGATTCAAACGAAATTGTTATTGGTAATAGTACAGTTGGAAATGGTTCAAATACTACAACAATTGGTAATGCCAATACAACTGATACTTATATTTATGGAAATCTTAATGTAACAGGGCAGATTAAATTAAATAATGCTGTTTTGAGTAAATCAGCTACTTATGCTTTTCAAACTACTGACAATGCTAATTTATTAGTGTTTTCAGGTTCAACAGCTGGGCAAACTATTACATTACCAAGTGCGATAACAGTTGGTGCTGGAAGAGAAATTACTATTAAAAACATTGCAAGTGTATCGGTTTCTGTTGCCTCAGCAGCTGGAAATTTAATTTCAGATAGCACTACTACTGGAGCAACATCATTATCTATTGGCGTTGAACCATCTAATAACTGGATTAAAGCCATTTCAACAGGTGCGAACTGGATTATTTTAAGAGCCTTATTTTAATCGATAGCGTAGTCAATATGAAAAAAGTAATACTTGTTTTAGCCTTTTTTTTGGTATTCCTAAATGGGAATGCTCAAACGGGTATTGGTACTAGTACACCTGCAGTGAAACTACACGTCAAGTCTAACGGTCCTATTTTTAGACTAGAAGGAACTGACCATGCTTATTTGGAATGGTATCCACAGGGCTCCATTACACGCTACGGCTATATGGGTTTTCCCAATGCAAGTTCAACTCAGCTCACTTTTATGAATCAATTTTCAACAGGTTCGATGGCATTTGGTACTAATGGAACCAACAAAATGGTTTTGAATTCAGATGGAAAATTAGGTATTGGAACTGCCACCCCAACCACATCACTACATATCGAAAATGGAAATACTTTTGGATCCCCATCTAGTACGACTAGCCCAAGTATTTATTTATTTAATAACAATAATGCATCTTCGACAGCAAATTCTACCATTAGTGTAAGAACCGCCGGTACAGGTGGCGGAAAGCCCTATTATAGTTTGGATGTAAACGGGTTTTATGGTTATAGTATGGGCATTAATAACCCAACAGATCAATTAATCATTAATGCAAGTTGGGATTTTAACACCACTGCTACAAATAATGCTATAATTATAAACAGAACAGGACAAACAAGAGTAGCTATTCCATATTACGGTGGGTCTTACCAAAATGATTGGGTAAGTGGATGGGGTGGCGGTCTTGCTACTTATGATATTTCGGCAAGTGGCATATATTATAATGTATTGGTTCAACGTTCAGATAGGAGGTTAAAAAATAGCATCAATGAACTTGGTAATAATGTAGTTGAAAGATACCTTAAACTTAGGCCTATTAACTACTTGTGGAATCAGGATAAACCAAGAGACACAAATTTACAATATGGCTTAATCGCACAGGAAGTAGAACTTTTATTTCCTGAAATGGTTTCAACCGCTACAGATAGTATGCAAACTAAGTCAGTGAACTATCAAGCATTACATGCAATTTCTCTAAAAGTAATTCAAACCCAGCAAGCCGAAATTGAGACCTTGAAAAAGAAACAAGCGGATATAGAGGCCAGATTGCTTTTGCTAGAAACTAAAAAATAATACTATGAAAAGATTTCAACTGCTTGTCTTATTGATTTTTTCAATGTCAATATTTGCCCAAACAGGCATAGGAACAACTACACCAGTTAACAAACTACAAGTAGAAACTACTACCGCTGATCCAGCAACTTCTGGGGCTACTGCTAATGGAAATTTCCGATTAAGCGGTACTTCAGGGAGTCATGTGTTGGATTTTGGTTTGAGTAGCACGAGCACCTATTCATGGCTACAATCACGTTCGCGGACGGCTTACGGAACTAATTTTGATTTAATATTAAACCCAAATGGAGGTAATGTTGGAATTGGTTCTACCTCTACTGGGGATAGATTGGTGATTGGCTCTTCTGTTTCATTGCATGATGGTGGCAATAAGGTTATTGGACTAGGTTGGAGCCCGGGTTCTGGACAAGCTTTACTTTCTGGTTTCCCTGCTGAAATTCGATTAGATCCAAGTTCAGGACGATTGAGTTTTGGCACTTCTGCTAGTTTATTTGCAACAGGTACTACTGCAATTGTGCAACAAAGAATGGCTATTACATCACAAGGAAATGTTGGGATTGGTAATAATGCACCAGGTGCTACTTTAGAAATAGGTTCTAGCAATGGTTCTGTCCCTGGAAATTTAATCTTAAACCCTACTACAACTGGAACAGGAGTAGAAGGTGCAGAAATAAATTTAAGACCAGCTCCAGTAGCAACTTCTCCCGCAGCACAAACATGGGCAATTGATCAAGTATCAGATGCTAATAATCCAAGATTGCGTTTTTTTCCTGGCAATTCTGGGGAGACCAAAGGCTTTACCATTAAGGATAATGGGTATTTTGGCATCGGTACTGCTAGCCCTCGAGCTAAGTTACACATTCAATCTGCCGACAATACTTCTGTATATATTGAAAGTACAACAACTGATAATAATGGGATGGTTGTATTAAATGCCAATACCAATCTAAACTGGCCTTCAAATTGGCATGAATTTATGTATTTTCAAAACCAAGGAACTAATATTGGAGGTATTCTTGGTACAAGTAACGGAACACAAGTTATTTTTAGCACAACTTCTGACTATCGCCTTAAAACAGATTTTAAATCTTTTAATGGTTTAGATGTTGTAAATAAAATTAAAACTTATGATTACGCATGGAAATCAGATCAATCTCGAATGTATGGGGTAAAAGCACATGAATTACATGAAGTTCTTCCTTATGCCGTCACGGGAAATAAAGATGCTGTCGATGTACAAGGAAAAATTATTCCTCAAATGGTAGATTACAGTAAACTGACACCTATTTTAGTAAAAGCTATTCAAGAACAAGATTTGAAACTAAATGAACAACAAATTCAAATTGATTTTTTAAAACAGCAACTTATTATTATTGCAGAAAAACTTAAATCATTAGAAAATTCTAAATAAAAAAATAGTAAATTTTCTTTGCTATAAAATTATTACTATTTTTATCAAAAATAAATTCAAAATGAAAAAAAATATTTTATTCATAGTTACACTAGCAATGTTAACTGTAAGTTGTTCGACTGCGCAAAAAGCTACTAAAGTAGCCGATGTAGAAACCTATAAAAATAGTATTACTTCGGCAGAATTGAGCAAACACCTTTACATTGTTGCTGATGACAATATGGAGGGCAGAAATACAGGTGAACCAGGACAAAAAAGAGCGGGTGAATATTTAATCACAGAATACAAAAAAAATGGAATCAGTTTTCCTCCTGGGGCAACAGATTTTTATCAAAAAGTACCTTCTGAATTCATGAAGCGTGGTTTTGCACCTAAATTAAATGATTCTGAAAATATTTGGGCCTTTATTGAAGGAACTGAAAAACCAAATGAAGTGCTCGTTATTTCTGCCCACTATGACCACGTGGGAATGAAAAATGGAGAAGTTTTCAATGGAGCTGATGATGATGGCTCTGGTACCGTAGCACTTTTAGAAATTGCACAAGCATTCCAAAAAGCAAAAAATGATGGTTTTGGACCCAAACGCTCTATCCTATTCTTACACGTAACTGGTGAAGAACATGGTTTACATGGATCACGTTTTTATTCAGAAAATCCTTTATTTCCTTTAGAAAACACTATCGCAGATATTAATATTGATATGATTGGAAGACGCGATACATTGCATCCAAAAACAAATAATTATGTTTATGTAATTGGTTCAGATCGATTGAGTAGTGAATTACATTCCATCAACGAAGAAGTTAATGCAAAATATACCCAACTTGAATTAGACTATAAATACAACGACCGTAAAGATCCTGAGCGTATTTATTTTCGCTCAGATCATTACAATTTTGCAAAAAAAGGTATTCCTGCTATTTTCTTTTTCAATGGTATTCACGCCGATTATCATCAGTCGTCTGATACACCCGATAAAATTGAATATGATGCTTTAGCTAAAAGAGCTCAATTAGCCTTTGTACTGGCCTGGGAACTTGCCAATAGACCTGAACGAATCAAAGTTGATCGAGACGGAAAATAACAACACTATAAAAGCATTTGAAATTCAAATGCTTTTTTTTTATAGATACTTTTTTAATTCGGTGGCGTCAATATGCTCATGAGAAGTATGATACACCACTACACTATTCTTAAGCAATAGTATTTGGGGCGATTGATGTTGTACCTTAAATTGAAAAGCTAATTCATTTGAAATATCCCGGTGATTTAATAAATCTAAATAATAGGGAGCTATTTTATCGTGCAAATCAAATTCACTCTCAAATTGCTTTAAAGCAAATCTACTAATACTACATCGGGTACTGTGCTTAAAAATTAAAATGGGTTGAATTTCAGATTGGATTTCAAGTAATTCCAATTGGTCCATCGAAGTAAGTTCATTCCAGTGCATAAATATTATTTTTTAAGTGCCAATTTTAGTCACTATTTATCAAAAAAAGAAGTTTTTTATTAAATTTAAAGTAATTTTGATTGATTTTAAACCAAAGAATACTCAAAAAACTTCAAATTGTCTAGTTATTTACTTTGGAACACATATTGTCCATTTCATACAAAAGTAAACAACTTACAACAAAAAAATAAATTTAACATTGAAATTTATATGCTACAACTCAACTTCTCCCCTTTTCCACTTCTCGAATCGGAACGATTACGATTCAGAAAATTAACCAATGAAGATGCTCCTGAAATTTTAGTACTAAGAGGAAATCCCGAAACTATGAAATTTATTCCAAGACCTTTGATTAAAGATATCGAAGGCGCATTGGAACACATTAAAATGATAAATGACAAAATAGACGAAAATATTGATATCAACTGGGCAGTAACCCAAAAAGGAAGCGATAAATGCATCGGAATAATGGGTTTTTACAGAACGCAACCCGAACATCATAGAACTGAATTAGGCTATATGATTACAGCTGAACATTGGTGCAAAGGTTATGTCACTGAGGCAGTAACTGTTTTATTAGATTTTGCTTTTAATTCACTACGATTTCATTCTATCGAAGCCGTAATTGATTCAAGACACACAGCTTCTGAGCGTGTTTTACAAAAAGTTGGATTTATAAAAGAAGCGCATTTCAAAGAAAATTTTTATTACAACAATGAATTTACTGATACTGTAATTTATAGTTTGTTAAAACGTAATTTCATTAAACACTAGTTTCTTTTAAAATTATCAATTTTTAAAGTAACTTTGCCCTTCATGCAAAAGACAATTAACATACTCAATAAAAGAGCAAAATTCGACTACGAAATTCTTGATAAATATTCGGCAGGGATTGTTTTAACTGGTACCGAAATTAAATCCATTCGATTAGGAAAAGCTTCCATTACCGAAAGTTTTTGCGAATTTCATGATGGCGAACTTTTTGTCATCAATTCAAATATTGAAGAGTATTTATATGGAACGCATTACAATCATAAAACCAAAAGTGAACGAAAACTTCTGTTAAATAAAAAAGAATTAAAAAAATTAAACAAAGATTCAGAAAATAAGGGACTAACAATTGTTCCGCTTCGATTGTTTACCAATGAAAAAGGATTAGCAAAACTAGAAATTGCACTTTGCAGAGGTAAAAAGAACTACGATAAACGCGAATCTCTAAAAGAACAGGACACCAAAAGAGATTTAGATCGAATAAAAAAGGCTTTTTAGCTTTTTTTTACCAAAAATTATGACTAATTTTGTCATGATATTTTAAGTCATATAGTAATGAAAACAATTTTAAAAACTGCAAGAGAGCAAAAAAACATCAAAACCAGAGAGCTAGCACAACTTTTAGGTATTGATCAGGCACTCATTAGTAAATTTGAAAATGGCTCGAGAAAACCAACTCGAGATCAAATTGCAAAATTAGCATCAGTACTTGAAATTAATTACGAAGAATTAATGATTGCTTGGCTGAAAGAAAAAATATATGCTGAAATTGGTGATGATCACTTTGCATATGAAGCAATTCATCAAGTTAAAGAAGAAATGGCTAATTATGCTTCTTTTAAGCGCGCTCCATTATCAACAAAATTAGAACAAATTTTAAAAGAAATTGATGGTTTAAAAAATGAATTAAATCAATTTAGAGAATATGATAGTTTTAGAATTTCTCAAGCATTGGAACTTGAATATACTTTTGAAAGCAATAAAATTGAAGGAAATACTTTAACCTTAAAAGAAACCGATTTAATTGTGAATGAAGGATTAACTATTTCAGGGAAAAGTATGCGCGAACATCTTGAAGCAATTAATCATCAAGAAGCAATTGCTTATATTAAAGAGTTAATGGATAAAAATAACTCAATTATTGAGCGAGAAATTTTATGCATTCACAATTTAATATTAAGAGGAATTTATCCAGAAGACGCAGGAAAATACAGAAAAGTTCAAGTGATGATAAAAGGAAGTTCGCACATGCCACCGCAACCTTTTATAGTAGCAAAAGAAATGGAAGAATTGTTTATTTGGTATCAAACTAATAAAAACAATTTACACCCTGTAATTTTGGCTGCAGAAATGCACGAAAGATTAGTTACTATTCATCCTTTTATAGATGGAAATGGAAGAACTTCTAGATTGTTAATGAATTTGATTTTATTGCAACACGGCTATGTAATTGCAAATATAAAAGGAACACATGAAAGTAGAATGAGCTACTACAATGCACTAGAAGCATGTCAAGTTGAAAATAATAAAGAGCATTTTTTATTATTTATCGCTCAAACAGAAAAAGAATGTTTGGAAAGATATCTTTCGATAATTAAACCTAATTAATCCCGAAATATCGGGATTAATTTTTATTTTCTAGTAACGGAACAAATTTAAAATCTCCAAATTCTTGTTTTTCAAATTGTGTTTCGTTTTTACGAATCAACAAAGTCATGATTTGTTCTTTTTCTCCCACTGGAATGACTAATCTTCCACCTATTTTTAGTTGCGCCATCAATGCCTTTGGAATAACAGGTGCACCTGCTGTTACAATAATACTATCAAACGGAGCTGCCTCAGGCAATCCTTTATAACCATCTCCAAATACCATTTTTTTGGGATGATATCCTAGCTTTGGTAACTCGCGTGAAGCATTTTTAAACAATTTATTTTGTCGCTCAATACTATATACACTTGCACCTAATAAACAAAGCACCGCTGTTTGATAACCACTTCCGGTTCCTATTTCCAATACTTTATCCCCTTTTTTTATTTCTAAAAG
>NZ_JBIIWV010000106.1:0-7063 GCF_044338735.1 Flavobacterium sp. | reverse complement strand
GTTGCGTTTGGAAGTGCTTTCACTGTAACTGTTAAACTCACTTTTGGACCTTCACAACCTAAAGCATTTACAAGTGCTACATAATAAGTAGTTGTGCCAGTAGAAGTTGTAATCGGAGTTGGTGCTGTTGCACTTCCTGTTCCGGTTGCAGATGAAAACCATAAAAGTGAATAACCCGCTGGTGCTGTTGCTGTTAATGGAATAGCTACAGCATTCATGCAATAGGTTAAATTTGAAACAGTTGGCACTTGGGTTTCAGATTGATAATTTACAGTAATGGTTTTGTCACAATATCTTGTTTTCCAATGATATAGATAATTTCCTCCCGTTGTAAATCCTGAAATTTGTGTCGAGCTAGAATTTGGTGCAGCAATTGTAGTTGTAGCTGGGTTGTTTGCATCCGCAATCCATTGACCAACACCATTCGCTACAACATTAATAGCATTTTCATCACAAGGCAAAGTGGTATCAGGTGTAATAATATCTGTATTTGCTTTAAAATTAGCCGCATCTAAAATATGGCCACCGACATTTCCTTTTGATCTGAAAATAAATCGGGTAGTATTTTGGCCAACAGGAACGGTATAACTGCCTTGAATTACTTGCCAAACCAAACTAAATGCATTGTGTTCTGTAACTAAAGTAAATGGCCCTGATGGCGGTCCAGCAAAAAGTTGAACTGTTGTGTTTCCAGTTCTAGTTGCACTTGCAAAATTGTAATCCATCTTTATTATTTCAGATGTATCAAAGTCTTTATATAATCCTTTAATATTTGGATCACTCGGGTTCCATGTAGACTCAGCATCTTGAATTAACTGTACACATTGTCCTCCAGAATATGGCGTAACATTTAATGAATTGTTTTGTTCTTGAAAAAACATTTGACCCACTGCTGTATTTACTCTCCAGCCCGGCACTACCACTGCATTGATTATTGTGGGTATACCCGTTACTGATTGCATTGGTAATTTCTCAAAATCATAATTAAATGCATTTAAATCACATAAATCAGTTGGTGTAGTGATGCATATTTTGAATTTTTTGTTGTTTGAAATTAAACCATCTAATTTTAATCTAATTTTATATGTTTTTCCAACAGTTAATTCCGTATTATACATAGTAACCAGTGAATTGTTTTCACTGCAACCTTTCTCAATTAATGAGCCATTCAATTGTACTTCATAAATTGACATTATTATTTTTGGCCAAGGTCCTTCATAAGATGAAGCATAATAACTTCCAGGTGCAAAATCACTTAATTCAATAGTATGAACTTTAGAGGTAGCTATAAAATCAAACCATATATCACCGCCATTATTTCCAGTACAAGCAGTTGGGTTGGTAGAAGCTGTAGCGCCAATAAAAGAAACATTACTTCCTGAAACAGTACATTGGTTTCCCGAATTAATTGGAAGGGTTACCGAAGTAGCAGCTTCATCGTTTCTAATAAATACTTTTGGTCCAGACCAATAACTTTTGTTTGTAGTATTACAAATAGCTCTCACAAAATATTCGTAAGTACTTGATGATGGCACACTAAAATTAGATGCTACCGGAGTATAATTCGGGTTGTTTACAATAATTCCTGATTGCGGTAAGGTTCCATTTCCAACAGGCTGTACAAAAACTTCCCATTGTGTTTCTGTCCCACCAGGAGTCCATGAAAGCACGCCTTGATTGCTTACAGTTAAATTTATAGGTTGCGGACAAGTAATTGTTCCACAAGTTGCAAATCCACTATAAATATTTGTGTTTACTGTACCTAAACCTAAAGGACTTGTCCAAATAATAGTATTACTAGCATCTTTTATAATAATTTGCGCTTGTGAATATTGAACACCACTTCCCATTCCTTCCCAATATAAATCAAAAGCAACTCCAGAACATAAAAACACCGTATAATCAATAGTAGTTTGTCCAAAACCAGGGAATTCTAACACCTGTGACACAACTCCGTTTTGCATCAAATTTACGCTTCGTGTTACTTGCCCTGAATTACCGCTTATTGTTGTAATTGTGTATTCACAAACATTTGCGAAATCACATTTTGTTGTAAATTCAAATGGCCCAACCCATGCACTTTGCGATGTACTACTACAAATTGCTCTAATGTAATATTGATATTGCGTTGCTGGAATTAATCCAGTAATTGTTTTAGGATGTGTAGTTGTAGTGGTTAAATATTGTGGTAAAGTAGCGCCACTTGGTGCAGGAGTTCCAAATGGTTGTACTGAAATTTCCCAAGAAGTTTCTGTTCCTACTGTTTGCCAATTTAGTGTAACAGCTCTATCTAATAAATTACTTGAAGTTACATTTATTACTGATGGACAAGCAGGAATATCTTCTACTATTACATTATCAATGAACGTGTATTGTGATCTATAACCCCATGGATTAGGTGGAAAATAGGGCGTATGAAATGCTAAATTAATATTTGTAGGTGCTGTAATTCCAGTTAAATTAATGACCATTTCTTTAACCTCTTCATTATTTATTATTTCATGAACAACATCAACATTTAAAGGACCTGCTACGGTAGCTGTAGCCGCGGATGCCATTGTTATGACATTGCCCGTTATACCAGTTACGAGAACATGATACGGTATTGGATTATTCATAATATGCAACATATCACCTACTCTAATACCTTGAGCAGATGCTACCGTTATAGTATTACTACCCGTTACAGTTCCGGTTGCATTAGTAGTTGCCAACAAAGTATTTTCATATAAAATAGTCGTAAACTGATTGGTTGCTATTCCGTTAGTAGAAAGCATTACTTTTAAATCCTCTTCAAAAAATTCATCATAAACTTTATAATAAAAACGTAATCTTTGGTTTGCATTAGCAGTTAATGTAGGCGTAATTAACCAGTCGTTATTATTTCCATTATTTCCAGTAAATAACGCTGCCATTTGATCCCCAAAAATTGGATTAACCGTTTGATTTAGGTTCCAATCGTTTGTGTCGCCATTCCCATTTACAGCTCTCCAACAACTTTCTGTAGTTGAATCAGAATTAAAAGTTTCCAAAAATGGTGTTGGTAATGCATTACAAGTAGTTCTAAAAGTTAACGGACCTATCCATTGACTATTTCCATTACTGCCACCACAAACTGCTCTTACATAATATTCGTAAATTGTATCCGGATTTAAACCAGTTGCATTAAATGTTGGTGTAGTATTTACAGTAGTTCCAGTTCCAGTAGGGATTCCACTTCCAGCTAACTGAACCACAACTTGCCATTGCGTTTCTGTATATCCAGCAGCCCAACTTAAATTAGCAGTAGAAGTAGAAACAGTTGAAACCGTTAAATTTCCAGGATTTGGACACGGAGGCGCGTCTTCAACATATACATCGTCAATCATCATGATTCCAGTATTTCCTGGATTTGTCATTGTTGGAGGCACTCTGAATGCAATATAGGTAGTTCCAGTCCCGGTAAATAATACTGCTTTTTCTTCGTAAGCTAAATTCACAAAATCAAAGGAAGGAATTAATACAGTATAACTACTAAAATCTGGAGTTGAAGACATTAATACTTCCACATTTCCTCTTGGTGTAGGATTAAAAATTCCATTTACAGCACGATGACTAAAACGAAGTCTTTTTAATCCAACCGCATTTACAGGTGCACTAATTAACCAATCGTCAAATTCACTGAAAGGTTGTGACATACTTGACAAAGCTCTAATACTTGCCTCTGTTGCTTCAATTCTCCATTGTGTTAAGCCGCCATCAACATTTTTTACTGACCAACAGAATTTTTTAGTGTTTACATCAGTACTGTTTAAACTTTCATAATATGGAGTAGGTTGGGCAATACATAATGTATTAAAATTAATCGGCCCTGCCCAACTACTTTGAAGTGTTGGTGAACATACTGCTCTCATATAAAATTCGTAGCGAGTAGAAGGATTTAAATTGGTTAGTGTATATGGATTTGTATTCACTATAATTCCTGGAGATGTAGGAATTCCTGTGCCAAGTGGTTGTGCTACTAATTCCCATTGTGTGTTGTTGTATCCATTAGTCCATGAAATTGTTGCTGATGTTGTAGTTATAGATCCAGGTGTTACTGTTGGATAACTAGGTGGCGAACAAGCAGGTAGATTTTCAATATAAACATCTTCAATATAAAATTGCGTTGCTGTGTTTACAGATCCTAAAGGTAAATGCCAAGCTATATTTACATTTCCAACCACATTTTGAGGTACAACAACTACTCGTTCAACCCAATTGAAACCCGTAAAAAAAGTTTGTAAAGGGGCAATTTCTGTGTTAAAATTTGCTGCTCCTACTCCTGTAGTTGAAAGTTTCATAGCATAAGAAGAATCACCAGTAGTTGTTGTTCCATTAAAAGATCCATACGCTTGAAACTTGAAACGGATTTGTTTTTGTGTTACACCATCAAATACAAATTGAGGCGTAATTAACATATCATTTGTAATTAAACTTAAACCAGATGTACGAAGTTTAGCAACAGGTTCGCTATTAGCACTATTCCCAAAATTAAATACATGAGGATCATTATTCAAATTCAATTGATTCCAACAAGAAATCTCTAAATTGTTATTAAAACCAGAATAATATGGTACCGTCTGAACCGAACACTGTGTAGTGAAGGGCAATGCACTTGACCACGGGCCAGGAACGCCATTACAAACAGAGCGTACAAATAAATTATACGAAGTGTTTGACAATAAATTTGTTAATGGATTGTTAGTTGGTGTAGTGGTTGTTGATAATATTTCTGAACCATTTGGAACTCCAGAAGTAGAAGGTATAGCTACATATTCCCAATTACTAACTAAATTTTGTGGATTTTGCCAAGAAAATGATGCACTATTTTGCAATAAATTGGAATAAGTTAATCCAGTAGGTATTGGACAGGCTGGTGCCGAAATGGTAAACGTAAAACAAATGTTCGCTCCGGTTAAAGACTGTAAATACGCAGATGATATCAAAATAATATACGTTTGACCTGCTTGAACATAAAAATTTGTTAATTCTCCATAAGTAACAGAAGAAGGATTTCCTGTTGTAAAACCTCCTAAACATGCCGCCTCGGTTGCTACTCCTTCACAACTACTAAATATAAATACAGATGAGTTTGCATTAGCAAAACATCCATTTCCTGATGTTTGTATTTGTTGTGAAAAATTTACCAATCCACTAGTTGCAGGTGTAAAGGATAAAAACGCATGATCGCCCGAAAATAAATTCCATGTTGGTGGTATTCCAGGAGGAACACAACTTAATCCCTGACTGCTAATGGGTACATAGTTGGTATTTGTATGAAAATTTATTAAATTAGTACTTAAAATATAGGGCGTTGTGGTTACATTAGATGGAACAATAAGAGGAGTTGCACAAGATTGACCCAGTATTGTAGTGGTAAAAGTAAATGGACCTACCCATGCACTATTTGACTCGGTACAAATAGCTCTTATATACGCATCATAAGTGGTATTGTTTGTTAAATTTGTTGCCAAATACGACGTTCCTGTAACTGCTGTTCCAGTAGCCCCTATACCTGCTCCACTAGCAAGCACTTGAATTTCAAACGAATTACTGGTTGGATGTGACCATGTAATTTGTGCTGTTGTAGATGCTGGTGTGGTAACCACATTTGAAACTGGTGCACATGCTGTAATTACTCTAACATTATCTACAAACCAAGTATCTCCACTAGTTGCTGTAGTTCCTGTTTGATTAGTAATTGCAACAAATGCTAGATAAACTGGAATACCTGCTTGTAATGATCCTATTGATACTGTTTTTTCTTCATAAGTAGTTGCAGCAACATTTAATTGAGCTTCTGTCCACGATTGTAAAACAACATTAAAACTACTAATATCGGGTTGCGAAGCTGTAGAAGCTCTTAGCTGATACGTTGTTCCTTTATTTGTAAAACTTCCTTGTTTGGTATAAAATTTTATTTCTCCGTTTGAGGGTGTATTAAATTGCTCTGTAATCAAAAAATATTGGGCATTGGTTCCAACTGTATTATTCAATGCTGGATTTACTGTAACTCCTGCAGTGCCTTGATAGCCTCCTGTTGAGGTAGCTTGCCAATTATTCGCAACGGTTTGATTACTTTGAACTGCCCAAGACGCTGGAATTCCAGACTGAAATTCTTGTAATGTTAATTGACTAAAGCTTAAATTACTAGCAAAAAGCAAAAACAAAAACAAAACAGTATTTGTTTTGTTTTTGTTTATTATTCTTTGAAATAAAAAAGCTAAATCAAATTCTTTTCCAATTCGATTCGTTTTATTAAAACAATTTTTGTAACACATAATTGAGAGTTTAATGAAAATTTTTATAATTAAAGGCAAAGGCCATCCATTGATAGCCTTTGCCTTTTAAATAATTAAGTTATTTTTTAATAACTGAAATAACTTTATTTTTTGAATTTGAAATTACTTTTACAAAATAAATTGCGCTTGGTAAACTTTCAAAATTCATTGTTGTATTGAGTTTATTTGGAATTTCTGAATATACTAATTGTCCAATTGAATTATAAACTTCTACGTTTGTAATTATATCTTGTGCTTCTATTGTAAAACTTGAAACTACAGGATTTGGATAAAATTTAATATTCGTCAACCCAAATTGATCTGTGCCTAAAGTAACCGTTACTGTTACGGCAAATGCTAAACTCACACAACCATTAGAAGAAACATTTACGGTGTAATAAGTTGTTCCTGAAACTAATTGAGTTGCTACAGGTAATGCCCCTGTTGTAGCTAGAGCATTTGCTTCTGAAGCATACCAACTACCATTTGACCCTATTACTGCTAAATCTTCAATAGTAGCTTCAGATGCTATACCTGCAATTATGTTTTGTGTTGTAGTTCCTGTTGGCGTTGCAGGTGTTGCTAATTGAGCTGCTCTTGTAAATGATGCAGACGCTGCTGATGTACAAGTTGTATTTCCTGCGGTAACAGTATAAGCTGTTCCTGCAGTTGCTCCTGTAATTGCTCCTCCTGTTCCTACTGTTGGACCTGTTGGGCTAAACGTGTAAGTTAAACTCGAATTGTAATTTGAAACCGTTGCA
>NZ_JBIIWV010000075.1:0-10191 GCF_044338735.1 Flavobacterium sp. | reverse complement strand
GAGATTTGAACCACTTAGAAAAATACTGTGGATTTGAATGACCTATAGCATATGCAATCTCAGATATATTCAAATCAGATTCTAGTAAAAGCTTGGTAGCTCTTTTCAATCGCACCGAATCAATAAATTCTTTCCCAGTAGTACCAGTAATTATCTTAACTTTTCTAAAAAAAGTCGAGCGACTCATAGAAAATTCATCTGCTATATTAATAATATTTAAATTATCCTCTTCTATGTTATCATTAACATATTTGAGTAGTTTTTCAATAAATTCTTTATCCTTACTATTTGTGGTTAAATCACCTGCATCTTCGTATTTATTAGTCAAAAATAAATTTTTGAATTTGTTTCTTGAATTTATGATATTTTTAATAGTTAGATTTAAAATTTTAATATTAAATGGTTTAGGAACAAAGTAATCTGCCCCAGATTTAACACCTTCAAATTGAGTATTCATATCGCCCTGAGCTGTTAAAAGAATTATCGGGATATGCGAAGTTTTAATGTCATTCTTAAGCGTCTCACATAGTTCAATACCATTCATTATAGGCATTACCAAGTCACTTATAATTATATCCGGTTGCAATTTATTTGCCATTTCAACACCTATTTGCCCATTATCTGCTGTATATATGTTGTAATTGTCCACAAAGTAATCAGCCATATTTTCAATTAAATCTTTATTGTCATCTACAAATAAAATAGTAGGTTTTTCTTCATTGAAATCTGGATTTTTATCAACTAATTTAGTAGTAACAACTTCATTGTCTTGATCATAATCAGCAATACTGAGAGCTCTAGAAATATCAATATCCAAAAGGAATCTATCTGATTTTTCTTCATCAGAGTAGGCGTTTTCATCCATAGGTAAATTCAAAGTAAAAGTAGTTCCTTTATTCTTTTCACTACTAACTGAAATTGTTCCTTTATGGAGTTCAATCATTGACTTTGTCAAAGACAAGCCTATTCCAAATCCATTAACATAGCGATCCATATTGCCTCCATGATGGTAAAATCTATTGAAAATTTTAGAAATATAATTAGGGTCAATTCCTGAGCCATTATCGATAACATCAATTGTTAAAAAACCTTCATCAGTAGAAGGAAATGCTTTAATTATAATTCTACCTCCATTATTGGTGTGTTTAATGGCATTGGAAACTAAATTATACATTATTTTTCCTAGAGCATTTTTATCAAACCAAATAAATAATTCAGGTTCAAAGGAATCAAATGAGATTTTAATTTCTTTAGATTTTGCCAAAGACTTGAAAATAACTTTGATATTTTTTAAAAACGAAATCATATCATTTTTCTGAACTTTTAATTGGTAATTACCCGTCTCCATTTTGTGAATCGCCAATAATTCATTGGTCAATTCCAAAAGATTATTTACATGTTTATCAATAGTTAATGCTTCCTTTTCTTGTTTGGGATTGAGCTTAAAATTAGAAATCAGTTTTTCAATTGAACATAAAATTAGGGTTAGTGGCGTTCTGATTTCATGAGAAATGTTAATAAAAAATTCCAATTTCGATTTATTGATTTTCTCCATCTGCTCTTGATATTGTTTTTCTAACTGCTCTTTATTTTTTTTTCCAAGTCGTTTTTTTGTAATTGATGAAATTAATTTAATTAAAAAATAAAGGATTATTAAATAGAGACAAAATGCAGGAAATGTTAGCCAAAATAATGGTTTTATTACTATAGATAAAGATGTGTATTTAGATTCCCATCTCCCATCTTCATTAAATACTTTAATTTTAAATGTATAACTTCCTGGAGGTAAGTTTTTATAATTCACTTCATGAGTATTAGCTGATGCTATCAACCAAGTTTTATCAAATCCTTCAAGAACATAGGCGTATTTACAATTTTTTTGATTGTAGTAATTTGGAGATAAAAAGTTAATTTTTATATTATTTTCGAAATGAGTAAGTGTCAGATTGTAAGAATCATTTTTAAGTATTCTATCATTTATATTTATACCATTAATTATTATCTCACTAATATCTACAGGCTCGTTGTAATTATCATGTTTTGATTTATTAGGGGAAAAAGTTGAAATACCATCAATGCCCCCAAAATATAATAACCCACTTGAGTCGGAATAAGAGGAGTGTTCTGTAAATTCATAGTTTTGAATACCGTCGTTTACATCATAAATTGTTGTCTTATACAATTTGTTTAATTTAACTAATCCCCTATTTGTTCCAACCCATATATTTTCTTGCTTATCGTTTTCGATGGATTGAATTAAATTGCTAGGAAGTCCTTCCCGGATTGTGAATTTTTTTATTTTTGATGCTGCTCCCTCTTTATTTAATTTAATTTGAAACAAGCCATTTTTTGTACCCACCCAACAATTGTTTTTGTTATCCAAAAGTATATCACATATATAGTCATTATTATCCAGACTATTTGGGTTTTGGTTGTAATGAGAAAAGTTGTTTATAGTGAAATCATTATTTAATTTAGCTACAACGAGTCCTTTAGTTTGTGTTCCAATCCACAAAAAATTGTGAATGGGATCATATTTAACAATCCGAACGAAATTTATAGAATTTAGAGAGGATGGAATCAAATTTTTATAGCTAACTTCTTTCACTATATTAAAATCATTTGTTAGTGAAAAACTAATAAGATTATTGTCAGTTCCTAGCCAATAATGATTCTTGACATTCGCAATTGAAAAAACAATTGGATTAGATTTATTTTTCGTAATAAGCTTTTTAGTGATATAATTATTTTTGGTAAATGTAACTAGATATAATCCGTCTGAGGTACCTACTAGAATGTGTTGTTTGTCGATTTTGGATAATGCAAAGATCGATTTTCCATTAAGTATTGACTTCACAATTTTATGATTGGTCGTGTCATAAATAAAAAGGCCTTCAAATAAAGTACCTACCCACAAATTATTAAAGTCATCTTTAATAATTGATCTTGTATTACTAATTATTGAGTTGCTTTTATTATCTTTAATATGATAATTTTTAAATTTTAATCCAGAATTATTTTGAAAAAACACACCATTTCCTAATGATCCAATCCAAAGTGTTTTATCTCTAGAAATATATATACTTTTTATTTTTCTAGTAGGTAAATCAATTGCGGTAATAGTTGCAGAGGAAAAATCATTTTTCTTTAGGGCTTCTATATTTATTTTAATAGCTCCGTTAGCACGGGAAGTAACAATAAGATTATTTTGATGATCTTGAATGATGTTTGCTATTCTAGAAAAATTGATGGCAGAATCCTTTTTTGGATAAATTTTAGTTACTAAATAGCTTCCTTTATCTTCTTTTAAATGAAATAAACCATGGTTTTGTGTACCTATCCAGGTATTTGAAAAATTATCTTGAAAAAAAGCAGATATAGTAACATCCGAAGATGGCCCTATTTGAGTTTTAGCTAAAATAATTAATTTATTGCTATTGATTTTAGTTAAAATAACTTGATTTTTATTAGTTAACCAATAATTTCCATTTTTATCTTTTTGATGAATTTTTAAAGATTCAAGATCTAAACTGGAAGGTATTTTATATCGAATAATCTTTTCGCAAATTGACTTTGTGTTTCCTTCAGTGAAAAGTTCTTTTCCCGAATTGATACTCCAAAGTCCATTTTGACTAGTGAACATTATTTTATCGTCAATCAATTTAATTGATTGTATATTTTGACCAAAAAGACTATTTTTTGGATTATATTTTTTTAAATTATAAAATTTATGTGTAATGGAGTTATAAACTGTAAGACCTTGTTCTGTAGCAATCCAAATATTACCGGCAAGATCCTGAGTAATTGAATTTATAGTATTGTCTGAAAGATCGTTGAAAGAATTTGACGCATAAAACGATTTAATATTTATGCCATCATAGCGATTTAATCCATAGTGAGTGCCAAACCACATATATCCATCTCTATCTTGAAATATTGCTGTTATACCATTTTGCGACAATCCTTGCTTATTATCTATATTTTTAAAATTAATATTGTCACTCTGTACACCATATGAATATACATAAAAAAATAATGTAATTAGTACTGTTAGAATTCTTAGCATTTAATGTTTATATTGATTGTATAGTATATTTTCAAACTAAAATGGAGCCTTTGAATTAGAGCATTTAGTTAATAATCCAAAGATAATTGATTTTTTGTTAATTTTATTTTTTTGTACTCATTTTGGAATCAATTTTAATGGACTTTAAAATTGATACAGCAGTTTTTTTGCTATTTGCCTCAAAGACCTTTATGATGAAATTTTTTATTTCTTAAACTTTCAGTGTTTGAAATGCTGGAATGAAAAACATTACTAATAAAATTCTGTAAGCTAAAAACTAAAGGAAGATTATTTTAATTGATTGTAGCCGAAAAAATTAAAATTAGCCCCATTTTATTACTTTAGGCAGGAAAAACGATAAATAGTATAGCTCTCATATTTTTCACCAGGCTTAAGAATAATTGTTGGAAATGATATTTGATTTGGAGAATTATAATCTTGAGTTTCTAGAGCAAACGATTCTCTGTAGTGAAATGGTTTCCCCATTTTTCCAATATCGTTACCTTTAAAGAAATTGGCGCTAAAAAAATGTACCCCTAAATTATTGGTCAACACTTCTAATTTGCGACCACTTTTAGGATCTACAACCGTTGCAGCTAATACAATTTTATTGGACTTTTTTTTCTTTAAAACATAACTTTGATCATATCCTCCGCCAAAATTTAATTGTTCATTCGATTTTTCTAAACCAATATCGACACCAATGAATTTCCCTTTTCTAAAATCAAATGGGGTCCCAGCAACTTTTAGAATCTCTCCTGTTTTAATTTTGTCGGGATTCACGGCGCAAAAATAATTGGATGGAATCGTTAGAATATGGTCTAAAATAGATCCATTCCCCTCGCCTGCTAGGTTAAAAAAAGCATGATTAGTCAAATTTACAATAGTTGTTTTATCTGTTGTAGCTAATAATTTCAAGCTCAATTCATTATTTGAAGTCAACTGATATGTTGCTTCTACTTTTAGAGACCCAGGATATCCCATTTCTCCATCAACAGAAATATAAGACAATACAAGGGTACTATCTGTAACCGTTTTCACATCCCAAACTTGATTATGAAACCCTTTTAATCCTCCGTGTTGGTGATTGACACCATTATTTATAGGAAGAGGATGTATTTTTCCGTCTAGTTCAAAAGTTCCTTTAGCAATCCTTCCGATTACCCTTCCAACGATAGCGCCATGATATACGCCGGTTGCATTTAAGTAATCGTCAATGCTTTTAAACCCAAGAACAACATCGGCCGTTTGACCGTTTTTGTCTGGAGCGCATAAACTAACAATACGGCCGCCATAATTAGTTATGGCGGCCGTAAGATTTCCATTTTTTAGAAAAAACAAACCCACTTGTTTTCCATCAATCACCTTATTGAAATTTTCTGGATTAAGGATAGCGCATTCGCTATTGTTTAAGTTACTTTGACTAAAAGCTTTCGTAAAAATAAGTAGCGTAATTAGTACTAAAAAAACAGCTTGTTTTTTCATTGTTATTTCAATTCAATTTTTTCTACGTTATTGTAGCTGTTGCCTCGAATCAATTCGAAATTTTTTATCAATTCTTTCAATTTTTTGGGTTGGGCTTTAGCAAGATTATTTTTTTGACCGATATCCTTTTTTAAATTATACAATTGAAACTGTTTATCATTTCCCATTTCAATATTAACTTCCTCTAGGATAGAATCACCAGGATAAGGCGGAATCATCATCCAATCGCCTTGACGAAAAGCGGTTTTAGTGTTGGCTTCAATAACTAAATTCGTTCTTCCTTTAGCGCTTTTACCTATAAAAACATCTAAAAGTTCCTGACTGTCTGTACTTTTAACATCAACATTGACCAACTTAGCTATGGATTCCAATAAATCGATTTGGCACACCAAAGCATCTGAAACTAAAGGCTTAATTTGCCCTTTCCAATAGGTAAAAAATGGCACTCGTGTACCTGCTTCCAACAAACTGTATTTTCCGCCTCGCAAAGGACCGTTTGGTTTATGATTGCCTAGTTTTTCAACAGCATCATCAAAATAGCCATCATTCAATACGGGTCCATTATCGCTTGAAAATACAATCAAGGTATTGTCTAAAACCCCTTCTTCTTTTAAGGTTTTTATTATTTCGCCCACGCAATAATCCGCTTCCAATATAACATCTCCACGGGGTCCCATGCCTGATTTTCCAACAAATCTTGGGTTAGGAGTACGAGGAACGTGTGGCTGATTTAAAGCATAATACAAAAAAAATGGATTGTCTTTATGTGTTTTTACATAGGTTTGTGCTTTGGCCAAGAAATCATCTGCTAAATCAACATCACTCCAGTTGGCACTGGCTCCACCAGAAACATAACCAATTCGAGGAATACCGTTTACAATCGAACTGTTGTGACCATGATGCCATTTCATTGAGAGCAATTCAGGATTTTCTTTCCCTGTGGGTTGACCGGGAAAATTTTTATCATAATTTACCGAAATGGGATCTTTGCTATCTAGATTTACCACTTTACCATTATCAATATAAATAGTGGGTACTCTATCTTGTGTGGCGGCCATAATATAAGAATAATCAAAACCTACATCATTAGGACCTGCATCTAATTGTTGATTCCAATCTACAATTCCTGTTCCTAAACCTAAATGCCACTTGCCAACAACGGCAGTTTGGTATCCTTTTTCTTTTAACATCTTAGGGATGGTTAGTTGCTCTTTACCAATCAATAATGGCGCTGAACCCGGAAGAATTTTTGCGTCTTTATTTCTCCAAGGATAAACCCCAGTGAGCAGACCATACCGACTTGGGGTACAAGTTGCCGATGTGGCATATCCATTAGTAAATCGAACTCCTCCATTGGCTAAAGCATCAATATTAGGCGTTTTTATTGCGGTTGCTCCATAACAACTTAAATCTCCATATCCTAAATCGTCTAAATAAATAAAAACAATATTAGGTTTTACTTTTTTATCATTTGTTTGACTGTTGCTTTTTAAACTAACGCTAAAAGCTAAAAAAATTAAAAATATATGCCTGATTTTCATTGTCTAATGGGTTTTTATTTTTGCTTTTTTTGCTTTTTTTACTAAAGGAAAAATTTCAGATTCTACTCTGGCGGTTTGAGCTATTTTAATAAACTCTGCTTTAAGATCTGGCATTGATTCGGCTAAATTATTTTTTTCAAAAGGATCTTGGGCAAGATTATAAATCTCAATATTTTGTTTTTGAGTTATCTTATCATAGACAAAATTTGCCTTCATATCCCCTTTTCTGATGGCTTGACTTTGGCTGCGTTCCCAATACAGATAATCGTGTTGCTTTTGTTTGTTAGTTTTTCCTAATAGTGTAGGTAAATAAGAAATTCCGTCAATATTATCTGGTGTTTTCGCCTTTACAATCTCTGCACAAGTAGGCAAGAAATCCCAAAAAGCGGAGATATGATTACTACTGCTTCCAGGAATAATTTTACCTTTCCAAAATGCAATTAAAGGGCTTTTAATTCCGCCTTCATACACTTCAGATTTTCTTCCTCTTAAATCTCCACCAGTACGCAGAAAACTATCTTCTTCCTTAGTAAGTGCCGATCCATTATCACTTGCGAAAATTATTAAAGTATTATCTAATAGATTCAGTTCTTTTAATTTCGCTACAATTTCGCCAACTTCTTGATCTAATCTCGACGTTAATGCTGCATATTTAGGAACACTGAATTCTTCAGAATGAGCATCTCCTATCGGAAATCCAGTTTTTTTGGCATAATACTCTAATGTTTTATCATCGGGTTGGTGATACGGATTATGAGGTAAAGTAGGGCAAAAATAAAGGAAGAAAGGGTTGTTTTTATTGGCTTCAACAAACTCTAATGCTCTATCTTTAATAATATCAGCACTATAAGCAGAATAAGGAGTGTCTATATTTGAATTCAATTCCACTAAGTCATTTTTACGCAAATAGGAAGTGAAATAATTATGGGCATGAATTTGACCATTATAACCATAAAACTGGTCAAAACCTTGATTGTTTGGAGATCCTTCTGAAGCTGGATAACCCAATCCCCATTTTCCAAAAGCGCCTGTAGTGTATCCTGCAGTCTTCAATATTTCAGCAACCGTGATTTCACTTGCTGGAATAGGCTCATTACCTTCATAAGGAAGTGGTTTATTATCTCTTATATAAGCATGTCCCGTATGTTTTCCCGTCATTAAAGTCCCTCGCGAAGGAGCGCAAATATTAGATCCACAATAATGATTATAAAATTTCATTCCCTCTTTAGCTAGCTGATCAATGTTTGGAGTTTCTATAATTTTACCACCAAAACTCCCCAGCTCATTGTACCCCATATCATCGGCTAAAATGAAAACTATATTAGGTTTTTTAGTATCTTGGGCATGTATGCAAAATGCTGCTAGCAGAATTGCAAAAGTTAGTATGTTTTTTGTATTCATTTTTTGTCTTTATATTTAAATTAATTTTCTCCGTCTTTTTCAACAAAACCTGAAGGTATTGGGACTGTTTTTTTTCCAAATTTTTCAAAAAATTTGTCAAACATACTATAATACTTGTCTTTATACAGTTTTTTGATTTTTTCCTCACGAATCTGCGGATAGTAATCAAAAACGTCTCCTTTGCCAAGTACTCTTGGGTCTTTTTGTTTTCTTAAATCCTTTTCCATTTTAGTCTTTAACTCCTTAATTAAGGAAGCATATTGGGGGTCGGATGCGATATTGTTAACGCAATCAGGATCTTTTTCTAGATCAAAGAGTTCATCGGCAGGGCGTTTGCCAAAAGATAACTTGAAATAATTATAATCTTTATCTCCTTCTTTTAAACCCGTCAGATAGTTTTTTGTTGGCGAATCGTCGCAATTGTTATAGTTAAATTCTGGATCTCCAACAGGCCATCTGTTCGGTTTATAATTGTGAGAGTATAGATATTTATCCGTTCTAATGGCTCTAACGGGATAACTAACAGCAATTAGATCCCCATCCGTAGTACCATTATCATGACGTTCTTTTCCAATTAATGAATATGATCTCTTGGCATCGATTCGCCCTGATTTTTCAGAAACTAATGCGTCCAGAAAACTCTTTCCGGTCATTTGATTGTCTGGTTTTAACCCAGCAGCTTCCATTAGAGTTGGAGCAACATCGGGAAAGTTAATAAAATCGGTCACTACTCTACCTGGAATTATTTTATCTCCCCATCTTACTACAAAAGCTTCATGAAAATCTTCATCATAAATTTGTCCTTTTACATAGGGGAAAGGCATTCCTTGATCTGATGTAGCAATAATAATGGTATTGTCAAGTAAACCTCGCTTTTCTAAAGAAGCCAATGCTAAACCAATTTGAAGATCGTGGTACTCCACTTCTACTCCATAATCAGCCAAATCACCACGAACTAATTCATTGTCAGGAAAAAAGGCTTGAACCCTAACTTTACTCAAATCTTTATTTTCCTTTTTATAAGAATCTTTTTCATATTTACGGTGCGCCTCATGGGTTCCAAACCAAAAACAGAATGGCTTTTCCGAATCTCTTTTGGTTAAAAACGCCTCGAAGTTAGATGCATAATCTTTTTTACTCATACCTTTATATGGCGGAACAAGTGATATGTCATTGTATTCCCAACCTGCTGGATTATGTTCTCCGTAGTAAACTCCGGGCCCCCAACCTTTACCGGTGTAACCTATTGTATAACCGCTTTCTTCTAATAATTTAGGATAAAATTTCCATTTGGGCGGTATAACAGGAATGTGATTAGCCGCTTCTTCCAATTGCCAAGAATACCTTCCGGTTAAGAAACAAGCTCTGGATGGTGAACATTTTGGATTGCAAACATAGGCGTTGGTAAAAAGAACGCCCTCATTTGCAATTCGATCAAAATTGGGTGTTTTAATATATTTAGAACCATACACGCCCATACTATTTCTTGAGATGTCGTCACCCATAATAACAAGAATATTTGGGCGCTTATTTTGAGCCAATCCTCCAATGGAATAGAAAAAACTTAATATTAAAAACAAGGAAGAGTTCAATAAATAAAAACTATTTTTCATTTTTTTTAGATCCATGGTGGTGTATTAATTTATTTTCGTTGAATATTTACTTCAATACCGTTAAAAACATCATCGATTGAATCTG
>NZ_JBIIWV010000074.1:0-10274 GCF_044338735.1 Flavobacterium sp. | reverse complement strand
ACGCCAACTAATGGTAGTGGAAATATCGTACCAACTGGAACAACTTATACTTGGACTATCAGTACAAATGCAAATATCACAGGTGCAAGTGCTTCTACCACTGCTGGAATTAGTACTATTAGCCAAATACTTACCAATACATCTAATACGGCTCAAACTATTACTTACACTGTAACACCAACTTCTGGTGATACCGGGAATTGTGTGGGAAGTACTTTTACCATAACTATTGTTGTAAATCCGAAGCCTTCTATTTTAGCTACTACTCCAACTATTTGTTCGGGAACTGCTTTTTCGGTAACTCCTGCTAATGGTAGTGGAAATATTGTACCAACTGGAACAACCTATGCCTGGACTACACCAATAAGTAATCCTGTAGGAGCCATTACTGGTGGAACAGCTCAAACAACAGGTGTAGCTTCAATTAGTCAAATACTAACCAATACAACAACAGCACCTGCTACTTTAGAATATACTGTTATACCAACTTCAGGTGCTTGTGCGGGTACTCCTTTCACCATTACTGTAACGGTAAATCCTACACCAACAACTTTAGGACTTACCAATCAAACCTATTGTAATGGAGCACCAACAACTGAAATTGTATTAACCAATGGGGTTTCTGGAACTACCTATGCATGGACAAACTCCAATACAGCTATCGGTTTAGCTGCTTCTGGAACTGGAAATATTCCTGTGTTTACGCCTACCAATAGTGGTACAGCTCCAATAACTGCAACGATTTCTATTATCGCAACAGCAAATAGCTGTTCTAGAGTAGCAGAAACATATGTCATTACCGTAAACCCAAGTCCGGCGGTTACCTTCTCACCTGCCAATCAAATCATTTGTTCAGGTGATACTTCGGCTTTAGTAACTTTAAGTAGTACTACTTCTGGAGCAACTTTTGCTTGGACCGCTGTGCAACCAACAGGAATTACTGGAGTAACCACTTCGGGAACCAATACCATACCTGCTCAAATTTTAGTAAATGCTACTAATGCACCAATAACGATTACTTATGCAGCTGTAGCATCAACTAACGATGCTTCTGCGTGTGCTGGAATTACCTATAATTATACCATTACTGTAAAACCAAGACCAAATATTACCGAAAGTTTTACTGATGCAATTTGTAGTGGTGGTTCGTTTTCAATAACACCAGCTAATTCAACTTTAAATAGTATTCCCATAGGAACTACATATTCTTGGGGGTCACCTTTGGTAACTGGAGCAATAACAGGTGGTGCTATTGGTGGAAATCAAACAACTATTGGTGGAACATTAATAAATCCAACCAATACCGTTCAAACAGCAACTTATACTGTTACACCAATTTTTAATGGTTGTTCAGGAAGTAATTTTACCGTTGTAATTAGTGTGAATCCGAAACCTTTTATTGCTAATGTAACACATCCTGCTATTTGTTCTGAAACAGCATTTACCGTTACACCAACTAATGGTAGTGGAAATATCGTACCAAGTGGAACAACTTATACTTGGACTATCAGTACAAATGCAAATATCACAGGTGCAAGTGCTTCTACGACTGCTGGAATTAGTACTATTAGCCAAATACTTACCAATACATCGAATACGGCTCAAACTATTACTTACACTGTAACACCAACTTCTGGTGATGCTGGTAATTGTGTGGGAAGCACCTTTACCATAACTGTTGTTGTAAATCCGAAGCCTGCTGTTTTAGCTACTACTCCAACCATTTGTTCAGGAACTGCTTTTACGGTAACTCCTGCCAATGGTAGTGGAAACATTGTGCCAAGTGGAACAACCTATACCTGGACTACACCAATAAGCAATCCTGTAGGAGCCATTACTGGTGGAACTGCTCAAGCTACAGGTTTAGCAACTATTAGTCAAACACTAACCAATACAACAACAGCACCTGCTACTTTAGAATATACCGTTACACCAACTTCAGGTGCTTGTGCGGGTACTCCTTTCACCATTACTGTAACGGTAAATCCTACACCAACAACCTTAGGACTTACCAATCAAACCTATTGTAATGGGATACCCGCCACTCAAATTGTATTAACCAATGGAGTTTCTGGAACTACCTATGCATGGACTAATTCTAATACAGCTATCGGTTTAGCTGCTTCTGGAACTGGAAATATTCCTGTGTTTACACCAACAAATATTACAACAGCACCTATAACTGGAACGATTTCTATTATCGCAACAGCAAACGGCTGTTCGAGAGTGGCAGAAACGTATATTATTACCGTAAACCCAAGTCCGGCAGTAAGCTTCTCGCCTACCAATCAAACGATTTGTTCAGGTGATACTTCGGCTTTAGTGAATTTAAGTAGTACTACTTCTGGTGCAACTTTTGCTTGGACCGCTGTGCAACCAACAGGAATTACTGGAGTAACCACTTCGGGAACCAATACCATACCTGCTCAAACTTTAGTAAATGTTACTAATGCGCCAATTACAATTACCTATGCAGCTGTAGCATCAACTAACGATGCTTCTGCGTGTGCTGGAATTACCTATAATTATACCATTACTGTAAAACCAAGACCAAATATTACCGAAAGTTTTACTGATGCAATTTGTAGTAGTGGTACGTTTTCAATAACACCAGCTAATTCAACTTTAAATAGTATTCCCATAGGAACTACATATTCTTGGAGTACGCCTGCCGTTACAAGTGGAATTACTGGCGGTGCTTCTGGAGTAAATCAAACAACTATTGGTGGAACATTAATAAATCCAACCAATACCGTTCAAACAGCAACTTATACAGTTACACCAATTTTTAATGGTTGTTCAGGAAGTACTTTTACCGTTGTAATTAGTGTGAATCCGAAACCTTTTATTGCTAATGTAACACATCCTTCTATTTGTTCAGAAACAGCATTTTCAGTTACGCCAACTAATGGTAGTGGAAATATCGTACCAACTGGAACAACTTATACTTGGACTATCAGTACAAATGCAAATATCACAGGTGCAAGTGCTTCTACCACTGCTGGAATTAGTACTATTAGCCAAATACTTACCAATACATCTAATACGGCTCAAACTATTACTTACACTGTAACACCAACTTCTGGTGATACCGGGAATTGTGTGGGAAGTACTTTTACCATAACTATTGTTGTAAATCCGAAGCCTTCTATTTTAGCTACTACTCCAACTATTTGTTCGGGAACTGCTTTTTCGGTAACTCCTGCTAATGGTAGTGGAAATATTGTACCAACTGGAACAACCTATGCCTGGACTACACCAATAAGTAATCCTGTAGGAGCCATTACTGGTGGAACAGCTCAAACAACAGGTGTAGCTTCAATTAGTCAAATACTAACCAATACAACAACAGCACCTGCTACTTTAGAATATACTGTTATACCAACTTCAGGTGCTTGTGCGGGTACTCCTTTCACCATTACTGTAACGGTAAATCCTACACCAACAACTTTAGGACTTACCAATCAAACCTATTGTAATGGAGCACCAACAACTGAAATTGTATTAACCAATGGGGTTTCTGGAACTACCTATGCATGGACAAACTCCAATACAGCTATCGGTTTAGCTGCTTCTGGAACTGGAAATATTCCTGTGTTTACGCCTACCAATAGTGGTACAGCTCCAATAACTGCAACGATTTCTATTATCGCAACAGCAAATAGCTGTTCTAGAGTAGCAGAAACATATGTCATTACCGTAAACCCAAGTCCGGCGGTTACCTTCTCACCTGCCAATCAAATCATTTGTTCAGGTGATACTTCGGCTTTAGTAACATTAAGTAGCGCTACTTCTGGTGCTATAATCACTTGGACTGCAATACAACCTGCTGGTATTACTGGTATTTCTAATATAAGAACCAATATCATTTCTGAACAAATTTTAGTAAATTCTACTAATGCACCAATAACAATTACCTATTCTGCTACAGCAACTACAAACGATGCCTCTGCTTGTGCGGGAATTACATATAATTATACAATTACGGTAAATCCAAGACCTGCAATTGAAAATCAAGCATTTGTAATTTGTAGTGAGCAAGGCTTTACTGTAGCACCTGTTGATGGTGTACCAAATGCAAATACCATTGTCCCTTTAGGAACAACCTATACTTGGATTATAAGTACCAATACGAATATAACTGGAGCTAGTGCAGGAACTGGTAGTCAAATTAGTCAAGTGCTAACAAATACAAGTGCCACTATACAAACAATCATATATACGGTTACGCCAACATCGGGTTCATGTATAGGTACTCCATTTATCATTACTGTGGAAGTATACCCTAAACCAAATGTAATTTTTGATGTAGCCAACCAAACCATTTGTAATAACACAGCGACTAGCTTAGTTACATTAAGTTCCTCGTTACCAGGTGCCTTAACTTATGCTTGGACAGCAAACATTCCAGTAGGTATCAGTGGTGCAATTGCTTCAGGAACCAATACTATTCCCGTGCAAACGTTAATCAATTCAACCAACGCACCTTTAACTATTACTTACACAGCTGCGGCGACTTTTACCAGTAACGGAAACTCATGTACTGGAAATAATGCTTTTTATACCATTACGGTAAACCCAACATTTACAGCTTCAGGCGTGCTTTCTAACTATAATGGATATAATGTAAGCGTCTTTGGAGGTAATGATGGTACCATTAATTTAACGGTTGCTGGTGGTGATGGTACCTATACTTACAATTGGGTAGGACCAAATGGTTTTACCGCAACTACTGAAGACTTAACCGGTTTATTTGCAGGAATCTATACTGTAACAATCAACGATGGATATTGTGCGCCTATTATATTGACATTTACTCTGACCCAACCACCTGAACTTTTAGTTCAACAAGATTTAGCGTTAAACATTAACTTACTTTGCTTTGGGGATTCAAATGGTGCAGTAGGAATTTTAATCACGCAAGAATCGGTTAGCCCATATGATTATACTTTATTAAATAGTGCCAATGTAATCGTGCAAACCATTACAAATTCTACAAATTTAAATCCTCAATTTACTGGATTGATAGCAGGAACGTATTCTGTTTTAGTAACAGATGCTAATGGCGGAACAAAAACAGTAACCGGATTAGTGGTTTCGCAACCAAATGATATTGTAATTACACCTACAATTACTGAAATTACCTGTTATGGAGCAAACAATGCTTCTATCACACTAACAGTAACTGGAGGAACAGCACCATATCAAGCCAATTGGAGTAATTTCGCTACCGGTTTCTATCAAAATAATTTAGCGGCCGGAAGTTACACTATCACCATAACCGATGATAATGGTTGTACTAAACCAATAACAATAAATATAATTGAAGCACCTATATTTACAATTAATCCTGTTGTAACAAATATTTCCTGTTTTGGTGCCAATAATGGTAGTATCAACTTAAATTTAATTGGCGGACTAGCACCGGTTGTAGTTTCATGGAGTGACGGAAGTACTGCTGGAACCGTTAGAAATAACTTACTTCCAGGAACATATAGTGTTTCTATTTCTGATGGTACTCCTTGTTACATCAACAGAACGTTTATTATTGTAGAACCGCAACCTTTAGTCTTAAACGCAACCATACAAAATGCGTTGGATTGTTTAATTCCATCAAGTGGCGCCATTAATTTAGTCGTTTCTGGAGGAACCCCACCATTTACCTATGCTTGGTCAAACGGAGCTACAACAGAAGACATAACTGCGATAACTAATGGAAATTATTCTGTAATAGTTACTGATAGTAGAGGTTGTATAAAAACGGCTTCCTATACTGTTTTTAGACCACAACCATTAATCGTAGTTTTAGATCAAAATTCGCAAGTAAATTGTGCAACGGGAACTGTAACTAATCTTTTCAAAGCAAATGTTTCGGGTGGCATGGCTCCGTTCACAATTAACTGGTCGAGCGGAACAGTTTCTGGAACGAATAACGAATTCATGTCTACTACTCAAAACGGATTAATCACAGTAACCATCACAGACGCTAACGGATGTTCTACATCGCAAAGTGTTACTATTTCGAATCCTATTATTGGAAATACAGGATTTGGACAAAATTCATTTGCCTTCACAACCTATGGGATTTATTCTATTAATGATCCGATTCAATTTACCAATACCGCTACGGGTGATTTTGTAAGTGTAGCTTGGAATTTTGGTGATGGAATCTTTTCAACCGAAGAAAATCCAATTCATACTTATGTACTAGAAGGTAATTATATCGTAACTCAAACGGTAACCTATCCTCTAGGATGTATCAAAACTAATATAATCACGCTTATCATTACAAAAGGCTACAAACTAATGATTCCATCTGGTTTCACCGCTAATGATGATACTATTAATGATACTTTCAAGCCAGAATTTGAAGGATTAGAAAATATTTCTTTACAAGTTTATGACACTTGGGGTAATGTGGTTTATTATGAAAAAGGGGAAACTATTGTGGGTTGGAATGGCCAAATAAACAATGTTCCTGCAGAAAACGGTAACTATTATTATAAAGTAATAGGCACTACATTTTATGGAGAATTAATTGAAAAAAGCGGTCCATTTACATTAATAAAATAAGATGACTAAAGTATATACTTATATCGTAATTGGATTAGTGATGCTTAGTGTTAAAAGTTATGCGCAAGATCCTATTTTTACGCAATATTTTTTAATTCCAGAAACACAGAACCCAAGTTTTACCGGATTTTTAGAATCTACAAGTGCCGGCGTTTTTCATCGTTCTCAATGGGTAAGTTTGAATCTAAAAGTAGATACTGATTATGCTTATTTTAGTACGTATTCTGAAGAAGCTCAAAGCGGAATTGGTGTTAACTTTCTAAATCATCGTGAATCATTTACAGGGTATAATTATGTACAAGCAAATGTGAATTATGCTTACAATATTCAATTAGATTATGATTGGTATTTTAGACCTGGAATTGAAGTTGGTTTTGGAAGTAAAAGTTTTGGATTTCAAAATTTAGTCTTAGGTGATCAAATAAATATTGGGAACGAAACAATTAATCCAATAAGTATTGATCCTTTACAAGTAAAAAATAGGCTTAATTTTTTAGACATCTCTGCAGGATTATTGTTTCATAATAACAACTTTTGGATTGGCACCTCTGTGAAGCATTTAAACCGTCCAAATATTTCTTTTGTAGAAGAAGGCAATGTTCCTTTAGATATGTTTTTTAGTGTCACTACCGGATATGAATTTGATATTGCATCTTATGTTGACCCTGTATTTTTACCCTATGAGACACGAATGATGCTGACCGCAAATTTTATGAAACAAGCGCAGTACAATAGATTAGATATTGGAACCGCATTAATTTTTAATAATTTATCAATAGGAACTACTTTTGCTTTAAATCCGATGCCACAAAGCACAAACAGCCCGTTTCTAGGATCTATAAATTTTTTCACTGGTTTGCAATATGAAAAGTTTAAAATCGGGTTATCCTATGATGCAATTACTTCAAAAATTGGGAAATCAGGCGGTACTTTTGAACTTGGTTTAGTCTACCAATTTGATCTTGACGCCCGTAAGTGTTTTGGATGCCCTATAAATGAATAATCCTATTGTTTTATAGCCGTTTCAAAAGGAATTCGATTGAGTAAACTTCTTCCTAAAGTTACTTCATCGGCATATTCTAATTCGTCTCCCACAGCAATACCTCTTGCAATAGTTGATGTATTAACCGAATATTCTTTTATTTGTTTGTAAATATAGAAGTTTGTAGTATCGCCTTCCATTGTGGAACTTAATGCAAAAATAATTTCGGACACTCCTCCCCCTTTTACCTTTTCTACTAATGAGGTTATTTTTAATTGGGAAGGACCGATGCCTTCAATTGGCGAAATTTTACCTCCCAATACATGATAAACTCCTTTGAACATATTAGTATTCTCAATAGCCATTACATCTCTAACATCTTCAACCACACAGATAATTGATTTATCTCGAGAAGAATTGGAACAAATAGAACATACTTCAGCATCTGAAATGGTGTGACAAGTAGTACAAAACTGAATGTCCTTTCGCATCGTTGCCAATGCTTGGGCTAATTCCTCTGTTTGTTCTAGAGGCTGTTTTAATAAATGCAACACCAATCGCAAAGCAGTACGTTTACCAATTCCTGGTAATTGTGCCATTTCATTGACTGCGTTTTCTACTAATTTTGAAGGCAATTCCATTTCACAAAAGTAACAAATTTTACTCGTTAGTTTATTTGAAAAAGTGAAGATTATTTATGTAAATTGCCACATTAAAATTAAATAGAAAAATGAGTCCATTTGCAATTTTATCGTTAATCGTAGTTTACTTTGGTTTACTTTTTATCATTTCTTATTTTGTAAGTAGAAAAGATAGCGGAAATGAAGCGTTTTTTAAGGCCAATAAAAATTCTAAATGGTATTTAGTAGCCTTCGGAATGATTGGTACGGCTTTATCTGGTGTAACTTTTATTTCGGTGCCAGGCGAAGTAGGAAATCCAGATTTACAATTCAAATATTTTCAATTTGTTCTAGGGAACGCTATTGGATTTATCATTATTGCTAAAGTATTGTTGCCGCTTTATTATCGCATGAACCTTACTTCAATTTATGGTTACATTGAACGAAGACTGGGTGCTGTAAGTTATAAAACCGCTGCTTCCATTTTTCTAATTAGCAGAACGATTGGTTCGTCATTTAGATTGTATTTAGTAGTTATTGTTTTACAACGTTATGTATTTGACTATTATGGAATTCCGTTTGCATTAACTGTTCTAATTTCGTTAGCATTAATTTTTGCTTATACTTATAAAGGCGGTTTAAAAACAATCATTATTACCGATACGCTTCAAACATTTTTCTTAGTTTCTTCGGTATTTTTAACGATTATATTTATTTGCAATCATCTTGATTTGAGCTTTTTTGAAGCCTTTGAAACCGTAAAAGAAAGTCAGTATTCTAAAATATTCTTTTTTGATGATTACCAAAGTGGTAATTATTTCTGGAAACAACTTCTAGGCGGAATCTTTGTGACCATTGCAATGGTAGGCCTTGATCAAGATTTAATGCAAAAGAATTTGAGTTGTGCAACTATTGGCGAAGCTCAGAAAAACATGTTTACGTTTACAGGAATTTTTGTTATTATAAATATTTTCTTTTTAAGTGTTGGAGCGTTAATATACATCTATGCTGCAAAAAACGGCATCGATGTTCCTCTTGACCTTGTTTCAGGAAAACCAAGAACCGATTTATTATTTCCAGAAATTGCTTTTAATCATTTAACATTGATTCCAGCCATAGTATTCTTATTAGGATTAACTGCTGCTACTTTTGCCACAACCGATTCTGCTTTAACCGCTTTAACCACATCATTTTGTGTTGACTTTTTAGGTATGGACAAAGCTGCGAATCAAAATAAACCCAACATTGTTAGAAACCGCCATTTAGTGCATATTGGCTTTTCATTATTGATGTTTATTGTAATCTTAATTTTTAATTCGCTCACAGATCAATCGGTAGTATCAATGATTTTTACTGTTGCGAGTTATACCTATGGTCCTTTATTAGGTTTATATGCTTTTGGATTGTTTATAAAATCAAAAACAGTTCACGATAAGTTAGTTCCCATCGTTTGTATAATTGCACCATTAGTTACTTATTGGATTTACAGCAATGCTACCGAATGGTTTTCTGGATATGTTTTTTCGGTAGAAATTATTATCATCAATGGAATACTTACACTGATTGGATTACTTATTATTAGCAAACCAACCCAAGAAAACACCAGATATTAAAATTGATTAGTCGCAAGCATTACTAATGTACACGCTACTTCATAACTAATCTTATTTTCTTTCAAAATGGCAAAAAATTCAGGATTTTCTGTGCCAGGATTAAAAATAACACGTCTTGGATGTAAGGATAAAATATAATCATAGTATTCAGGCTGTACCTTCGCATTAATGTACAATGTTATAGTATCAATACCTTGAAATGCTATTTTTTCGGTTTCAATGGGAACATCGAAAGCAATTCCCTTTTGCGCACCAATTGCAACTACTTGATGACTTTTATCGACTAAATTGTGAATGGCTTTATAAGAGTAGCGTTCCTTATTTGTTGAAGCGCCTATTACTAATGTTTTCATTATCTTATATTTTTTATAAATTTATGAAATAATCTTTACACAATTACCGATAGAATTCTAAAATTTTATTTCACTCTAAAATTGTTTTGTATCTTTACAAAAAATCAGATATGGAAGTATTCGTTTATTTATT
>NZ_JBIIWV010000226.1:0-2965 GCF_044338735.1 Flavobacterium sp. | reverse complement strand
CTTTTTTTAGATTTTCAAAAAGAGATTGGGCCTTAGTATTGTCGGCATTCATAATTGGTGTAGTTTTGCCAATGTTAATCGAAAGTGAAATTTGGAACAACTAATGAAGAAAGAGAAAAAAGAGAAATACGATAAAGCTTATTTACGAATTGCCAAAGAATGGGGAAATTTATCCTATTGTCAGCGCAAAAAAGTAGGAGCAATTATCGTAAAAAATAAAATGATCATTTCCGATGGTTACAATGGAACGCCATCTGGATTTGAAAATTGTTGCGAAGACGATAATAATGTTACTAAATGGTATGTGCTTCACGCCGAAGCTAATGCTATTTTAAAAGTAGCTTGTTCTACACAGTCGTGTGAAGATGCTACCTTATATATTACACTTTCTCCTTGTAAAGATTGTAGTAAATTAATTCACCAATCGGGAATCAAAAGAGTGGTGTATCATAACGAATACAAAGATACTTCGGGGGTTGATTTTTTAAGAAAAGCCGGTGTTGAGGTAGAACTGATTGAGGACTTGAGTTAAAAATGAAAATCAATAAAGTTTATATTCCGCTACTCATTTCTGTAGTGCTTGCCATTGGTTTTATATTAGGGAGTACACTACAGTCACCGGCTAAAAACGGTTTTTTCGCTCGAAAAAACACTACCACAAAACTCAACAAACTAATTGATTTCATCGAAAGAGAATATGTTGACAGCCTCAATACCGATTCTATTGTTGATTTAACCGTTAGTGAAATACTAGCCAAGCTGGATCCACATTCGGTGTATATTCCAAAAAGCGATTTAGAGGCTGTATCGCAAAGTATGCGTGGCGATTTTGTAGGAATTGGTGTTAACTTTTATATGTTTAATGATACTTTAGCTGTTATAAAACCCATTGCTCAAGGGCCTTCTGAAAAAGCAGGAATTATGGCTGGCGATCGAATTCTATTTGCAAATAAATTACAATTATTTAAGAAGAAAATTCAAACCCATAGCTTGTATTCTATTCTAAAAGGATCCAAAGGATCAACAATTAAACTTACGGTTTTTAGAAAATCTGAAAATAAAAAATTTGCAGTCAACATTAAACGTGATGTAATTCCAATAAAAAGTGTTGACATAGCATTAATGGTTTCTAAAACAACAGGATATATTAAAATAAATCGTTTTGCAGAAACCACTTATGATGAATTTTTAAAAGGGTTAACCCAATTAAAGAAACAGGGTGCAAACGAAATTATAATTGATTTGAGAGATAACAGCGGAGGGTATTTAGAATCGGCAGTAGCTATAGCAGATGAGTTTTTGAAAAAAGACGAACTCATCGTTAAGACCAAAAATAAAAAGGGAAGTATAACATCAACACAAGCTACCGAAAAAGGCATTTTTGAATCAGGAAAAGTAACGGTATTAATCAATGAAGAATCAGCCTCGGCAAGTGAAATTTTAGCCGGCGCTATTCAAGATAATGATCGCGGAACTATAGTAGGAAGACGTTCTTTTGGGAAAGGTTTAGTCCAACGAGAAATGTCGCTTGGTGATGGCTCTGCAGTACGATTGACCGTAGCGCGCTATTACACCCCTTCAGGACGTTCCATTCAAAAACCTTATGAAGATAAAGGTGAAAACTATTTCAACGAATTTCAAAAGCGTTTTGAAACTGGGGAATTATATGAAAAAGATAAAATAAAAATTTCAGGCAGCTTAAAATTTAAAACCAAAAAAGGACGAATCGTTTATGGCGGCGGAGGTATTATCCCTGATGTTTTTGTTCCTTTAGAAGGAAAACAAGGTGAAGAAATGACTATGCTACTTTTGCAATCGGGATTGATGAATTATTTTGTTTTTGAACAATTGGACCAAAATCGAAAAGCATTCACAAATATGTCGATTTCAGATATTAAAGATGAATTGGTTCAAAATAAAAATTATTTTATTGCTTTTAAAAACCGAATAAAAGAAAGTGGTTTGTTGTTGAATTTGGAACCAAAAAAAGATAAAGTACTGTATTACATGCATGCCGAATTTGTTCAACAATTATTTTCGGATAAAGAATATTACCAATTGATTTTGAAGAAAGACAATATGTTAAATAAAGTGTTGAATCAGTAAGAATTACTTCCCAATAGCATCATGAATCATTGTATGATTTTCATCATTCCACAATGTTAAAATGTCGGTTGCAACAGCTGCGCCACTTCCTGCAGCAATACTCAATTGGCTTCGGTGACCTGCCAAAACACCTGTGACATAAATTCCTTCCGATACTAAATGATCATTATTTTTTAGTTGGATTCTGTTTTTAAAAGCGGGTGTTTTTTGATGCAATTCGATATAGTTTTCTAATCCTTCAAAAGGGAATGGATTCCCGGCTCCAACCGCAACAACGACAAGTTTAGCTTGATACTTTGATTTATTAGTTAAAATTGTAAAATTTCCGGCTTCACCTGAAAGAGTCAACACTTTTTCGCCTTCAATTTGCAAAACATGTGGATAGGATGTTGCTAATTGTGCCAAACTTTCTGCTAGTAATTCGCTGCCCAATTTTCCTGCAGGAATACCATACGCATTATTGAAAACAGCATTTTGAAGCGACGATGCTTTTTGATGGGCAATAATCGCAATCTTTTTGTCAACTGCAAAAGGTTTGTTTTGCGCTGAGCCCAAGACCAATGCACAAGAAACCCCCGAAACGCCGGCGCCAATAATTACAACATCAAACATTTTTATTCTTTAGTTTTTTCTACAATCATTTTTGAAAATCGCAAAAGCACTAATAATAATATAGCACAAATACCAGCAACTACTCCTATAATTGCAATGGTGCTTTTTCCTTCAAACGGATGGCTATAATCAATTTGAAATAAGTTAAAACCAATTAATCCTAAAGCGATAGCAACGGCTATGTAAGTAAAAATTTTCATTTGTATTTTTTTTCTAAATAAACAATCCTTTAACGTTTGCAGCAAAT
>NZ_JBIIWV010000225.1:0-3000 GCF_044338735.1 Flavobacterium sp. | reverse complement strand
GCTAATGAAACTAGAGATGGTCAATGGCCATTTGCAACTATTTTGAGTTGTATTGATAGTAGAACTTCGGCAGAACTAATTTTTGATCAAGGTCTAGGCGATGTTTTTTCGGTAAGAATTGCTGGAAATATTGTAAACACAGATATATTAGGAAGTATGGAATTTGCTTGTAAAGTAGCAGGTTCAAAGTTAATTGTAGTGTTAGGACACACAAAATGTGGCGCAGTAAAAGGGGCTTGTGATCACGTTGAAATGGGTAACTTAACAGAACTCTTATCAAAAATTCAACCCGCTGTTTATGAAGAAAAAGTAACTTCTGACAATAGAACTTCAAAAAACGGACCTTTTGTAGAAAATGTTGCTCAAATTAATGTAAAACGAAGCGTAAAGAATATCATTGAAAGAAGTTTTGTCTTAGAACGAATGCTAGAAGCAGGACAAATAGGTATTGTAGGAGCAATGCACGATATTGAAACAGGATTAGTAACTTTTTATGAAGATGTTCAATATATAAAGGATGATTTAAACCCAGAATTTACAGTTGCCGAACTTAGACATTAAACAATAAAATTATTAAAGCTATCATTTCAAAAAAAGTAAAAGAAATTGATAGCTTTTTTTTATATTTGGTACCACAAAAAATATTAAAATGGGCGATTTTTATAAAAAAATACTAGATAACAATAAAAAGTGGGTAGAAAATAAATTAGCCATAAGTCCAAATTATTTCAAAAATTTAGCAGACGGACAAAGTCCACCATTATTGTGGATAGGATGTTCAGATAGTCGAGTACCAGCAAATGAAATTATTGGTGCCGAACCTGGTGAAGTATTCGTACATCGAAATATAGCAAATATGGTAGTGCATTCAGACATGAATATGCTAAGTGTTTTAGATTACGCCGTAAACGCATTAAAAGTGAAACATGTAATTGTTTGTGGCCATTATGGATGTGGTGGTGTAAAAGCAGCAATGGGTAATGATTCTATTGGAATTATTGACAATTGGATTCGTCACATAAAAGATGTGTATCGTTTTCATCATGAAGAATTAGACGCTATTATAGATGAAAAAGAACGTTTTAATACGTTTGTAGAAGTTAATGTAAAAGAACAAGTGCTTGATTTAGCTAAAACTTCAATTGTACAAAATGCGTGGAAAAACGGTCAAGAACTTACGTTACACGGTTGGGTTTATGGTCTTAATGATGGTTATGTTACCGATTTAGGCGTAAATTTTAGTTGCGATAAAGATTTAGATGATGTTTACCAGTTAAAATTCTAATCCTCCAAATTTTCATTAAAGGCTGAAGGTAATAATTGAGGTATAAATTTAATTAAAATAGGTAGTAGTAAACTACCTCCAGGAAGTAAAAAAATAGTTAAAGACGGAATTGTTTTACAAATGTCGAGTAGCTGTTTTTTTACTTTCTTTTTTTCTTCTTTTGTTAAATCTTTAGTAGTTGATTGCGCTAAAAGTTGCATCAATTCGCCACTTTCTTTGATTTCTTTTGTCAATCGATCTTTATTTCTGATAATTAGTTTTGTAACGTTTTTGTTCGTATGTTCATAAAAATGCTTGATCGGATTTGAATAATTAAAAAACGGAATTTCTGCTTTGTAGGTTGCTATGAAATGCCGAATTTCAGAATTGCTCTTTTCAAGAATTTGAGCATCAATCTTCAATACATTGCTTATATTTTCTAAAAAACTATTTTCATCAGCTTCTAATTGTTGATCACTCCAAAGCGCCATTTGAGCAATATCTAAAAGATATAATTTTTCTAATATTTCGTTATATTTTGTTAACTTAAGATCAGTAAACTCAATAGAATCAATAGTTGTAAATTTTGTATATCGAATGGAGTTTTCAAATAATTTCACTAATAATTCATCATATTGTGATTTATTTTGTTTGATATTTAATGCAAAGGATATGATTTTTATACAATCTGATTCTATGTTTTTTAAATAATCATTGGGTAAATTATCGTTTTTTAAATAATAGTGAAAAGCCAATACATCAATAAACAACAAAGCATTAGTTATAATATGTGAAAAGTTTTTACTAATGCTATTCTGATTGGTTTGAATGCGACCGTCAATTACTTTTTCTAATCGGGAGCTGCGAGTACCTTCGGGTAGTATTTTTTTGATAAAATTCAGGTTTTCAGGCTGAATAATTTTGTAAAACTCATAAACCAACTCAATAAAATCTTTTGTATTGCCTTTTTGGTTTTCAAGCAAATAAACTGAGAATAATGTATTTAAAAAACCAACTTTAGTAATTTCATCATAAGACCATTTTGATGTATTTAGAGGCGCTTTTAATTGAAAATTGACTACATAACCATAAATAAAACCAGTTGTTCTACAACTTTCATAGAATGACACATAATTACTTTTAAAATCAATGAAATTATCCTGATTTTCAGTAAAAAACTTATCAATCCATCCGTTGGTAGAAGGGTTTATCATTTTTTTAGTTTTTCTTTTAAATAAGTTCCTGTTACCGAATTCTTGTTTTTAGCCACTTCTTCCGGTGTGCCAAAAGCTATTAATTTACCACCATTTTCACCTCCTTCAGGGCCAATATCTAAAATATAATCGGCACATTTGATAAGGTCTAAATTATGTTCAATTACAATGATTGAATGTCCTTTTTCTAATAAGGCATCAAACGAAGCTAATAATTTCTTGATATCATGAAAATGCAATCCTGTTGTGGGTTCGTCAAAAACGAATAAGGCTTTGTCTTTTATTGTTCCTTTCACTAAAAAAGAGGCTAATTTAATACGTTGTGCTTCGCCTCCAGAAAGGGTAGAAGAGGACTGACCTAATTGCACATAACCCAAACCTACATCTTGTAAAGGTTGTAATTTTTGGGTAATTTTTGTCTGTTTCTGTTCCGTGAAGAATGATAGCGCTTCGTCAATAGTCATTTTTAGAATGTTGTCAATATTCTTTCCTTCAAAAGTAACTTCTAAAACTTCTTTTTTG
>NZ_JBIIWV010000073.1:0-10478 GCF_044338735.1 Flavobacterium sp. | reverse complement strand
TTGTTTGGTAATGTGTTTTATTCCGATTAAATGATTTACTGATAATTCTTTCATTGCTTTGGATTTTCTGTTTTTATTTTGTTACCAAATAAACGGCGTCTTCTCCATCATTTTCAAGCCATTTTACTAATACTTTTTCGTTGTTTATAGCATCTACTTGTCTTCCGCGATAATCGGGTTGAATGGGTAAATGACGGCTAAATCTTCTGTCAATTAAGGTTAGGAGCTCAACTTCTGATGGTCTTCCGAAGGATTGAATGGCGGTTAACGCTGCATTAATACTTCTTCCAGTATATAAAACATCGTCAATAAAAACAACTTTCTTATCTTCTACTAAAAAATCGATTTGAGTTTTATTAGCTTCTAATAGTTTATCGCTTTTTCTAAAATCATCACGAAAAAAAGTAATGTCTAAAAATCCCAATTGGATTGCAGTTACTTTATATTCTGTTTCTAAAATTTGTTTGATTCTTTCGGCTAGGAATTTACCTCTTGGTTGTAAACCGATTAAAATAGTATTTGAGAAATCTAAATGATTTTCAATTAGTTGACAAGCTAATCGATGCAAGATGATGTGTACTTCTTTTGAAGTGAGCAAAACTTTTTGACTCATGATGAAGTTAATTTAATTACAAATTTAAAATTAAAAATTAAGGAATAAAAAAAAAGGACAATTAATTAACTATCCTTTTTCATGGTTATTTTTATTTTAGCTAAAATCTTGCATATTTCAAGAGCATCTTGCAATAAACTATTTGCTTCATTTTCATTCAAATAATCTGTTTCTTTCATTAATTTTAACCAGTAAACTGTTTCTCTCGACTCTTTATACGAAATACTTATTTTTGAAATAAAGTCAGCATTTGATTGACCACCAATAGCTTCTTCAATATTTGCACCAATACTTGTAGCACTTCTCAAAAATTGCTTTGACAAAATGAATTCTTTTTTTTCTTGTGTTAAAAATTTATAAGTATTTATTGCTCTAACTGCGAAAGCAAATGACTTTTGTTGAATAATATTTTCCTTTATACTCATTAATTTTTAATTCAAAAATTTTAATTTATTTATGAATACATTTTCTGTCTTAATTCTTTTATTTTTTCATCTTCTAAATATTCATCAAATGTCATGTATCGGTCTATGGAGCCATTTGGCGTTAATTCTAAGATTCTGTTACCTACTGTTTGTGCAAATTCGTGGTCATGTGTAGTGAACAATATTGAACCTTTAAAATTATTTAAGGAATTATTAAAAGCAGTAATCGATTCTAAGTCCAAGTGATTCGTTGGTTCGTCTAACATCAACACATTAGCTCTTATCATCATCATGCGTGATAGCATACAACGTACTTTTTCTCCACCAGATAAAACGTTACATTTTTTTAAAGCTTCTTCTCCAGAGAAAATCATTTTTCCTAAGAATCCACGAACATAAACTTCATCTCGTTCTTCTTCGGTTTTTACCCATTGACGCAACCAATCCACCAAATTTAAATCAATTCCATCAAAATATTCATGATTGTCCACTGGCAAATAGGATTGTGTTGTGGTAATTCCCCAATCAAAAGTACCTGCATCAGCAGTCATTTTATTGTTTAAAATTTCATAAAAAGCAGAGGTGGCTCTTGAATCTTTAGAGAAAACTACAATTTTATCACCTTTAGCCATGTTTAAATCCACATTTTTAAATAATGTTTCTCCATCAACTGAAGCGGCTAAACCTTGTACGTTTAATATTTGATCTCCTGCTTCTCTCTCTACATCGAAAATTATTGCAGGATATCTTCTACTAGAAGGTTTAATCTCGTCTAAATTTAATTTTTCAATCATTTTTTTACGAGAAGTAGCTTGTTTTGATTTTGCCACATTCGCACTAAAACGACGGATGAATTCTTCTAATTCTGCTTTTTTCTCTTCCGCTTTCTTATTTTGTTGTGTTTTTTGACGGGCAGCTAATTGAGAAGATTCGTACCAAAACGTATAATTACCAGAATAATGCGTGATTTTTCCAAAATCAATATCCGAAACGTGTGTACAAACTGCATCTAAAAAGTGACGGTCGTGTGATACTACTAAAACTGTATTTTCATAATTGGCTAAGAAATTCTCTAACCAACCAATAGTTTCAAAATCCAGGTCATTAGTAGGCTCATCCATAATCAACACATCTGGATTTCCAAATAAAGCTTGCGCTAATAAGACACGAACTTTCAATTTTCCGTCCAAATCAGCCATTAACGTATAATGATGTTCTGTTCCAATTTCTAAATTAGATAACATATTTCCAGCATCGCTTTCTGCATTCCATCCGTTCATTTCGTCAAATTGCAATTGCAATTCGCCTATTCTGTTAGCATTTTCATCGGTATAATCGGCATACAAAGCATCCATTTCAGATTTTATCGTATGCAATACTTTATTTCCCATCAATACCGTTTCTAAAACCGTATGTTCGTCAAATAAATTATGATTTTGATTTAAAACCGACATCCTTTTACCAGGTTCAAGAATTACGCGACCCGATGTTGGGTCCATATCTCCTGAAATAATTTTCATGAAGGTAGATTTCCCAGCACCATTGGCGCCAATGATTCCGTAGCAATTTCCTTGGGTGAAAGTTGTGTTTACTTCATCGAATAAAATTCGTTTACCAAATTGAACCGATAAATTTGAAACTGTTAACATTTTTGTATTTTTATAAAACTGATGCAAAAGTAGTAAAAATAGTAGATTTTGAATGGTTTATTACTATTTAATATTTGGTTTATTTTAACTGAATGTTAACAAGCTCGTTTGAATAATACTAATACATTTGTTATTAAATAAAAATATTAAGTGCATGGTTAAAAAATACATACTGTACCTTTTACCGCTATTCATAATTATTTCTTCATGTTTTACTGCTTGTAAGAAAGGTTTTGAAGCAAAAAACTATGTAGCTTACTTTGGGGGTGAAGTACAAAATCCACAAACGAACTATGTACTTTTACTGAAGGATAATACGGTCGTTGATACGATTTATTTAGACAAAAAAAATCGATTCCTGCATAAATTTGATTCGTTAGCCCCTGGTTTATATACGTTTAAACACGAACCTGAATATCAATATGTTTATTTTGATAAGAACGACAGTTTAATGGTTAGAATAAATGCTTTTGATTTTGACAATTCAATTGTTTTTTGTGGTCGTGGAGATGAAAAAAATAATTTCTTGATGGAAATGTACTTAAAAAACGAAGAGGACAAAGGTACAATGTATGATGTTTTTGATCGGAATGTAAAACAATTTACAAAAAATATAGATTCTAGTTTTGCTATTCGTAAATCATTTTATCTAAAACGAAAAGCAGAAATTGGTTGGGACGAAACATTTGATGCGGTTGCAAAGGCCAGTCTTGATTTTCATCATATTACCAAAAAAGAAATCTATCCTTATGCACATCAGTTTAGAACAGGGGAAAACATAAGAAAAACTTTACCTTCTAATTATTATGCCCATCGAAAAGAAGTAAATTATGAAAATCATGATTTAATAAATTATTCGCCTTTTATCAAATATGTAAGCATGATGCTCAACAATATGGCTTATGAAAAAAATAAAGGAAATCTTAATGAAAACTCGATTGAAAATAATATTGAAAAGTTAAACATTACCAATAAAATAATTAACAATGAAAAAGTTCGAAATGTAGTGCTGAACAATGTGGCGCTAATGTATTTATTGGAAGATCAAAACATGTATAATAATACAAAATTCATTGAGCGTTATTTGCACTTATCAACTGATGCGGCACTTGAAAAAGAAATTAGAACGATATACAATTCGGTACAAAATTTGAAAGTAGGCAATCGACTTCCCGATATTAATTTAGTGAATGCTGAAAATAATCTGATTTCTTTAGATAAAATTATTTCAAAACCTACGGTATTGTATTTTTGGACGACACATGCCGAATCACATATGGCAGTAGCACATCAGAAAATTGATGATTTAAAAGCAAAACACCCAAATTATGATTTTATTGCGATTAATATTGACGATACGCAACCCAACTGGAATAATGCATTGAAAAAATACAAATTAAACCCTTCTTATGAATTACATGCTGATGACTTTGAAGCAATTCGAAATAAGTGGGTAATCACAAAGGTGCATCGTATCATTATATTAAATGCAGATGGCACTATAAAGAATGGATTTGCGAATCTATTTGACGTGAATTTTGAAACTAATCTACAATAAAAAAAGCGCTCTAATGAGCGCTTTTTTATGGGTTCAATAAAATTATTTATTCCCTTTTTCGTAATCAGCAATAAACTGTGCAATTCCGATATCTGTTAATGGATGTTTTAATAATCCTGTAATTGATGATAACGGACCTGTCATTACATCAGCTCCAATTTTAGCACAATTAATCACGTGCATGGTATGGCGTACAGATGCTGCTAAAATTTGCGTTTCAAAACCGTAGTTGTCATAAATTTGACGAATTTCATCGATTAAGTTTAAACCATCTGTTGAAACATCATCTAATCTTCCTAAGAAAGGTGAACAATATGTAGCACCCGCTTTAGCAGCCAATAATGCTTGTCCTGCAGAGAAAATCAAAGTAACATTGGTTTTAATTCCTTTATCTGAGAAATATTTACAAGCTTTTACACCTTCTTTAGTCATTGGTAATTTAACGACGATTTGTTCGTGTAATTCAGCCAACTCCTCACCTTCTCTTATCATGCCTTCAAGATCCATTGCATTTACTTCGGCACTTACATCACCATCTACAATAGTACAAATATCTACGTAATGCTTTAAGATATTGTTCTTTCCTGTAATGCCTTCTTTAGCCATTAATGATGGGTTTGTGGTTACACCATCTAAAATTCCTAATTCTTGTGCTTCTTTAATTTGCTCTAAATTAGCAGTGTCTATAAAAAATTTCATCTTTTAAAATTTAATTTTGTGTGTTGTTTTGAAATGCAAAAGTAAGGAATCCATTTTGAATAAAATAAAAAAACCGCTCCATAAAATGAAGCGGTTTTATTAAAAATTTAAAATTGAATTATGCTTTATCGCTTGAAGTCGATTTAACAGCTAAATTGTAAATAACTAAACCAAATCCAATTTTGTTGATAGCATCAGCAATATTGTAAGCTACATCTACACTTCCTTTACCTAAAAAGTCTGTGTACCAACCATCAGTTCCTAACATGTAACCTAATGGATAGATAGCCCAACCTACTAATACGAACCAACATAAAATTTTGTGAGAAGATAAAACATTTCCACCAGCTGCAGCAGCTAGTTTAGAAGCTTCACCAAACCAAATTTCATAAGCGATTGCAAAATAAGCTAAACCAGAGATGAATCCCCATAAAGCTGCTTGATCACTAAAAATTGTTTCTCCAAAATAACCTGTAACTAACATAACTATTGAGTAAAAAATCATTTTCCACAATAAACTTTGTTTAGCACCAGCTACTTTTAAAATTAAATAAAACTCTAAACACATTAATGGAACAGTCAAAGCCCAATCAACATATCTAAAAAACGTTGGCGATTCTTGGAACGCATTCCAATAATCACGCATGTAGAAATAATGTACTGCAGCAATGAAGGTAATTAAACCTGAAACCAATACTGAAGTACGCCACTTTTTATCAAATTGACTTAATGATAAAAAGAAAAATGCTGAAGCAGCCATCATAGCCATGCTTCCAATAAAAAAAGTAAAACCAACATAATCATTAGGTAACATTTTTGTTACACCAGATGAAAGAAACATTAAATTTGTCATAATTAAAATAGTTTGAATTAGTTAATTATTGTAAATTTATAAAAAAAATAATATAAAAAACAATTTTTTTTGTTTGTTTAATTTTAAATTGTTTTAAACAAAATTCATTTATGTGTGTTAAAAATGAGTAAAATATCAATAATAACAAGCTTTCTAGGCTTATGGCTAACTTCTTATTTATCAGATAATAACCAAATAATTTTTGGATTTTTTTTAATATTTACATTCGGAATTTTGCATGGAGCTAATGATTTGGTGCTAATTGATCGAATTGAAAAGAAAAAAAAGAAGCCTTTTATTAAAATAATTATAAGTTATGTTATAATTGTTTTATTGTCTGTAATTCTGTTTACCTCGTTACCAACTTTAGCCTTACTTTTATTTATTATTGTAAGTGGTTATCATTTTGGAGAACAACATTGGCAAATAATTTCCTATGAAAGAAATCTAGCAAGTAAATTATTTGAACTTACTTATGGTTTATTTATTTTGGGGCTTTTATTAAATTTTAACAATAGTGAAGTCTCAAAAATAATTATTGAAATCACTTCAATAACTTTATCACCCATAGTATATAAAGTAATAGTTTTAGTGCTCGGCCTATTTTTAGTGTGTTTTTCTTATTTAATGGCAATAAAATCAAGTGATTTTAAAAAGAATATTTTAGAACAATTCTTTTATCTTGTTTTGCTTTGTGTCATTTTTAAAAGTTCAAGCTTAATTTGGGGCTTCACAATTTACTTTATTTTTTGGCACAGTATACCTTCGTTAAATGATCAAATTATTTTTTTATATGGTAGTTATAGTTTTACTAATTTTAAAAATTATTTAAAAACTGCATTTTGGTATTGGTTTGTGTCGCTATGTGGAATAACATTATTATATTTTGCAGCAAAAGACCTTATTATTTTCGATGCTTTATTTTTTTCATTTTTAGCTTCAATAACTTTTCCGCATGCGATAGTTATTTTAAAAATGTTTAAAAAATAAATCATATTATAATTTATAATGATTCATCAATAATTTTTCATAGACTAAATCAGGCAAAACTCGTTTTAAAAGGATGGAAAACTTTTGCATGAAAGCCCCTACCTTATAATGTACTTTTGGACTTTTGGTTTGTATAATAGCAAAAATTGCGGCTGCCATTTCGTTTGGATTATTTCCACTATCTACATTCGAATCCATTTCCTTTAAGGTATTTCCATAGGGCACTTGATATGCTGAACCTTTGATAACAGGTGCATGATAACGACCTGCTGCAATGTTTGTAGCAAAATCGCCTGGAGCAACATTTGTAATTTGGATACCGAACGACTTTACTTCCATTCGTAATGCTTCGGTAATTAATTCTAATGCGCCTTTTGATGCTGAATAAATGCCCCGATAAGGCAAACCCATATACCCAGCAATTGAAGTAATGTTAATAATTAAGCCTGAATTTTGAGAACGCATTTGGGGTAAAGCTGCCTTCATTACTTCGATCGGACCAAATAGATTGGTTTCAAAATTATTTCGGATTTCTTCTGTTGGAATTTCTTCAATTGGTCCCGTAATACCAACACCCGCATTATTAATTACAACATCTAACTGGCCTTCTTTTTGTACGATTTCAGTCACACAAGCTATAATACTTTCTTTATTACGAACATCTAATGCAATCAATGGAAATACTGAATGAGTAGCTTTTTCGGGATTTCTACTAGTTCCATATACTATGAATCCTTTGTTATGCAGATACTCGCCGATTGATTTACCTATTCCAGAAGAAGCTCCTGTAATTAATACTACTTTTTTCATTTACAATATAATATGTTACGAAGGTAAGAAACTTTTGGGCATAAAAAAATCTCCCTAAGGAGATGAAATAAAAAAAGGCAAGCGACCTACATCGCACCGCTACAACCACATACCTTTGCTGTGTTCCCACCCTGGAGGAGTCTGCAGGAGCTGGTCGTGTAGGACTTGCCGGTGCAAATATACAATCTTTTTATATTTTTACAAGGGTAATTGTAGGTATAAAAAATCATTGTATATTTACCTTATAAAATATTTTAAACATGTTAAAACTTAAGCTATTCGCTTTCATTGCATTAGGTATTATTTCAAATTCATGTAAAGAGGATGAAAATGCACTAAAAAATTTATTTTCAATTGAAAATGCTTCTATAAAACCAATACTTAAACTTGAGGAAAGTATTGATTTAGTGCTTCAGAATAAAGAAAATAAAACCATTGATTCAGTAGTTTATTACATTAATGACCTAAAAGCAGGTGCAGTAAAAGGAAACGAAAAATTACCATTTGCATTAAAAAATCAGAAATTAGGAAACCAAACCATCAAAGCTTTAGTATATTTTGAAGGAAAAAGTATTGATATTCTGAGTAGTTTTTCAATATATGCCAGTGAAGAGCCTACAATTTTGAATTACAAAATTATTAATACCTATCCGCATGATATTAATGCTTATACTCAAGGTTTTGAGTTTTATAATGGCATTTTATTAGAAGGAACGGGACAATATAAAGAATCAACACTCAGAAAGACCGATTACAAGACGGCTACAGTTACTGAGCAAATTAAATTGGAGGACAAGTATTTTGGCGAAGGAGTCACGGTGTTAAAAGACAAAATCTATCAATTAACTTGGAAAGAAAAAACAGGTTTTATTTATGATGCAAAAACGTTTAAACTAGAAAAAACTTTTTCGTTTGAAACCGAAGGATGGGGTATTACTAATGATGGTGAAAAATTATACATGAGTGATGGTTCTGAGAAAATTTACACTTTAGATCCGATTACATTTAAAGTTGTTGATTACATTAGCGTGTACACAGCTGGTTCAAAAATAGACGCTGTTAATGAAATGGAATGGATCAATGGAAAAATTTGGGCCAATATCTATCAAAAAGAAGCTATAGCAGTTATCAATCCAAAGACAGGTGCGGTAGAAAATATAATTAATTGTGCCGATTTAAAAACTAAAGTTACACAACATCCCGAACTTGATGCTTTCAATGGAATTGCATACAACCCAGCTACGAAAACCTATTTTATAACTGGTAAAAATTGGGATAAAACCTTTGAAATTGTAATTGAATAAATTACGAAACTAAATTACTTACAATATCCTTAACTGGTAAAATTTCTTTGGTATTTTCAATGGTTGGACCCGCTACCCAAACCGTTTTGTAAGTTACTTGAGTAGCCGCTTTTTCGGTTGCTTTCATACCAATGTAAAAACGTATCATTTTGACCCATTTTTTGAGGACTTTATTCTTATTCAATAAAGTTTCTACCCAAGTTTGTTTAGTACCTACTTTTTGAACATAAGGCGTATTGATAACAGTACAAGGTGTTCCCGAAATGCGTTCGGTCATCACAATGTCTTTTGCTGAATAATCAACACAAGCTTGTTTATATTCTTGCGAAACAGCTGATTCTATGGAAGCTATAAACGGACTTCCAACAGAAACACCAACAGCTCCATAGCTGATGATATTATCTAAATCGGACTTATTCCCTACTCCACCTGCAGAAATTACAGGTAGCGAAGTATTTTCATTCAATTCCTTAATTAAAGTTTCTGGATCTAAATTTCCTCGATGCCCTCCCGCTAGATTATTTACAGCAATCAAAGCATCGGCGCCTAATCTTTCAACTTTTTTTGCAAAAGATAAATCGGTAACGTCGCAAAAAACTTTTATTCCCACTTTATGAGCTTCTTTAATGGTTTCTTCTGGCGAACCTAAAGAGGTTATGATAAAATCTACTTTCTCTTCGCATAATACTCGAAGTTGATCTTTATACTTTATATTGGATTTATTGACAATTAAATTATAACCAAAACTTCCTCCAGAAACTTTAGCCGCTTTTAATTCTCTAATCGATGCTTGTAACTCTTCTAATGTTCTATAATTTAATGCAGGAATACAACCAGCAACTCCGCTTTTCATTCCTTCAATGACCATTTTTGTATTAGATACTAAAAACATGGGAGCTATAATTACAGGATGTGTAATTTGTAAAAGAGACGTTAGCATTTGTCTTTCCATGGTGTAGATTTTTTTCAAATATATAAAAAAATAATACTATGCATGCATATTATCATTTAAAATAACATAGAAAAAGATGTTAAAACCGCTACTGGAAATTTTGATGGAAAAAGAATTAGTGTCTTAGATACAGATATTCCTTCTATAGCTAAAGGACAATTGGTGGAATTAAAAGCCCAATTGAAAAAAGCAAGTGCTACTTCTACAGATCGTTTAACTAAATTTCACTTAAATGATTTAGTTGCAAGAATTGAAAATGCAATGAAACCTAAATAATCAATCCATCTATATTTTATATCTATTTCATTCAATTTTTATAATTTGAAAAAAAAACCGAATCATTGCTGACTCGGTTTTAATAATTATAAAGATTAACTAATTATTTCACTTCTTCAAAATCTACATCTTGAGTTTGATCTCCAGAAGCATTTGCTTGAGGTTCTGCTTGTGCAGCTTCACCTTGCTCTTGTGATTTATACATTTCTTCAGTAGCAATTTTCCAAGCTGCGTTAACGTTATCTAAACCTTTTTGAATAGCGTCTAAATCTTGTGTTTCATGACCCATTTTCAATTCAGTTAATGCATACTCAATTGCTGTTTTGTGTTCAGCAGTTAATTTATCACC
>NZ_JBIIWV010000224.1:0-3028 GCF_044338735.1 Flavobacterium sp. | reverse complement strand
GTAAAAAAGATAAGCCTGTTTTGGATAAAATGAAACCTAAATTCATCGAGCAAGCTTCAGAAAAGGGTCATGATTCGACTATTTTAGAGAAAATTTGGAAAGACTGGGAAGCGTTTGCTAGTTATGCTTTTAACAAATCGCATTCTACTTGTTATGCTTGGATTGCCTATCAAACCGCTTATTTAAAAGCACATTATCCTGCAGAATACATGGCTGCGGTGCTTTCAAATAATATGAACGACATCAAGCAAGTTTCTTTCTTTATGGAAGAATGTAAACGCATGGGATTAGACGTTTTAGGACCAGATGTGAATGAATCGTTCTATAAATTTACGGTAAACGAAAATTATGCTGTGCGTTTTGGAATGGGAGCCGTTAAAGGTGTTGGAGCAGGAGCTGTTCAAACCATAGTTGAGAATAGAAAAGAGGGTAATTATAAATCTATTTTTGATTTAGCAAAGCGAATTGACTTGCGTGCAGCGAACAAAAAAGCATTTGAAAATTTAGCATTAGCGGGTGGTTTTGATGGTTTTACCGAAACCCACCGCGCACAATATTTTCATCATGATGGCGACGGAATTACGTTTTTAGAAAAGGCAATTCGGTATGGATCTAAATTTCAAGAAAATGAGAATTCATCGCAAGTAAGTTTGTTTGGCGATGCTTCTGAAGTTCAAATAGCAGAACCCACAGTGCCTCCTTGTGAAGATTGGAGTACGATGGAAAAATTAGCCAAAGAAAAAGAAGTTGTTGGAATTTATATTTCGGGTCATCCATTAGATGAATATAAATTTGAAATGAAATATTTCTGCTCGGCAAAATTGGAAACGCTAAAAAACTTAGCACAACATTTGGGTAAAAATCTTTCTTTTGGCGGAATTGTAACCAATGTACAGCATCGAACCGCTAAAAACGGAAAAGGATGGGCAACCTTTGTTTTAGAAGGCTATGACGAAAGTTATGAGTTCCGAATTTTTGACGAAGATTATTTAAAATACCGCCATTTCTTGTTACAAAATCAGTTTGTGTTTTTTAAAATCAATGTAAAAGAAGGTTGGGTCAATCGCGAAACGGGTAAAAAATCTGATCCCAGAATTCAATTTATCGATGCAAAAATGCTGGCCGATGTATTGCCCTCATTTGCTAAAAAATTAATCATTCATTTAGATATTAAAGAGTTGCATTCCAATTTTGTGGCTGAATTAAACGAATTATTCACAGCAAATAAAGGAGATCATTCTGTAACCTTTGAAGTAATGGAATTAGAACGCATCAAAAAAACTATAGAGTTAAGCCCGATTATTATCGAAGAAGAAATTGAAATCACTGATGAAGGAGAAGAAGTATCTGAAATGGACCTCGATATTCCAATTGAAAAGGATGAAATTGTAGTTAAAACCAAGCTTTCTATGCCAAGCCGAAAATTAAAAGTAAAGATTTCGTCTGAATTGCTTCAGGAATTAGACAAAATGCAAGTAAGTTTCAAATTGAATTAATATAAATTCTAAATATAAGACTATAGTTAAAAGTAATATTAAAACATACTTTCATTGGTAATAAATTCCTAAATTTGCAATTCAAATAATTATAAAATTAAATAGTAAAATATGGCATTAGCAATAACAGATGCTACTTTTGACGAAGTAGTTTTGAAATCAGACAAACCAGTAGTAGTAGATTTTTGGGCAGCTTGGTGTGGACCATGTAGAATGGTTGGACCAGTTATCGACGAAATTCACAGCGAATATGAAGGAAAAGCAGTAGTGGGTAAAGTAGATGTGGATGCAAACCAAGAATTTGCTGCAAAATATGGTGTAAGAAATATTCCAACGGTATTAATATTCCAAAACGGAGAAGTAGTAGGAAGACAAGTTGGAGTGGCTCCTAAGAAAACCTATACTGATGCAATTGATGCATTGTTATAATAATTTTTAAAAAATACATATTGAAGGTTCAACGAGAGTTGGACCTTTTTTTATCCAGAACCTTTTATCCAGAACCTTTCACCTACAAAATAAAATCTTTCCCTATCTTTACGTTATGAATTTAGAGCAGCAAATAGAAAAAATATCCAGTTTTGAGCACTTAGAATTATTAGCAAACCAAATTGTGGAAGGCTTTATTTCTGGCATGCATAAATCTCCGTTTCATGGATTTTCTGCTGAATTTGCTGAACATAAAACCTATAATCAAGGCGAAAGCACCAAGCATATTGATTGGAAATTATTTGCCAAAACCGATCGTTTATATACCAAGCGATATGAAGAAGAAACCAATTTGCGATGTCATTTAATTGTTGACAATTCCTCATCAATGCATTATCCAAAATTGAAAACGAATCAGCCTTTTTATGAAAATAAAATAGGTTTTTCGGTATTGGCTTCGGCGGTTTTAATGAACTTACTAAAAAAACAGCGCGATGCAGTGGGTTTAAGTATCTACTCTGATAGTTATGAATATTATGCACCCGAAAAAGGAAGCGATCGTCATCATCGCATGATTTTAAATACTTTAGAAGGAGTTTTAAAAAGTAATTCCCAGACAAAAACCACCGATACAGTTACTTATTTACATCAAATTGCTGAGAATTTGCACCGTCGTTCTATGGTAATTTTATTTACCGATTTATTTCATTCCGAAGGGTCGGAAGAAGACAACGATAAAATTTTTAGAGCGCTTCAGCATCTAAAACATAATAAACATAAGGTAGTGGTCTTTCACGTATATGATCAAAAAACCGAATTGAACTTTAATTTTGATGCTGCTCCCCGAAAATTTATTGATGTTGAAACCGGCGAAACCGTTCAATTATTTGCCGAAAATACACAAGAAGCCTATCAAAAAGTCATTTCAAACTATTTTAAAACAATAGAAGCTACGTGTTTGCAATATCAAATCAAATATATTCCGGTAGCAATCGATGAAAAATTTGAAAAAATTATGACTTCTTATTTGGTTGAGAAACAAAAGTTTGCCTAGATCGCTCAAAAAACTTTACCTTTTTTTTAAAAAATATTTGCAGGAATCA
>NZ_JBIIWV010000223.1:0-3030 GCF_044338735.1 Flavobacterium sp. | reverse complement strand
ACTTCTTCGGCAAAAAGGACTTCGGCTTCGTCTTCTGTTCTTGGTAAAGCTTTATCGATAATTAGTATGAATTTATCAATAATTCCTTTGTCTTTTTCAATCTCAAATTGCAATGGTTTTGATTTGGCAAATTTTACTAAATCGGCATTTTCTAATACTACCTTGAATTTTTCTAGCTCTTCTCGGTTAATAAACATTTTCTTTTCTGAAATGGCTTTTTTCATGGCTGCAATCAATTCACTTGATGTGCTTTCCATAGCCGGAACTTTTACCGATTCTTCAATATACGTTCGAGCAATATCGGTCATTTCAGAATAGTATTCTTTAACTTCTCCTTTTTGAATTAATTGCTTTTTATCTAGGTTTTGCAAATAAGCAATTGCTTTTTCGATGGGCGAAGCAAAAAACTCTTCTTCTTTAATTTGACTTTTTTGTAATTTTTTCACAATAAAGTACGATCCAAAACCCGAAGCAATGATTAACGCCAATAAAATCAACCATTTCCACCATTCGCTACTTGGTTTTTCTTCCGTAGCAATAATGTTTTTGATGTCAAACATTTGTTGTTTAGTGGTATCAACTTTTACATTATTAACCACGATGGAAAGCGAATCGGTTCTGAATTCTTTTTGATTGATTTTTACCAATAAATTGGGAATCGTATAACGCCCCGAATCAAATTGGGTTAAACCATATTTTTTGATTAATTCATATTGTGAATTATTTTTAATGGTATCTACTGGATAGGATTCTAAAATTTCCAAAGCGCCGAAAAATTTTCCATCTGGAAAAACCACTTTGTCATTTGCATTTACAGATGCTTTAATGGTAAAATTAAACTGTGATCCAATTTTTATTTGAGAAGAATCAATAGAAGTGGTGATTTTTTGAGAAAAACTATTCGCTGCAAAAAATAACAAAAATAGAAAGATTGAAGATTGAAGATTAACGATTTTTGATTGCAGAAATAATCTAATCATTTGGGAAAATGATTTTAAGTTTCTAAATACTATTTTTAAGTTTTTTGAAAACATGTTTTTTCTACTATTTATTTTTTTCAGCGTTTTTCTTTGCTGTTTTTATACTAGCTACAAAAATTGAAATTAATTCATTAGCCTCAACTTTTAATTGATCTAACATTTTTTGGTTAGAATTTAAATTAGCACGTTCAATAATTTTTAAACAATTATTAGTTTCTCTTAACTCTTTCAAACAAATTCCCATTTTGTGAACAAAATCTCTATTACTTTCAGCACTTTGAGCTTCTCCGTAGTTTAATGCTGGTGATGTTGAAGAGCGAATAATTTGCCCTGTTAAGTGATTTCCTGCATAATTTTTTTCAACATAATTAGTAAACAAAATAACATTTGCTGCAAAATCAATTAATCGTTCTTCTAAATCAAATCTTTTCATTCTTTTTTTACTTCTTAAATCAAAAATCGTTAATCTTAATTCTTAAATCATTAATTTCTCGCTTTAAAATAACCTAATAATTTGGTTACATAACTTTCATCAACTCTTGAACTTATGGTTCCGGCACCACATTTTGAAAAGATATCTCTAAAATAAGATACATTTTCATGATAGTACTTTTCATAGTTTTGACGCACCGATTTTGAATTGGTATCTACTACTAACGTTTCTCCGGTTTCGGCATCTAAAAGGTTTACAATCCCGATGTTAGGAATGCTTTCTTCTCGTTGATCAAAGACACGAATTCCGGTTACATCATGTCGTTTTGAAGCAATTTTTAAGGTGTGTTCGTATGCTGTTGTCATAAAATCAGAAATCACAAAAACAATGGCTTTCTTTTTCATAACACTCGATAAATATTTCAAAGCCTGCGATAAATCGGTTTTTTTGCTTTTTGGTTCAAATTCGATAAGCTCACGAATGATTCGTAAAACATGTGATTTCCCTTTTTTTGGCGCAATATATAATTCGATTTGATCAGAGAACAACAGCAATCCTATTTTATCATTATTTTGTGTAGCCGAAAAAGCTAAAGTAGCTGCAATTTCGGTAACCATGTCTCGTTTTAATTGGTTTTTAGTCCCAAAACTTTCAGAACCCGAAATATCCACAAGCAACATCATCGTTAATTCGCGTTCTTCTTCAAATACTTTAACAAAAGGTTCGTTGTAGCGCGCGGTTACATTCCAATCAATTGCTCTTACATCATCTCCATATTGATATTGGCGCACTTCAGAAAACGTCATTCCACGTCCTTTAAAAGACGTGTGGTATTCTCCCGAAAAGATGTGATCACTCAATCTTCGGGTTTTGATTTCAATTTTTCGAACTTTTTTAAGTAGGTCTTTTGTATCCATTTTGTTACTGCCACAAAGGCGCAAAGTCACAAAGTTTATCTTTCAAGAAATTAAGGAACTTCAATTTCGTTTACAATTTTGCTGATGATGTCTTCTGTAGTAACATTTTCAGCTTCGGCTTCATACGTGATTCCTATTCTGTGACGCAACACATCATAAACTACTGCACGAACGTCTTCCGGAATTACATAACCTCTGCGTTTAATAAATGCATAACATTTTGCAGCGATTGCTAAATTGATACTTCCACGAGGCGATGCTCCAAAACTAATTAATGGTTTTAGATTTTCTAATTTATATTTTTCTGGATAACGAGTAGCAAAAATGATGTCTAGGATGTATTTTTCGATTTTTTCATCCATATACACTTCACGAACGGCTTCTTGCGCTTTTAAAATTTGTTCTAAAGAAACCACTTCGTTCACTTTTTCATAAGCTCCTTTTAAATTTTGACGAATAACTAAGCGTTCGTCGTCCATTTTTGGATAATCAATGACCACTTTTAACATAAAACGGTCTACCTGAGCTTCTGGTAATGGATAGGTTCCTTCTTGATCCACTGGATTTTGCGTTGCCATTACAAGGAATGGTTTGTCCAATTTAAACGTTTCATCGCCAATAGTAACTTGCTTTTCTTGCATGGCTTCTAAAAGTGCTGATTGTACTTTTGCTGGCGCACGGTTGATCTCATCGGCTAAAA
>NZ_JBIIWV010000222.1:0-3040 GCF_044338735.1 Flavobacterium sp. | reverse complement strand
GCGATAATTTTTTTACATCATGAAAAGGGTTTCAAATTAAATTAATTAATTTAGCAAAAAATGAATTCATGGCAAAACCATTAATACTTATTACAAATGACGATGGAATAGCAGCTCCAGGCATTAGAGCTTTAATTGCTGTAATGAAAGAAATAGGTGATGTAATCGTAGTAGCGCCAGATAGCCCGCAAAGCGCAATGGGTCACGCCATAACAATTAACAATACACTAAAGTTAGAACGCGTTCATATTGATAAAGAAATTGATCAAGAATATAGTTGTAGCGGAACACCGGTTGATTGTGTTAAAATAGCAGTGAATGAAATTTTAAACCGCAAACCCGATTTATGTGTTTCAGGAATTAATCACGGTTCAAATTCCTCTATCAATGTTATTTATTCTGGAACTATGAGTGCTGCTGTTGAAGCTGGTATTGAAGGTATTCCGGCCATCGGATTTTCATTATTAGATTATAGTTGGGATGCCGATTTTGAACCCATAAAGAATCACGTGAAACAAATTGCACTTGAAGTGCTCAAAAAAGGATTGCCTGATGGAGTTATTTTAAACGTTAATTTTCCAAAATTACCTGCTGAAAATATAAAAGGAATTAAAATTTGCCGACAAGCAAAAGCCATGTGGCAAGAAGAATTTGATAAACGAACTAATCCGCAAGGAAAAGAATATTATTGGTTAACCGGGACATTTGTCAACCAAGACAAAGGCACAGATACTGACGAATGGGCATTGGAAAACGGATACATTTCGATTGTTCCGGTGCAATTTGATTTAACCGCCCATCATGCCATTCAACAATTGAATGCTTGGGAATTATAACGAAATAGCATGAAATATTATATCATAGCAGGAGAAGCTTCGGGCGATTTACACGGTTCAAACCTAATGAAAGCCTTGTATGAAAAAGACCCCTCTGCCGAAATTCGTTTTTGGGGTGGTGATTTAATGCAAGCTGTTGGCGGAACTTTAGTAAAACATTATCGCGAATTAGCGTTTATGGGTTTTATCGAAGTAATCATGAACCTAAAAACGATTTTGAATAACATCAAAATTTGTAAAAAAGATATTGAAGCCTTTCAGCCTGATGCTATTATTTTTATAGACTATCCTGGGTTTAATATGCGCATTGCCACTTGGGCAAAAGAAAGAAATATTCCAACACATTATTATATTTCGCCTCAAATTTGGGCTTGGAAAGAAAATCGCATCAAAGCCATCAAACGCGATGTTGATTATATGTACGTAATTCTTCCGTTTGAGAAAGATTTTTATGAGCAAAAACATCACTTTCCGGTTCATTTTGTTGGCCACCCTTTAATTGATGCTATTGCTAATAGAATGGAGGTTTCTGATGCTGCTTTTAGAACTGAAAATCAACTTTCGGAAAAACCAATTATTGCATTATTACCCGGAAGTAGAAAGCAAGAAATTGCAAAAATGCTTTCCATTATGCTGTCGGTTGTGAAAGATTTTCCAGAGTATCAATTTGTTATTGCCGGAGCTCCAAGTCAGGAATACGAATTTTATAAACCGTTTTTAACCAATGAAAATGTAAAATTTATTTCGAATAAAACCTATGATTTATTAAGCCATTCTTATGCAGCTTTAGTAACTTCTGGAACTGCGACATTAGAAACCGCTTTGTTCAATGTGCCAGAAGTGGTTTGTTATAAAGGAAGTTGGATTTCTTATCAAATTGCGAAACGTATCATTACCTTAAAATACATTTCGTTAGTCAACTTAATTATGGATAAAGAAGTGGTTAAAGAGTTGATTCAGGAGGAATTGAATACCGAAAATTTAAAAGTTGAATTGGCTAAAATACTTCAACCTGAAAACAGAAATAAACTGTCTATTGCCTATGCTAATTTGAAACAAAATTTGGGTGGAGAAGGCGCCAGTAAAAAGACTGCCGAATTAATTGTAAATTCCTTAAAAATGTAAGAACACCTAAATCCCCTACCATTTGACTCCCCTAAAATTTCCTTTAATCGGTGTAACGATCAGTTTTATAATTGGCATAATTCTGCAAGAATATGCTGCATTTTCTTTGTCATTTCTTTTTTATGGCATACTTATAAGTGCAATTCTATTTGGTTTTGCGTGGTATAAAAATCACAACGCGCTAATTCAAAATACTAGTTTTGGAATTGCAACGTACTTTCTTTCGGCCACTTTAGGCATGCTTACTTATTTTGTTCATGTAGATAAGAATGCTGCAAATCATTATTCTAAACAAACTTTTGAAACCACAAATGCTATTAAAGGGGTTATTCAAACAGCATTAAAACCTAACGAACGATATGTAAAATATGTTCTTGAAATAAACGGGTTTAACACCAAAATTGCTTCGGGAAAAATACTGCTTTATGTGCCTAAACAATCTAAAATTGTATTGCAATCTGGTACCGAAATTTCTATTAACGGGGCTGTTTATCCGATTCCAAAGGCTTATAATCCGTACCAATTTGATTATGCTAATTATTTAGAAAAACAAAACATTGGGCATCAAATTTATCTCAATAATTCCTCGATAAAAATCATAAAGCAACATCAAAATTTTAATTATTATATTGAAAAACTGCGCAATGCGTTAAGCGATAGTTTTGCCATTCACCATTTTGATGCAAAGACAAAAGCAATAATTGACGCACTACTTTTGGGTCAGCGAGTTGCCATTGATAAAGCAACTATAACGGATTATTCCAATGCCGGTGTAATTCATATTTTGGCCATTTCCGGATTACATATTTCAATCTTATATTTCTTTCTTGTTTTTTTATTGAAACCGTTGAGAAGTTTTCGTTTTGGAAAAGAAATCGAATTACTAATGGTGCTTTTTGTCTTGTGGTTATTTGCCTTCTTAACAGGACTTCCTGCATCAGTTACAAGAGCCGTTACTCTATTTAGTTTTATAAGTGTTGGAACGTATTTCAACCAGTCAAAAGCGATTTATAACGCTATGGCTACTTCGGCTTTGCTTATTTTGTTGTTTTCACCAAACGCTATTTTTGACATTGGTT
>NZ_JBIIWV010000072.1:0-10586 GCF_044338735.1 Flavobacterium sp. | reverse complement strand
CTTTGGTTTGATTCTCCAGTAACATTCGGATTGTCAACAAAAGTCCAACTATAAGTTGTATTTATTGCAAAAATATCTGAGGAGGTTCCATTAACTGGGGTTACCGTAAAAGTAGCACTCGAACAAATTGAAGCTATTTTGTTAGAAATTTGTGGGGTTGGGTTTACAGTAATCGTAAAGGTTTGTGTAGCTCCAACACATGATACACCTCCACTTGTGTAAGTTGGGATAACTGTAATAGTTCCAGTTATTGGTACTGTTGTAGTATTAGTAGCTAAAAAACTTGGAATGCCCGTAACATTTCCAACGCTTGAAGCTGCTAAACCAATTGAAGGATTATTATTAGTCCATGTATATGTAGTAGTGCCTCCTGTATTTGTTGTTGAAAAAGTTACAGCATTAGTTGAAGCGCCTTGACATAAGATTTGAGGTGCTATTGTATTAACTTGACCTAATGGATTAACAATTATTGTTCTCGTTAATGGAGTTAAATCTATATCTGTTCCTAATTGAATCTGAGAAATCAATAAAACAACATTAGTTGTTGAATTAGGAACTGTAATTGTTCCAGTGCCAGAAGTAGGATTTAATAGAAGAATCTGATTTGAAGCCCCATTTATTGAATAAGTAACTGTAGTATTTGCAGAACCTACTATGTTGAAAACAGCATTTGATCCTTCACAAATCGTATCATTAGAAATACTTGTAATATATGGATAAGGCGGAGTTGTTACTGTTACTGTTGCCGGTAAATTTAATGGAGCATCACAACCAGGAATATTTACTAAAAACTCTATTCCATCTAAATAAACACTCCCGTTAAGTTGAGTAACTGTAATTATATCTGTTGTGCTACCCATTGTAAATTGGATGCGTTGCAATTCGTCAATATTTCCAGAATTAAAAATCAACGTAGAGACTCCATCGGAAATCCTCACACTCCCATTATTATTATTTTTAGCTATACTAACAGTAATTATGGATCCAGCGGGTAAGACATTTGCTAATCGAAGTATAACTAATGAATTGGCACTATTTATTGTGGAACAGTTTGCTGTACTTGCCACTGAAGCTGCAGGAGATATAGGTCCAACAGCATTAGCAGAATTTAATCCACCTGTTGAAACAATTACATTTGCAGGAGTTGGTATTAATTGAGTAATTAAAGTAGCAGTAACAGTTGTATTTACTGTTAAATTAGGTATCGTTAAAGTTGCGTTTCCTGATCCATTTAAAGTAATTTGCTGATTAACGCCACTATTATTTACATTGTAGGTTACCACTGCATTTGGGGTTCCACCTGAAAAATAATACGTACCATTTTGACCAACAAAAACAGAAAGTGGATTTGCAGTGTTTGACGTCATTGAAACTCCTGGAGTTACATCTATACAAACTTGTTGAGTGTAGGTGCATCCAAAATTATCTACAGCATTATATGTAAAACAATTATTACCAGTTGTTGTAGGCGTTACTGTTATTGTTTGTCCTGAAGTACTAACAATACTTGGACTTGGCGACCAAAAAGTACTTACTATCGTTGGAGTAAATGAATAATCAGTAGGCAATATTGAATTATCAAAATTGATACTCCAGTTAAAAATATAACCGTTATCAACTGTTAAATTATCGGTTACAATCAATGACCAATTACCATTTAATTGACTTCCTATCAAATTGGTAAAAGGCTGAACTGGCATGTAGTTTCCAGCATTTATGGAATTACCATTCGGATTTCCACATTGAGATGTAGCACCATTAACTAAAAAGGTAGTTGCAGCTGGAGTAAAACAATAGGTTCTACCAGTACCTGGACCAGCAGCCTCATCAACAGCACCAAAACCATCAATTGGACATCCAAGATAGGTCCCGCCACCGCCTCCACCAGTTCCATTAAATGCTTTTAGTATGATGGATTGCCCATTTGGACTGACCAATCTAATTTCTAGATCCCCTAGATATGAATGCTCCATATTTAAACAGACAGAAGTAATTTGATTAGCAGCTGTTATTGTAGACCCAAATGGAAAACAATCTACAGGAACAGAAGTTTGATATGATACGCCACTACCATCGGGTAAGAAGGTAGTACCACTAACTGGAGGAGCACATACTCTAATAAATTCAACTGGGTTAACAACTCCAGTTATTGTTGTCGTTTGCCCTAAACAAATTTCATCATCTGATGCTTGAGTTCCAGTAAAATTTGGTGTAGTTGAAACATAGACTTTTTGTTCTAATCTATTATTATTTCTACATCCGTTTGGATCAGTAATGATAAGATTAACTAAGTAAATTCCTTCATTTGCAAACGTATGTGATACATTTTGACCGTTTGCTGTAGTTCCATCATCAAAGTTCCATAAATAAGTAGCTCCTGTTCCGCTTGTCGCAAATGTTCCGCTTCCATTAAATTGTACAGAATCGCCTTGACAAATTCGAATCGTATTTTGAGGTCCCGCTGCGGGAACAGTACTATTTAAAACTGAAATTATCGATGGGCAAGGTGGTCCACAAACTATTGTAGCATCCCATCCTGCAGCATTTTGTGTCCCGTTTGATACAAAAGAAAATGTCAAACATCCAGAAACTGATGTCGCAGTGTATGAAGAAATAACATTTGTTCCAAAATAAGTTCCTACTACAGCTGCTGCAGTTGAATTCCCATCATGTATAGTTAATACATCTCCAATACTACTCACTAAGTTAAATGAATTAAAATAAACAGTAACTACGTCACCAGTATTTGTAGGACAGATTGTCCAAGTTCTAGTTTCATTATTTGAATAATTTCCTGTAGCACCTCCTGAATCATAAAAATGGTCTCCAGCACAATAATTAGGATTCGTAGTTGATGTGGAGCGCACAGTTGACCATGGACCTACATCAGTTCCTGCTGCACAAATGGCTCTAACATAAAAATCGTAAGTGGTTTGTGAAGTAAGTCCCGTGTAGGTATAAGTTGTTGGATTTGTTGAGATTTGACCTGTCATAGCTGCAGTAGGCGCGGGAGAACCAGCTGGAACAGCAATGACTTCCCATTGAGTGGCACTTGGTGCATTATTAGTCCAGCTAACCGTTACACTTGTAGGTGAAATAGCGTTAGAAGTAATATTCGTTGGTTTTCTACAAGTAGGATAAGGCTGACAAAGTATATTTGAAGTCCAACCTGGATTATTTACAGAAGTATCCGAAACAAATCTGAAGGTTAAACAACCAGTAGTTCCGGTTGCTTCAAATGGGCCAGGAATAGTAGTTCCCCAATAAGCCCCCGGTATCAATACCGTTCCTAATCCAGGACCGTTTGCACTGGCGATTAGAGGAGAGGCTGTCGAATTTCCATCATAAACATAAAGTTTATCATAATTTACCTCTGTATTAAACGAGGTAAAGGTAACCGTAACATACTCCCCTGAGTTAGGCGGACAAATAGTTACAATTCGATCCTCACCATTGGGGTAATTTCCTGTTGGACCTCCTTGATCAACAAAATTTCCTCCACAAACAGGTGGCATTTCAGTTGTTGTAAAAGTACGTTTGACTGACCACGGACTTGGATTATCAGTATCACAAATAGTTCTAACATAAAAATCATAACTTGTTAATGGAGTCAAGGGTGGTGAGGGTGTCAAATTATAACCATTAGTAGTTACAGGAACGATAGTGCCAGATCCCGGAACAAATCCAGCAGGACCATACTCAATTTGCCAAGGACCCGCAGGATTAGGACTGTTCCATGACAACATGGCTGAAGTGGCTAACGGAGTAGCATTTAATGCTGTAGGAGCAAGACATTGCTGATCAACCTTTACATTATCTAATAACCATCTATCCCCAACACCGTCAGTTACCTCCATTACAAAAGCAAAATAAACTGGCTGATTAGCATAAGCATTTAACGGAATAAAAAATTGTTGAAAAGGTAAATTTCGAATTTCCAACTCTGTATATCTTCCTATCTCAGTAGTAAAAGATGCTCTAGCTTGATTAGTAGTGGATAGCATAACTCTATATATAGACCCTTGTTCACCATTTGAACCAGATCTTGAATAAAATCGAATTTGTCCATTAGTAGGAACAGTAACTTGAGGAGTTATCAACCAATCTTGAGCGAGTCCCGTTGCACCATTTTCTCTGTTAACCATAGCTGAAAATGTTCCTTGATGAACCCATCCAAATCCAGATAAATTTGTTCTTGTCCAAGATTCACCAGTTCCTACACCGTTATTCTCAATTGCCCATCCGGTAGGCTGGAATGAAGCTCCTTCAAAACCCTCAGATAATTGTCCAAAGGCAAAAAAAGTAAAAAACGACATGAAAAAAAGTAGTAGTTTTTTCATTATTTTAATATAAATTTAAGGTTTGATTAATATTCAAAGTTAACAATTTATCTTATTTATAAAACATCTATCGATAAAATATATTAAATATTCGATAAAGTGTTTATTTTAAGGTAATATATTTTGTGTATTTTTGTAAAAACTTTCTAAAAAGATCATTTTGAAACCAAATTCAAAAATATATTTTGCTTCCGACCAACATTTTGGTGCGCCAACATCAGAAATTAGTTTTCCTAGAGAACAAAAATTTGTAGCTTGGCTAGACGAGGTTAAAAAAGACGCTGATGCCATTTTTTTACTAGGCGATTTATTTGATTTTTGGTTCGAATATAAAACTGTTGTTCCTAAAGGTTTTGTTCGAGTTTTAGGAAAATTAGCTGAACTGAGAGACGCCGGAATTCCTATTTATTTTTTTGTTGGAAACCATGATTTATGGATGGGCGATTATTTTGAAAAAGAACTCAATATTCCTGTTTATCACGATAATCAAGAATTTACCTTTAACGGAAAAACCTTCTTAATAGGTCACGGCGACGGAAAAGGTCCTGGCGACAAGGGTTATAAACGCATGAAAAAACTATTTACCTATCCATTTTCAAAATGGTTGTTTCGTTGGTTGCATCCTGATGTTGGTGTGAAAATAGGGCAATATTTATCGGTTAAAAACAAGCTTATTTCTGGTGCGGAAGATGTGAAATTTTTAGGCGAAGAAAACGAATGGTTGGTGCAATATTGCAAACGTAAATTAGAAACCAAATCGTACAATTTTTTTGTTTTTGGACACCGCCATTTGCCTATGGAAATTACTTTAAATGAACAGTCAAAATACATCAACTTAGGAGATTGGATTGGCTATTTTACCTATGGTGTTTTTGATGGCGAAACATTTGAATTGAAAAAATACGAATAAAAAGTGCTATTGAAAACGAATTTGCGTTAGGGATGGAAGCGGCATCCTCCGATAAACAAAAACAAAAATTCATTTGTAGTTTTTGCTAATCGGAGATATAGCGTACAGCCCGACCCTTGTGGTAACGCCCAAAAAATTACTTTTCTATTTGTAAATCTCTGAATTTTGGTGAAGCCACTGCGGTAGTTCCTGCTACGAATAACGTCATTATGCCTCCAAAAACTACAGCGTTTACAACTCCAAATAATTTAGAAGTGAGTCCGCTTTCAAAGGCTCCTAATTCGTTTGAAGAACCGACAAAAATTGAATTTACGGATGAAACTCTTCCGCGCATATCATCCGGCGTGTAAATTTGCAAAATTGTGGAACGAATAACTACTGAAAATCCATCGGTAACTCCACTTAAAAATAAAGCAATTACCGAAATCCAAAAGTTTTGGGATAATCCAAAAACGATAATACAAATTCCAAATCCGAAAACGGCTAATAGTAATTTTTTACCCGTATTTTTTTCGATGGAAAACATCGTAGAAGCCAGCATAGTTAGTAATCCACCAATGGCTGGTGCGGCTCTTAAAATTCCGAAACCTTCTGAACCTACTTGTAAAATATCTTGTGCAAAAATAGGTAATAAAGCTACTGCCCCACCAAATAAAACCGCAAACATATCTAACGAAAGTGCGCTTAAAATAATTTTATTTTGAAATACAAATCTAATTCCGGCCTTTAAACTTTCTGAAATGGGTTCGCCAATTTTTTTATTTAAAATAGGTTTTTTACTAATTTGCAACAACATAAAAATTCCTAAAAAAATAGAAATTGTCACGAAAATCATAGAGTTGAAAACGCCAATTCCGCCGATTAAAAATCCAGCTAAAGCAGGTCCGATTACGGCTGAAACTTGCCAAGACGAACTGCTCCAAGTAGCCGCGTTTGTAAATTGTGTTTTTGGAACAATTAATCCTAACAAACTAAAAACAGATGGAATGATAAATGCCCGAATGATTCCACCTAAAAAAACCAAGGCATAAATAGCATATAAAAATGGTTGTTTTCCAATGTTTTTTGCGGTTTCAGGATGAACCAAATAACAAAATAAAATACTGATTGTTGCCGTACTTGCAAAACATTTGAGCAGCATATTTCTTTTTTCGGATTGGTCTACAATGTGCCCAGCAAATAGCGCCATAATTATAGCTGGAATTACTTCCATAAGCCCAATTAATCCTAATGACCAAGGGTCTTTGGTAATTCGGTATACTTCCCATTCTATTAAGACAAATTGCATAGACCAAGCCAACACAATGGCTAATCGCATAAGTATAAACCAACGAAATTCTGGTATTCTTAAAGCTGAAAATGGATCTTTTTTTGTCATATTTTTTTCCGCAAAGACGAGAAGATTCTCGCAAATGTCGCAAAGATTTTATTATTTAATATTTATTTTACTTGATTCTTTTAACTTTTTACTTTGTTGCTTTTTACTTTTAATTGGTTCTTACATCACGCAATTGCAATTGTAAACTAACCGTTCCGTTCCATTCGTTTTCTTCTAAAACATAAACGGCTTCAAACGGATTTCTATTTTTTACAACATCTATTTTATCTCCAAGTCCAAAACCAATGGCGTTGAAATTTGGCGAATTATTTTGTTTCACGAAGGCTTTTAAATGTTCGGCATCGTTACCCAATGTTTTCGCATAACCCGAATCGATTATATTTTTCGACAAAAAAACAGGTGTCATATTTTCTGGACCGAAGGGTTCAAATTGTTTTAGAATGCGCATAAATTTTTCATCAAGATCCGAAAAATTCATTTCTAAATCTACTGAGATTTCAGGAATTAATAAATCGGGATGAATGGTTTTTTTGACTTCGTTTTCAAACGCATTTTTGAAATTTTCGTAATTTTCTTCTTTCAACGTCATTCCTGCGGCATACATATGTCCTCCAAATTGCTCCAAATGTTCGGCACACGCTTCTAAGGCATTGTACACGTCAAAATCTTTTACCGAACGTGCCGAGGCGGCTAATTTATCGCCACTTTTTGTAAAAACAATCGTTGGACGATAATACTTTTCAACCAATCGAGATGCGACAATTCCGATAACGCCTTTATGCCAATTTTCTTGATATACAACCGTTGAAAATCGGTTTTGTTCGTTGTTTTCTTCGATTTGAAGTAACGCTTCTTTGGTAATTTGTTTGTCCAATTCTTTTCTGTCCGAATTGTGCTGCTCAATTTCAGAAGCAAATTGTTCCGCTTGTTCTAAATTGTATTCGGTTAAAAGTGCTACGGCTTCGTTTCCGTGTTTCACTCTTCCGGCAGCATTAATTCTTGGTGCTACAATGAAAACGACATCAGTAATCGTCAATACTTTTTTCTTTACATTTTGAACTAAGGCTTTAATTCCTGGTCGCGGATTCGAATTAATCACTTCCAAACCAAATTTTGCTAATACCCTATTTTCACCCGTAATTGGAACAATATCAGCAGCAATAGCTGTAGCTACCAAATCTAAATAAGGAAGTAAATCTTGAATGGTTTGGTTTCTGTTTTCGGCTAACGCTTGAATCAATTTAAACCCTACTCCACAACCACATAATTCGTCATACGGATAGGAACAATCTTCGCGTTTTGGGTCTAAAACCGCAATGGCATCAGGTAAAAAATCGCCAGGTCGGTGATGGTCGCAAATGATGAAATCGATGTTTTTTGCTTTCGCATAATTCACGTGGTCGATCGACTTAATCCCACAATCGAGTGCGATTATTAAGGAAACATCGTTGTCTTCGGCATAATCAATTCCGAGATATGAGATTCCGTAACCTTCGTTATATCGGTCTGGAATATACGTCGCCACATTAGTATAAAAACTACGCAAATAACTCGAAACTAAAGAAACAGCGGTTGTTCCATCTACATCATAATCGCCAAAAACTAAAATATTTTCATTGTTTGCAATGGCTTTTTCGATTCGAGAAACGGCTTTGTCCATATCTTTCATTAGATACGGATTGTGCAAATCTTCTAAAGTGGGACGGAAAAATGTTTTGGCTTGCTCGAAGGTTTCTATTCCTCTTTGAACTAATAAAGTAGCGATGATTTCATCGACTTGAAGGGCGTTTTGTAAGGCTTGTACTTTTTCTTTTTCTGGCTTTGATTTTAGATTCCAACGCATAGTTTGTGATGAATTAAAAATTATGAATTACGATTTTTGGCTTATAATATTGAATGACAAAGTTATAAAAAAATTCTTAATTGTCATTTCGACGTAAGGAGAAATCACATAATTTTTTAAAAATTATTTCTTAAAATGATGATTTAAAAATTCGAAATCAGGATTCATACTTTTAATTAAATTCATCTTCTTTTCTCGTCTCCATTTTTTTATTTCTTTTTCTCTTGCAATTGCTTCTTCCACCCAAACGAATTTTTCATAATAAACCAAAAACTCTAAATTATACTTTGAAGCAAAAGTTTTATTACCTAATTCTAAATTTTCTATGTGTTGACTTAATCGTTCTTTTAAATTATTGGTCATTCCAATATAATAGGTAGAACGATATTTATTGGTAATTATGTAAACATAATAGGAATGAAAACCTGTTTGTGGATTAAATTCGTTCATGCTTTATAACTTTATGTGATTTCTCCTTACGTCGAAATGACAAACTAAATTTTAACTTATGATAAATTATCACTACTAAATAAATAACTGCTAACTAAAAACTAATGACTGAACACTATTTTTTTCCCCCAACACAAACCACAATTTCCCCTTTTGCCGGTTTTTCTTCAAAGTGTTTTAAAACTTCTTCGGCAGTTCCACGAATGGTTTCTTCGTGCAATTTTGAAATTTCTCTGGAAACAGAAATGGGTCTATCCGCACCAAAATACTGAATAAATTCGGTTAATGTTTTGTTTAATTTATGTGGAGAAACGTATAAAATCATAGTTCTGGTTTCTTCGGCTAAAACCAAATAACGCGTTTGTCTGCCTTTTTTATCGGGTAAAAAACCTTCGAAAACGAATTTATCATTAGGCAAACCACTATTTACCAAAGCGGGTACAAAAGCTGTCGCTCCAGGTAAACAATCTACTTCAATTCCGTTTTCTACACAAGCGCGTGTTAATAAAAATCCGGGATCAGAAATGGCTGGCGTTCCCGCATCGGAAATTAAAGCAATCGTTTCGCCCCCTTTTATTCGAGCAATTACATTTTCTACCGTTTTGTGTTCGTTATGCATATGGTGACTGTGCATGTGCGTAGTAATTTCAAAATGCTTTAGTAATTTTCCGCTAGTACGAGTGTCTTCGGCTAATATTAAATCGGCTTCTTTTAGCACACGAATGGCACGAAACGTCATGTCATCTAAATTGCCAATTGGCGTAGGAACTATATATAATTTACTCATTTAAAACAATTTAAAACACGAATTTCACGAATTAGCACAAATTATTTATCGTGTTAATTTGTCTAATCTGTGTTCATTTATTTAAATTTATTTTCTACAATTTCTATGAAACGCGTTTCATATTCTTCGTTTCCTTGCCAATTATTGTAATCGGGTTTTACAAAATCATGAATAAAACTTTCAGCTTCTTCAAAATTATCAAAGGTATTTAATTGGGAAAGTACTCTATTGAAATCTTCGGCATTACCTCCAAATAATTTTTTCTCAAAAGCAATACGGTCATTTAAACCAATATTAATACCTTTATTTAATTTATCATTTAAAGACGTTGTTTTGTCCTCTTTTTGTTTCTTTTCAGATGGTTTTTCAACTTTATCTTCAACGATTGAAGTTGGCTCAATTTCGGAAGCAATTTCAGGCGATACAGCTTCAAAAGTAGCTTCATTTGCCTTTTCTACAGCAACCGGAACATCATCTACCTTTACAAAATCAAGTTCTTGATAATCGTGAACTAACATGTCTTCAAACGAAATTTGCTTGGCAACTGTTTCTTTTTGTTTGGAAATAGGGTTTGGTGTTTCTTCTAGCTTTTGTTCTGTTGCAATTGTTTCTTCTTCGTCCTCAATATCTTCTTCAATCAATTCAGCAACCATTATTTTTTCTTCAATAATTGGATCAGAAATTGTTTCTTCTACAATAGGAGTTGTCGCTTGTATATTGGCTTCTGTTTCTTCTTGAATTGGAGTTGAAAAAATTTCAGTAGGTTTTCCTTCCAACATTTCTTCAAAAACAGCTTCAGGTATTTCGTTTTTTACTAATTCGAAATTTTCTTCATAAAAGCGTAAAATCGTCAATTGATCATACAAATTTTTTGCTTCTTGTTGCAATTGAAGCGTATCAGAATGATTTTTTAACTT
>NZ_JBIIWV010000071.1:0-10595 GCF_044338735.1 Flavobacterium sp. | reverse complement strand
GTTAAAGATTTACTCAAGTTTAAATCAATACCAAAATTCGCATTATAACCTTCACTTAATCGTTCGTTTGTTCGTCTCTCATTAATGAAACGACTCGTAGTTCCATTTGAGTTAAAATATTCGGCATCGGTTAAAGAGTTACCCGGATTATTTCTATAGTTGTATCCAAAATTTGAAAACAAATTAAAATTGGTTCCTTTTTTATTTAAAGTACTACTTACACCATAGGATTCTGGGTCTCCAGCAGAAAGAATTATCGAACCATTAACTCCATTTGATTTTCCTTTTCGAAGCACAATATTAATTATACCTCCTCCGCCTTCAGCATCATATCGTGCCGATGGATTTGTAATTACCTCAACTTTTTCAACAGCATCTGCAGGTAATAATTTTAGCGCATCGGCAACATTTATACCCGCTAGACCAGAAGGTTTCCCGTCAATTAATATTTTTACATTTTCATTTCCGCGAAGGGCTACATTTCCTTCTGTATCTACTGTAACCGAAGGAACATTATCTAAAACATCACTCACTGTTCCGCCTTTAACCATCATATCTCTTCCTACATTGTATACTCTCTTATCTAATTTAATTTCTACGGTAGATTTTTCAGCAATAACGATAACGTCTTGTAACTGCGAGATATCTGCTTCCAATGAAAACGATCCTAAAAAGGTGTTTTCTGTATATTTTTTTTGAGGAATAGTTACTTTTTTATAGGACATTAACTCAATTACTCCTGTATAATCACCTACTGGTAGTTCAAATTTAAACAACCCCTTTGCATCGGTCATTGCTCCATAAAGTTGATTAGATGCACTATTTTTAAAAGAAACAGTTGCGTATTCAACAGCAATTTTGTTTCCTTTTTCGAACACTTTTCCGCTAATTGTTATTTTTTGTTCTACTGGTTTTTGCGCAACAGAAGAAAATGAGATAAATACTGCTGTAAGTATTAATTGAAAATAATTTTTCATATTTTATATTTGTAATAAGGCTGCAAATTTACTCTTAGTGGCATCCTTTAATTCCTAAATCTTTGTTAAAACTATCGAAATAGTTCTTTAATTCGTTCTTTTGGTCGGGCAATTATTGCTTTATTACCATAAACAATGATTGGCCGTTCAATTAGTTTTGGGTATTTCAGCATTGCATCAACTATTTCTTGTTCTGAAAGTACTTTGTTTTTATAATGTTCGATCCAAATTGATTCTTTAATTCGTACCAACTCTATAGGTTGTATTCCCAATTTTTTTATAACATCCTTTAGCTCATCAAGAGTGAACGGTTCAATCATATAATTACGAATTTGAAACGGTTTTTTAAATAATTCAACTTCACACAAGCCTTCTCTAGATTTGTTGCATCTTGGATTATGGTAAATGGTAATCATTTTGTATTTTTGTTTGTTTAATGTACAAATGTAATATTTCTGATATGTTTATAGAGCAAGCTTTTAAAAAAGAAACCAATTTAAATTTAAGATTATTAAATTTTATCAAGTATTTAGGAGGTTCTTTTTTAGTGTTTTTAGCAGCAATGGTAGGTCAAATTCCACTTAGTATTGCGGTTTTATTTTCTGGAAAGATGCCTCAAAATAATGCAGACCTTTATTCGCTATTTGATTCAAATGTGTTTTTGTTTTTTGCCTTACTATCTTTTGTATTTGTCATTATAGGATTATATCTTGTAGTTGAAAAATTTCATAAACAAAAGTTTTTATCCATTATTACATCAAGAGAAAAAATTGATTGGAGTCGAGTATTAGTTTCTTTTGGGTTGTGGTTAATTATTTCTGTTATTTTGTTTTTCTCGTCTTATTTTTATGATTCAACAGATATTGTTCTGCAAATTAATTTGATTCCATTTTTAATCTTATTTGCCATCACATTATTATTAATGCCTTTCCAAACTACTGCAGAAGAGTTGATTTTTAGAGGTTATTTGATGCAGGGTTTCTATAATTTGTCGCTTAATAAATGGTTTCCTTTGTTAATGACTTCTTTAATTTTTGGCACAATGCACATAATGAATCCTGAAGTTGAAAAATTGGGGTATCTTATTTTAGTTTACTATATAGGATCGGGATTGTTTTTAGGAATTATTACTTTGATGGATGAAGGAACAGAACTTGCATTAGGATTTCATGCAGCTAATAATATTTTGGCGTCATTATTAATCACTACTGACTTTACCGTGTTTCAAACCCATTCCATTTTTAAAGATATTTCTGAGCCTTCAATAAATTTTGAAGTCTTTTTTCCGGTATTTATTTTATTTCCACTTCTAATTTATTTTTTCTCAAAGAAATATAAATGGAACAAATGGAATGAAAAATTAATTGGTACTAAAAATAGGTCAACACTTTAATTAATTCAATCTATTTTATGCTGCCTACTTTTCATAATTTTCATAATTCCTTCAAAATAAATGGAGCTCATTTTGATCAAGAGAGCTTATTTGATTTAGCCTACAGCTATGCAAAAGAAGGATCTGATTATGAAAAAGAAATTGGTATTTTTATTTTGGATTGGTTGGATGCTTCGGATACAATTCAATTAAGTACATCTGGAACTACTGGAAATCCAAAAACAATTATCCTTTCAAAACAGGCTATGGTGCATTCTGCACTTGCAACGGCTGATTATTTTAAATTGCAGCCAGGTAACAGCGCTTTATTATGTTTACCCGCCCGATATATTGCAGGAAAAATGATGTTAGTTCGCACCTTTATTATTGGGCTAGAATTAGATATTTTACCTTCAAGCTCAAATTTAGAAGCATTATCTTCTGAAAAAACATTCGATTTTGTAGCTTTAGTTCCCTTACAAGCTCAAAATAGTATAGATAAATTATTCCAATTTAAAAAAATAATAATTGGCGGTGCATCAGTTTCTAGTGAGCTTTCTCTTAAGTTGCAAAATTTAAATAATGAAATTTATGAAACGTATGGAATGACCGAAACAATTTCTCATATTGCCGCTAAGCGAATCGGTTCAGAAACGTTTACTGTTTTACCAAATATTAGCATAGCTTTAGATGACCGAGATTGTTTGGTGCTAAAAGTACCCTTCATTTCAGTAAATACTATTATAACGAATGATGTTGTAGAAATTATTTCACCGACTACATTCAAATGGATAGGGCGTTATGATACTATTATTAACAGTGGTGGAATAAAACTTGTTCCTGAACAAATTGAAGCTAAAATTGCGAAACATTTAACGGTTTCTTTTTTTATAACCGGAATACCCGACGCTCTTCTTGGTCAAAAAGTAATTTTAGTACTAGAAGGATCTGAATTTGAATTACCGAAGTCACTATTTGAAAAATTAGATAAATATGAAATTCCAAAGGATGTCTTTTTTGTGACTCAGTTTGAACGAACTTCGACTGCTAAAATTAACATAAAAAAAACCCTACTTTTAATAGGGTTGTAATATATTGTTAATTGTATTTTACATAAAATTTATCGGTTAATACCTTAATTTCTTCTAGTGAAGCAATTGGTTCTTTAGATTTTTTCCATTCATTTGAAGCTTGAAGTCTTATTTTTTTTGAACCAATTATGATATCAATTGGCATGATGAAATTTGGTTCATCAGTTTTCCATCGGTACTGAAAGCTTTTTCCTTGTGTTTTAATTTCTAAATGTGGTAGTGAGGTATGGTTTAAATACTGATTAAAAATAGGAGTTAAATTATATCCAGATTCTTGATTGAAAAAAGCAATTACAGTTGGCGTATCAATGATTTGTTTTTTATACGTTTCAGCATATTTCAATAATATCGACCACCACTTTTCATCATTATTTACTACATGTCGAAGCGTATTTAATAGGAGGGAACCTTTATAATACATATCGCCAGAACCTTCTCTATTAACACCAAATTGACCAATTATTGGTTTGTCATTTCTCACATTTTTTGATTGTCCGTTCACATATTTAATTGCAGCATCATAACCTTGCGTACATTCAATAAAAACGGTTTCGGTATAGGTTGTAAACCCTTCATGAATCCACATATCGGCAATGTCTTTACTAGTAATACTATTTCCAAACCATTCGTGACCGGTTTCGTGAATAGTAATGTAATCAAATTTCATCCCAACACCCGTCCCTGATAAATCATAGCCCATATAGCCTTTTTTAAACTTATTCCCATAAGCCACAGCACTTTGATGTTCCATACCTAAATAAGGTGTTTCAACTAACTTGTAACCATCTTCCCAAAAAGGATATTTTCCAAATTTTAATTGAAAACAGTCTAACATAGGTTTAACATCGGCTTCAAAATGTTTACGTGCTTTTTCTTCATTTTCTCTTAACACATAATAATCTAAATCTAATCCGTTATGTTGGTCATGAATATGAACATAGTCTGCAATGTTTATCGTAATATCATAATTATTGATTGGGTTTTTTACTTCCCAATCCCATCTTGTATAGCCATCGCCCAAATCTTTCGATCCTAAAAATCGACCATTTGAAACATTCATCAATCCATTTGGTACAGCTACATTTATTGAAGCGCCTAGATTAGGCTCATCTGTTTGGGAATCTTTACATGGATACCAAAGACTAGCACCTGTTCCTTGAACGGCTACTCCAATAAAATCGAGACCTTTATTATCCTTTTTGAATACAAATCCTCCATCCCACGGTGCGTTTTTTGCAATTTTTGGATTGCCACTATATGAAAAAAGCAGTGTATATATTTTATTTTTTTCTAATGGTGTATTGAAATTTATAAATACAGCATTTTCATCGCGAGTAAATTCTAATTTTCCAAATTCAAAGCAGCTTATATCATCAATAATCATGTTATCAAATAAATCCAATTGAATTTTTTTGGTAGGCTCAATTACTTTAAAAGTGATTTCATTTGTACCCATAATCCACTTTTTAGATGGATCCACTTTGAGATATAAATCATATCGAAGGACATCATAGCAAGTGCGTTCAAAACGTAAACCGCCTTGAAGTGAATCTCTCCTTGTAGTTTCTTGAGCAAAAGAAAAGTACATTCCGAAAAGCGCAAGAATTAAGAATATTTGATTTTTCATAATGATAATTGTTAGGTATATGAGTTGTCTAAATTACAAAATTGTTACTAAAGAAAAATTTGTAAAAGATTTTGTGTCTGCTTGGACAAAAGTAATGCACTTAGATCGTTTTGATTTAAGATAATAAGTCAAACTTATTCAAATAAAAAATCCGTTACATGTTACGTGATTTTGTAACGGATTTTTTTATGAGGATAATCTTTCTTTATTTAATTGCAATCATTGAAATTTCTATGTTTACGTTTTTTGGCAAACACGCTACTTGAACGGTTTCTCTAGCTGGAGCAGTTGCTTCATTGAAATAGGCACCGTAAACTGAATTAATCCGACTAAAATCTTCCATATTCATAATAAAAATAGATGTTTTTATTACGTTTTCAAAAGTCATTTCGGCAGCAGCTAAAACTGCTTTCATATTTTCCATTACTTGTTTGGTTTCAGTTTCAATATCATCTAAAACCAATTCCATTGTTTGAGGATTAAGCGCAATTTGTCCAGAGCTATAAAGTGTATTTCCTACAAGTACGGCTTGGTTGTAAGGACCAATTGGTGCTGGTGCATTTTCGGTATAAATTATTTTTTTCATAATTAGGGTAAATAAGTTTTTTAAATTGATTAATTGCTATTGAAATACGCGATCTGGTAACTGACGTTTATCGTATTTAATATCGCTTAAAACAGAAGATGAAATTCCAATGAAGAATCCCCAATAGGTATTTGTACCAAATGGAACCCAATTGAAACTCATGCGCCAACTTTCTAAATCTCTTTCAAAACGCAATTGAGTAAACGTAACACCTTTTTGTTTAAAATCATATCCAGATGATAATCCAACTTTCCATCGGGGAGCTAATTCAATATTTCCAGAAGCCATTACTGAATGAGAAGATATTTCCTTTTGTCTATTAGAATTATTGTAAGTAACGGAATAGGCGAGTCGCAAATCCCAAGGTAATTTTGTATTGTACCATTCAATATTTTTATCTTCTTTTTTAGTATCGTCTTTATCAAACAAACTTTGCCTAGTATCACTTAAATCGGTGTTTCTTCCAAATAAATCATCACCAGTTCCGCCGTTATTTTGATTCTGTTTATTTGATTTGTCTTCACCATCTGTACTTGAAAAGGCATAATTCATAGTCATATTGGCACTCGTCATTCTAAATAAGCTACCGCCATTATCAATATTAAAAGTATTGATTCTCTTTCCAACGTTATCAATTGCATAAGGATCTAATGTAGCGCCAAAATTTAGATTTAATTTATCTTTAAAAAATTGGGTTCCACCGCTTACTCTCATAGGGGTCCATGCTAATGAGTCTGCTGTGAAATCATAACTTGTGCTCAAGTTTAAATTATTAATAAGCATTACTTTTTTTGATTCTCCTTTTTTACTGTCCTTATCAATCATTTTTGCTTCAAAGGTATTACTTAAGGAAATTCCTACGTTATTTGAATAACTTTTTCCAGGGGCTCCAAACATACCGCCATCAAATTTAGTATATTCTTCAGTAGTTAAGCCAGTTGCATCAATGGCATAGGTGTCATAATATTTTTCAAAACTAGGAGTGTAGCCGTATGAAACATTGGGTCTCATTACGTGTCGAATCGCTTGAATTTTTTTGTCTTCTCCAAAATTAAAAGTACCATAAATGGTTGTTCCTATTCCAGCAGAAAAATTATAGGTTCTATATGTTTCAAATCCTTTTTGTTCTTTAGTAACAACTTTATTTTCAATTGTACTAAAATATTTTTGAATGGTATTAAAAGCCCATACTTCATTATAGGCAGTTCCCATTGTTACACTAAAATATTTTAAAATTTTAAAATTGGTTGTAATAGGAATACTGTGTTGAAAACCTGTTTTTGCATCTCTAAACATTTGGGGTTTAAAGAAAAGGGAATCTGATGTTTTTATTCGATTTTCCCCTCTAACATTATATTGAATATTAATATTTTTAATAATTCCTTTTTTGATTCCGTCTTTTGGTGCAAATGGGAATATACGATCTACACTAGCTTGAAAAGTAGGTAAAGTCATGTCTATTTGCTTGGTATTTGTATTTTGAGAATGGGTTGCCGATAATGACATATTCACTTGAGGCACTGTTTGAAATGTTTTAGAATAGGATACAGATGAACTCAGGTTATTATTCAATGTAGATCCAACGTTATTCATGTTAACTGATTGTCTAAAATATTGACTACTTCCTAGATTTACTGAAGCTGAAAAACGAGAATTTGCTGCAGCTTTAGCATCTTGACTATGCGACCATTGAATGTTATATTGTTTTGATTTCACATAATCAGGAAAACCTTTTTCACTTTGTATATTATTTTCAAATCTAAAATTAAATCGTCCGTTGAATTTATAGCGTTTTGCATAGCTGCTTTCTGCCCTCAAACCGTAACTTCCATTAGTGTAATAATCGCCTAAAACGGCTAAATCATAATAATCACTTAATGCAAAATAATAGCCACCATTTTGAAGAAAATATCCTTGTTGATTATTTTGTCCAGGGGTTGGAATGATGAAGCCAGAAGTACTTTTTTCGCTCATCGGAAAATAAGCAAAGGGTAAAAATAATGGAGTAGGAACATCGGCAATGACCAGATTAGTTGGTCCAACCACAACTTTCTTTTTTGGAACAAATTTTACTTTTGTAACATAAAAATAGTATTCAGGGTCATCAATATCTTTTGCTGTTGTTAAACGAGCCGATTTCATAAAAACAACCGAATCATTTTCTCGCTTTGAAATTTCAGCTTTAATATTCATTTCACCTTGCTTGGTTCTTGAATTCCAAATCAGTGCTTTTCCTGTGGTGTTGTTATAAACAAGAGAATCAGGTTCAACAATATTAGTTCCTTGAGTAAATACAGGTCTTTGAATATAATTTCCCGCAGTATCTTTTATTCTTCCGGCATACACTTGTTTTTTTTCATAATCATATACTATAATTCCTGCTTTGATATCAAAATCAGTATATTTTATTGAAGCTTCGTTGTATAAGGTAAGTTGTTTCTTTTTTTGGTCTATTTTTTCGTAATCCTTGGCATTCATTTTCACAATACCTTCTAAAACATTTTTTTTCTTCTTTAAAGAATCGTTTTTAGTATTGTTTTTAGGGCCATTTAAGCTAGAATTGTTTAATTTAAGTGTATCAATTGCTATAATTTCCTGACAAAATACAGAGGTATTTCCAATTGTTAGTAAAATTACTAATAAAACGATATGACTTAACTTTGTATACAATGCTTTTAATGCTATTTTTGTAAAAATTTGGCTTACTTTTTGAAGTGTCAAACTTACATATATTTTTTTGCAAAAATAATGTTTTAATAAAATTATAACTTATAATACTTTTTAATTATTCTATGTTAGTTAAAAACGCTATAAAATTTGTGTTGCTTTTGTTCATTTTATTTGTTCCAAGCGCACTTTTTGCTCAACAATCTAATCCGTTTAAAGTCGTCTTAGATGCTGGTCATGGGGGAAAAGATCCTGGAACAATGAGAGGATCTATTAGAGAAAAAGACATTGTTCTTGACGTGGTTTTACGTCTTGGAAAGTTGTTAGAACAGCATAACAGTGTTAAAGTATTTTATACTCGTAAAACAGACGTTTTTATAGAGCTCAGAGAACGAGCAAACATTGCAAATAAAGCAAAAGCAAATTTATTCATATCCGTTCACTGTAATGGTGTTAAAAGTACGGCTGCAAAGGGTACAGAAACTTTTGTGATGGGAATGTCAAGAACAGATACTAACCTAGATATTGCCAAGAAAGAAAATGGTGTTATTTTTCTCGAAGATGATTACAACCAAAAATATAAAGGTTTTGATCCGAATAATCCTGAGACATTATTAGGATTGAAGATATTGCAAGAAGAATTTTTAGGACAAAGTATTGAGTTGGCTTCAGAAATTGAAAAGAATTTTGTTCAAACTGATCGTTTTTCTCGAGGTGTAAAACAACAACCTATTTGGGTATTAGATGCAACAGTTATGCCGGGTGTTTTAATTGAATTAGGTTTTGTTTCTCATCAAGAAGAAGGGATTTACATTAGTTCAGATGCGGGAAAGGATGAAATGGCACAATCCATTTATAATGCGATTATTACATATAAAAACACTTTTTTTAGTCCGTCAGATGTTAATGAATCTATAGTTGCACCAATTGAATCTAATTCACCTACAGCATCTATATCGAACAATGATAATGAGACAACTCATGAAGCAAAAGGAATTCATTACAAAGTACAACTAGAAGCTGGCACTAAAAAAATAGATACAAAACCATCTAACTTTAAAGGGTTAGAACCAATTTCTTTTACCCAAGAAAATAAAATATATAAATATTTTTATGGTGATGAAACAGATTATGAAGCTTGTAAAAAACGTTTGACAGAGGCAAAAAATAAAGGATATAAATCTGCTTATATGGTAACTTTTGACAATAAATAAATTATGATAAAAAAAGCAACCTTTTTCCTTTCATTTATTTATGTCTTAATTGGATACGGACAAACATCTAAATTTAAAGTAGTTTTAGATGCTGGTCATGGAGGTAAAGATTATGGTGCCGTTTATCATGGAAATATTGAAAAAAATATAGCCTTAAAAACGGCTTTAAAAGTAGGTGCGCTTTTAGAAAACGATCCACAAATTGAGGTTATTTTTACAAGAAAATCGGATGTTTTTATTGAACTTCAACAAAGAGCAACGATTGCAAACAAATCTAAAGGAAGTATTTTCGTTTCGATGCATTGCAACGCCAATAAAAGTGAAGTTGCAGCTGGAAATGAAACCTATGTTATGGGGATTACTAGAAATGCTTCAAATTTAGAAGTGGCTAAGCATGAAAACCAAGTAGTAACCTTAGAGTCCGATTATAAAATTAAATATGATGGTTTTGATCCCAAATCTCCTGAATCGGTTATTGGAATAAATATTTTACAAGAAGAATATTTAGATCAAAGTATCGAATTAGCCGATAAAGTTCAATCCTTCTTTACTAAGAAATCTAAAAATAAAAATAGAGGGGTAAAGCAAGCTGGTTTTCTAGTATTACGTCAAATAACCATGCCTAGAGTATTGATAGAGATGGGATTTGTGTCTAACAAACAAGAAGGTGCTTTTTTAAATTCTGAGACAGGACAAGATAAATTAGCCGAAGCTATTGCCGAAGCAATTATTCAATATAAAAAAGAATTTTTTGTAGCTACAAAAGAAACTAAACCAGTTGTATCGGTTGTTAATGAAAAGGTGGAAGAAAAAACGGAGCGTAAAGAACAAGTTAAACCAACTATAATTAGTTCTAAAGGAATTGTTTATAAAGTACAAATTTCTGCAAGTCCTAGTGATCTTGACCCAACAGCAGTAGATTTTAAGGGATTATCGCCCATTTTTAAAGAACCCGCTGGTAAGTTGTTTAAATACTATTTTAGTCAAGAAAAAAAGTATGAAGTGTCTCAAAAAAGATTAGAAGAAGCAAAGAAAAAAGGATTTGAATCTGCTTACATTGT
>NZ_JBIIWV010000241.1:0-3061 GCF_044338735.1 Flavobacterium sp. | reverse complement strand
CTACTTGTAATCCATTTTGTGCAATGATGTAGGTTTTAGCACCATCAACATAATACAATAATGAAATAAAAGCTGAACGATTCGGATCATATTCTATTGTTTTAACTGTAGCTGGAATTCCAACTTTAGTTCTTTTAAAATCAATAATACGATACTTTTGTTTGTGACCACCGCCTGTGTAACGCATGGTCATCTTTCCTTGACTATTTCTACCTCCAGAGTTTTTTTTCGGTGCGATCAATGAACGCTCCGGCTTATCAGTTGTAATAGTGTCAAAGCTATTCACAACTCTAAATCGCTGACCTGGGGTAATAGGTTTTAATTTTCTAACTGACATTTTCTATTAGATATTAGTATAAAAATCTATTGTTTCTCCCTCTTGAACTTGAACAACTGCTTTTTTGTAAGCATTTGTTTTCCCACTGATTAATCCACTTTTAGTGTATTTAACGTTTCTATCAGCTCTGTAGTTCATTGTATTAACTGCTACTACTTTCACACCAAAAGTTGCCTCAACAGCATTTTTAATTTGAATTTTATTAGCATTTTTATCAACTACAAAACCAAAACGGTTAAAAATTTCACCATCTTTAGTTATTTTCTCAGTTATAATAGGCTTAATTATGATGCTCATAATCTTATTATTTACTTAAATTAGCTTCAATTCCGTCTACAGCACCCTCTAAAAGAACTAAACTTTTTGCATTTAATATCGCATAAGTACTTAATTCTGAAGTAGTTACAACGCTAGACGCCTTTAAATTGCGTGACGACAAATATACATTTTTATTTGAATCGCCCAACACAAATAAAGATTTTTTATTCTCTAACCCTAAAGATTTCAATACATTAATGAAATTTTTAGTGCTTGGTGTTTCAAATGTAAAGTCTTCCACTACTACCAAATTAGACTCTTTAACTTTTAAAGAAAAAGCTGATTTACGAGCTAATCTTTTTAAGTTTTTATTTAATTTGAATGAGTAACTTCTTGGTCTTGGTCCAAAAACAGTACCTCCACCTTTAAACAAAGGGTTTTTAGCAGAACCAGCACGAGCCGTTCCTGTACCTTTTTGTTTTTTGATTTTACGAGTACTTCCAGCAACTTCAGCTCTTTCTTTAGCTTTATGGTTTCCTTGTCTTTGATTTGCTAAGTACTGCTTAACATCAAGATAAACAGCATGCTTATTAGGCTCAATTGCGAAAACTGAATCAGAAAGTTGAACTTTTCTTCCAGTTTCTTTTCCGTTGATATCTAAAACTTTTACTTCCATTACTTCTGAATGATTACATAAGAGCTTTTGTGTCCAGGAATACAACCTTTTATTACTAAAAGATTTTTCTCACTAACCACTTTTAAAACTCTAAGGTTTTGAATTGTTACATTATCTCCTCCCATTCTTCCAGCCATGCGCATTCCTTTGAATACTCTAGATGGATAAGATGAAGCTCCTACAGAACCAGGTGCTCTTAAACGGTTATGTTGACCGTGTGTGGCTTGACCAACACCGCCAAAACCATGACGTTTAACAACTCCTTGGAATCCTTTTCCTTTAGAAACTCCTAACACATCAACAAATTCACCTTCAGCAAATAAGTCAACGGCGATTACATCGCCTAATTTGTACTCTTCATCAAAACCTTTGAATTCAACGACTTTTTTCTTTGCAGCTGTTCCCGCTTTCTTAAAGTGACCTAACTCGGCCTTAATAGAACGTTTTTCAGCTTTGTCATCGAAACCTAATTGAATCGCAGAATAACCGTCTACTTCAATGGTTCTGACTTGGGTAACAACGCACGGACCACATTCAATAACGGTACATGGAACATTTTTTCCATTCTCGTCAAAGATGCTAGTCATGCCAATTTTTCTTCCGATTAACCCAGACATATAAAACTAATTAATTAATTAAACTCTTATTTATACAATAAATAGTACTCGCACACTACCTATTTTGAGGGTGCAAATATATAAATTATTTTTTAATTATCGCAAAAATAATAAGTTAAGGTAAAATTCTCTGAAAAATGAAGATTTTACAAACTAATTTTGATAAGAAAAAAACCGTAATGCTTTAAAACAACATTAACGGTTTTTTCTATATATTGCGATTTTGCAATCTAAAATTACTAAACCTTAATCTCTACTTCTACTCCGCTTGGTAATTCTAATTTCATTAAAGCATCGATTGTTTTCGAAGAAGAACTGTAGATATCTAACAGTCTCTTGTATGAATTTAACTCGAATTGCTCTCTTGATTTTTTGTTAACGTGTGGAGAACGTAATACAGTAAAAATCTTTTTGTGTGTAGGCAATGGAATTGGACCCGTCACTACAGCACCTGTACTTTTTACAGTTTTAACAATCTTCTCAGCAGACTTATCTACTAAATTATGATCGTATGATTTTAATTTTATTCTGATTTTTTGACTCATTTTCTTAAAAATTAAGCGTTACCTTTTGCTTTTTTGATTACAGCTTCTGAAATATTAGAAGGTGTTTCTGCATAATGTGAAAACTCCATTGTTGAAGTTGCTCTACCCGATGATAATGTTCTTAATGTGGTTACATATCCAAACATTTCTGATAAAGGCACATCAGCTTTGATAGTTTTAGCACCATTTCTGTCACCCATATCATTTACTTGACCTCTACGACGGTTCAAGTCACCTACGATATCACCCATGTTTTCTTCAGGAGTAATAACTTCGATTTTCATGATTGGTTCAAGAATAACTGCTCCAGCAGCACGACCTACTTCTTTGTATCCCATTTTAGCAGCTAACTCGAAAGAAAGCGCATCAGAATCCACAGGGTGGAACGATCCGTCTAATAAAGTTACTTTCAAACTATCTACTACATATCCTGCTAAAGGACCCGTTTTCATAGCTTCTCTGAAACCTTTTTCAACAGAAGGAATATATTCTTTTGGTACGTTACCACCTTTTACTGCATTAATAAACTGTAAACCATTAGGAATTTTACCATCTACTTCATCAGCTGGTTCTAATGTGAATACAATATCACCAAATTTACCACGACCACCCGATTGCTTTTTGTAAA
>NZ_JBIIWV010000221.1:0-3074 GCF_044338735.1 Flavobacterium sp. | reverse complement strand
TTATCATTTTTATGTATTTAGTCGTTCTATTTATTGGAACTGTTATTGGAAATTATGGGTTTGTAAGGGTTTTTGAAGATTATCGCTATATGATTTATTCAATGAGTGAAAATCCAAATCCTCAAGACCTTATAATTGCAAAACTATTACCATTCCCAAACAAATCAAAAATTATTGATGCTGTTGATTTTTCAAATCCTAAGGTTCGAAATTTTGCCTTGAGTGCCACAAGAAAGAATTTTAATCCAACACATCAAAAGAGAAACAAAAGGCTTATGATTCAATGTTTTGCAGTATTCAAAGAAATAAATAGTAAATGGAATTATGTCAACGATCCAAAAGGAAGAGAATATATTGCTTATGCTTCTGAAAGTTTACAACATTTTTCTGGTGATTGTGATGATCATGCAATTCTAATGGCAGCTTGTATTAAAGTAATTGGAGGAACTACCAGAATTATCCATACTGGCGGACATTTATATCCTGAAATGTTGATAGGTGATAAAAATGATTTAGAATCTGCTATTTATTTTATTAAAGAAGAATTTTTTGCTATTGAAAGTAAAAACCAACAAATTCATTATCATATTGACGAAAGAGGGCAAATTTGGCTCAATTTAGATTACACTGCAACCTATCCCGGTGGGAAATTTATGAGCGATGAAATATTAGGTGCTTTAACTTTTTAATAATTACCATTCTATTTCCTTTTTTTCATTATTCATTAAGTATTCGTTTGTCAGTTTAAAATGATTATTTCCAAACCAAAACCCTCTATTCGCACTTAAAGGAGAAGGATGCCCTATTTGAAGAACTAAATGTTTTTCTCTACTAATCATTTTTCCTTTTTTATGTGCAAAACTTCCCCACAGTAAGAAAACCAAATGAGTACAATTATCATTTAATAGTTGGATTACAGCATCTGTAAAAAGATTCCATTTTAAATGTTTGTGACTGTTTGCTGAATCTTTTCGAACTGTTAATCCGGCATTTAATAATAAAACACCTTGTTTTGACCAACGTTCAAGATTTCCAGAAGTGGGAAATAAAATTCGATCATATTCCGAATTAATTTCTTGAAAAATATTTTTTAACGAAGGCGGAATGGCTACTCCATCATTTACCGAAAAACACAAACCATTTGCTTCACCCGTTCCATGATAAGGATCTTGACCAATAATAACAACTTTCGTTTCTTCAAAATCAAATTGTTCAAAAGCATTAAAAATTAATTCCTTTGGAGGAAAACAAGTTGTAGTAGCATATTCTTGTTCGACTTGCTGCATCAATTCCAAAAAATATGGTTTTTGAAATTCAGACTTTAGTTGATTATTCCAGGATTGATTTTTAATAAACATTTTATAAATTTTATCAAAAATATAAATTTCTATTGCAATATGGCTTTATTACTTTGTAACTTTGACCATATAGAAAAAGAAAAATGATTTCGATTACTCAAAAGACACTTCAAGATTTAGAATTTGAAACCATATTAGAAACTATCGCAAGTCGCTGTAATACAGATATTGGCGAAACAAAAGCTTTGGCAATTACTCCATTTAATGATAAAACGAAATTGTTGATTAATTTGCAACAAACAGCAGAATATCTCTCGTCTTTTTCAAATAACAATGTTATTCCAAATCATGGTTTTGAGAACATTAATTACGAATTAAAATTATTAGGAATTGAAGATAGCTTTTTAGAAGTTGCAAGTTTTAAGAAAATTTCAAATCTTACTGAAACAGCTATTACATTAATTCAGTTTTTGAAGAAATTTGAAACCTATTATCCAAATTTATACAAACGAACTGCATCAATTGAATGTGTAAAGTTAATTATTCAACGAATTGATGAAGTAGTTGATAAATTCGGAATCATAAAAGACAACGCATCGCCCGATTTAATTGATATTAGACGAAGTATTAATGTCGTACGAGGAAAAATAAATCAAAGTTTTGGAACGGCTTTAAGCCAATATTATTCATTAGGATATTTAGACGATATCAAAGAAACAGTTGTAGAAAACAGAAGAGTTTTAGCCGTTTTAGCCATGTATCGAAGAAAAGTAAAAGGCTCAATTTTAGGAACTTCAAAAACGGGAAGCATTGCCTATATTGAACCCGAAGCTGCTCAGCGATATTCTCGTGAATTAAACAATTTAGAATTTGAAGAACGGGAAGAAATCATGCGTATTTTAAAACGGTTAACCAATGATATTAGACCCTTTATCGAAACTATAACCGCTTATCAAGAGTTACTTAGTGATGTAGATGTTATAGCTGCGAAAGCTAAATATGCCAATAAAATCAACGGAATTCTTCCCACAATAACTGATGAAAAGAGATTATTTTTTAGAGAAGCGTTTCATCCCATTTTATATTTAAATAATAAAGAGAAAAACGAAATTACTTATCCACAAACGATTGAACTTCATAACGATAATCGAATAATTGTAATTTCTGGTCCCAATGCCGGCGGAAAAACAATCTCTTTAAAAACAGTTGGACTACTCCAATTGATGTTGCAATGTGGTATCTTAATTCCTGTTCATGAACGAAGTGAGACCTTTTTATTTGATCGAATATTAACCGATATTGGAGATAATCAATCGATTGAAAATCATTTGAGTACCTATAGCTATCGATTGAAAAACATGAACTTTTTTTTAAAAAAATGCAATTCAAAAACGTTATTCTTAATTGATGAATTTGGAACTGGTTCTGATCCTGAATTAGGTGGCGCCTTAGCAGAAATCTTTCTAGAAGAATTTTACGATAGAGAAGCATTTGGAATCATTACAACTCACTATAGCAACTTAAAAATCCTAGCTAACGAATTACCATTTGCCTCAAATGCAAACATGATGTTTGATGAAAAATCTTTAGAACCAATGTATAAACTATTACTTGGTCAGGCAGGTAGTTCATTTACGTTTGAAGTTGCCCAAAAAAATGGAATTCCATATGGATTAATAAATCGTGCCAAGAAAAAAATTGATGGAGGAAAAGTACGATTTGATAAAACCATAGCTACCTTACAAAAAGAGCGTTCTAAACTTGAAAAAACGTCAT
>NZ_JBIIWV010000070.1:0-10649 GCF_044338735.1 Flavobacterium sp. | reverse complement strand
GGTAATTTGTTTACCATGTATCAAAAAATTACGGATGAAAACCCGTATGAAACTCCAATGAAAATTTATCCAGCAGTGCATTACACTATGGGAGGTGTTTGGGTTGATTATAACTTACAATCTTCTATTCCTGGTTGTTTCGTTGCTGGTGAGGCAAATTTCTCAGACCATGGAGCAAATCGTTTAGGAGCTTCTGCTTTAATGCAAGGTTTGGCTGACGGTTATTTCGTTTTACCATACACGATTTCAAATTATTTAGCAGACGAAATCAGAACGGGTAAAATTGCTACAGATGCTCCAGAATTTGCTGAAGCAGAAGCTAGAGTTAAAGATTCAATAAGTAAATTTTTAAACAATAAAGGTTCAAAATCGGTAGATTATTTCCACAAAAAATTAGGTTTGATTATGTGGAATAAAGTAGGAATGGGGCGTAATGAAAAAGGTTTAAATGAAGCTATTGCAGAAATTGCTCAATTAAAAGAAGATTTCTATAAAGACGTAAATGTTCCTGGAAGCAATGACGAGTTGAATCCTCAACTTGAAAAAGCTTTACGTGTTGCCGATTTAATTGATTTAGGTCAATTAATGGCACTGGATGCTTTACAACGAAAAGAATCTTGTGGAGGTCATTTCCGTGAAGAATACCAAGATGCTGAAGGCGAAACACTTCGTGATGACAAGAATTTCTCATTCGTAGGAGCGTGGGAATACAAAGGAGACGATATTACAAAAGAAGAACTTCATAAAGAAGAATTGAAATACGAGTTTATAAAAATAGCAGCTAGAAATTACAAATAAAATAGTATGAGTGCAGCAAAAAATATCAATATAAACCTTAAAATTTGGCGTCAAAAAAACGCTAATTCAAAAGGGAGCATGGAAACTTATAAATTAGATAATGTTTCTACTGCAAGTTCGTTTTTGGAAATGTTAGACCAATTAAACGAACAATTAATTAACGAAAATATAGAACCAGTAGCTTTTGATCACGATTGTCGTGAAGGTATTTGCGGAATGTGTTCTTTATACATCAATGGACGAGCTCACGGACCAGACACTGGAATTACAACCTGTCAGTTGCACATGAGACTGTTCAACGATGGCGATACTATTTACATCGAACCATGGAGAAGTAAAGCGTTTCCAGTAATCAAAGATTTAGTGGTAGATAGAAGTGCTTTTGATAGAATTCAACAAGCGGGTGGTTTTGTATCAGTAAATACTTCTGGAAATACTATTGATGCAAACTCAATTCCAGTTCCTAAAGATGATGCAGACAAAGCGTTTATGGCGGCTGCTTGCATCGGATGTGGTGCTTGTGTAGCTTCTTGTAAAAATGGTTCTGCCATGTTATTCGTAGGAGCAAAAGTATCTCAATATGCTTTGTTGCCACAAGGAAAAGTTGAAGCTACAAATCGTGTGTTAAATATGGTGCGTCAAATGGACGAAGAAGGATTCGGAAATTGTACCAATACTGGAGCATGTGAAATCGAATGCCCAAAAGGAATTTCGTTAGAAAACATTGCTCGCATGAACAGAGAATTTTTAAAAGCATCTGTGAAGTAATTCATAGCAACTTCAGAATAATAAAAACGCATTCAAATCAATGAATGCGTTTTTTTAGTTTTAACCAAATTAGCTTGGGAAAATCCGACAAATAGTTCGATAAAGATCAATTTAAATTACTCTAAACCAAAATCTTGTTCTACATCCCAATTGGCTCTAACGTCAATTTTTTTCGGATAATAAATAATTTCTTCAGCTTGTTTTTTTGCCAAATAATCTCCAGTGTCCCAAAATCCATTGGCATTATCGTCATAAATTACTCGTAAAGTATATTGTTTAGGTTCAATGGTTTCAAAAACCATGAGAGTTTCTTTATTATTAGCTATTTTACTATAAAAAACAACACCATTATCATCTAATACTTCTAATATAAGAGGATATCGTTTAATTCCTGAAAGATTAACTTTTAAATTTCCATAATCGGAGATAAGTCTTGTGTTTACTTCAAATTGTAAGGAATCATTTTTAGTTTCATAAAAATCGGTAAACGCTTCGGGTAAAATTTCTAATGTATATTTCTGCTCTTCTTCTTTCTTGAAATCAAATTTAATTTCTTGATTAAAATCGTCGTAACTAGACGTAAAATTAACAGCAACCGAATCTTTATTTCTAAGAATTATCTTTGAATTATCAATCGTCTTTATGGGTGTGCTGCTACTTAGGGTAAATAAATCTCTAAAAGACAAGGCGCCTTGTGTTTTATTTGCAATTTTTAAACTATCGCTTTCTTTTAAGTTTTTTAGTTTTGAGGTAAATGATTTTGTAAATGAACCATTTTCAACTGTTATTTCGAGCGAATCTAATTCCATTTTTGGAAAAAATAGTTGAACAGAATCTTTGTCTTTCTCTAGATATTTGGTCATTTTTATTGGAATATTTTCTGTTCCTTTTTTAGCCGTAACTTTTAGATTCTTTGTATTTCCTTCATACCCCATATAAAGCTTGTTGTTGCTTTCCTGCGTAGGTTTAAAAACTTTAAAAACAGGTTTTTCGGCAAATAATTCTAATTCATATGCTGTTGAGGTAGGCAATGTAATCGGTTCTTTTAAAAAACCAATTTTATCGCTTTTCGGGTCAAATTTATTATTCCCAGATTTGTCTTTTAATGCAATAATCTGATACGAACCTTCTTTTAAATTTTCAAGTGAAAAAACTTTTAAACTATCTAAAGTATTAGTTACATATAAAGGAGTTTCTTTATAAACAGTTGAATCGGTAAACGTTTTAGCATCATACAAAAGAACACTCACAAAATTATCTGGTTTTTGATTGAAGGCGTCTTTTATTTTTCCTACAACCGTTAAAGAATCAATATAATTTCCCGTTGAAAATACATATTTAAATTGCGAATACGGATTATTTTCATTGTTATCCGATATACTTTGGCCAAAATTAAAACTGTAAGTAGTATTCTCTTTCAAGGTATCTAACAATTTTATCGAAATAAATTTACTAGCACTTCCTTGCGGAACAATAATGGGTTGTTTTTTTAAAGGTGGCGAAATGATCAATTGCTTGGTAATATCTTTCACTTTGATTAATTCGTTGAAATTAATTTTTATTTCGCTTCCTTTAAAATTTGTACTAAAGTTCTTTGGTAAACTTCCAACAATTTTAGGGGCAATGGTGTCTTTTGGGCCACCAGAAACCGTGCCTCTTTTGGCACAATTTGCAAAAAAAACAGCCACAACAAGTAACGTAAGAATATATTTTAATTTTGTCATCATCATAAAATAAAGAAGTTACAAAATAACAACTATAATTAATGTAAACATACAAATTTTAAGAAATTTTATGAATCAGTATAAGCAATTGTGATGATACTAATTTTTGCATCCGGAATTTTTAAGATAGCTTTAGCACAAGCTTCTAATGTTGCTCCAGAAGTTATTACATCGTCAATTAAAAGGTAGTGTTTTCCATAATCCGATTGAGAAAAAGTTACATCAAAGAGGCTGTTTTTAATTTCAGATCGGGCTTCTTTACTTTTTTTTGTTTGTGTCTTCGAATATATTTTTCGATACAAAAGTTGATCGTTTATTTCGATTCCTAAGTTTTGCGATAACGCTTCACAAAAAGTGGTTACTTGATTATAGCCTCGTTCTCGATTTCTTTTTTTATGCAACGGCACTGGAATAATTGTAGTAAATTTTTGATCTTTGGCAATTTCTATGAGGTCATTTGCGTACCAATTTCCTAAAAGAGTTCCAATTTCTGGCCGATTTTTATATTTTAGATGATGAATCATATTTTGAACAATTCCGTCTTTATGAAAATATAGCATTGCACTGCAAAATTCTACAGGAATAATACCATAAAATTTTTTTGCGATGTAGTTATTATTCAATAAATGATGTTGGGTAAGCGGCAATTCATGGCGGCAATTTGCACAAATTATCACTTCATTTTGTAGCAAAAGGGAATTACATCCAGTACATAATTTTGGAAAAAGCAAGTTTATCAGATTTTTCAGCATTTTGTCGGTTTATTAAAATAAGATTAATAATTTTAAATACTTTTGTAATATAAATGTAGGGTATGGCGATTAAGAAAAACAAAATTACAAAAATTAGCATCATTATTTTGATGTTGTTATTGTTGTTTTTTAGTGTAAATTATTTTAAAGTTAAGTTTGAATACGCCGCTTTTAAAAAACATTCTGAGCTTGAAATTCAGGTGTTAGAAAGTCAATTAGGCGAAATTTTACATAAATACGATTCATTAGGTATTGTTGAGAAAAATCAGCAATTACTTTCTCTCGCTGTTGACTCGGTGAGTCAAGTAAATTCAAATCTGGTTAATGATTCCGTAGTATTTTATGCTAAAAAAGCACAGGCATTAAATGCAAAAATTGCTGCTAAAAATCAAGCAATTTTAAATAAATCAAATAACAGCAATACGTTAAATCCTGCCAGTACTAATCGATTAGTTGCCATAAATATTAATTCTAAAGGGGTTAAAATTTACTCTAACATATACAAACAAAACAATTCTCAAATTCAACAGTTGCGTGTTTGTTATACCTTACAAAAGAACGAAATTGTAAAATCGGGTGACAAAACATTGTACATTCAAGTTGTAAATCCCAAAAATCAAATTATTTCAAAAGATAATTTATTTGTCGAAAACGAATCGGGGGTAAAACTTCAATACAGTGCACTTTCAGAAGTAAATTATAATAGAACCGATACCGATGTTTGTGCTTATGTTGATTTAGTGCAAAACAAGACACCAAAAGGGAAATACATAATCAATATTTACAATGAGTTTACAAAAATTGGCTCATCAACATTTGATTATAAATAATTTATTATTTAAATACCCAAAATCTTTTCTTTATTCCAATCCTATTTTTACTTTTGCAGTATGGCAAAACAAGATGATATTTTTAAAAATGTAGTTTCGCACGCAAAAGAATACGGATTTATTTTTCCGTCAAGCGAAATTTACGACGGACTTAGTGCAGTATACGATTATGCTCAAAATGGTGTAGAGTTAAAAAAGAACATCCGTGAATATTGGTGGAAAGCAATGGTGCAAATGCACGAAAATATTGTGGGTTTAGACGCTGCAATTTTAATGCACCCAACCACTTGGAAAGCTTCTGGTCATGTTGATGCATTTAATGATCCATTAATTGATAATAAAGATTCTAAAAAAAGATACCGTGCCGATGTTTTAATTGAGGATTATGCCGAAAAATTAAACCAAAAAGCACAAAAAGAAATTGATAAAGCACGCGAACGTTTCGGCGCTTCATTTGATGAAGAACAATACAAAACGACTAACCCACGGGTGATGGAATATTTGGCTAAAAAGAAGGAAATTCTAGAAAGAATGGCTCGCTCTTTAGAAACTGAAAACCTTGCCGATGTAAAAGCCTTAATTGAAGAATTAGAAATTGCTTGTCCAGAAAGTGGTTCAAAAAATTGGACCGATGTGAAGCAATTCAACCTAATGTTTGGCACAAAATTAGGCGCTTCTGCAGAAAGTGCAATGGATTTATATCTTCGTCCAGAAACAGCTCAAGGTATTTTCGTCAACTTTTTAAACGTTCAAAAAACGGGTAGAATGAAAATTCCTTTTGGAATTGCTCAAACCGGAAAAGCATTTAGAAATGAAATCGTGGCGAGACAATTTATTTTCCGCATGCGCGAATTTGAACAAATGGAAATGCAATTCTTTGTGAAGCCAGGAGAAGAAATGAAATGGTATGAATATTGGAAAACCACTCGTTTAAATTGGCATTTATCACTTGGATTAGGAAAGGAAAATTACCGTTTTCACGACCATGAAAAATTAGCTCATTATGCCAATGCTGCGGCTGATATTGAATTCAACTTCCCATTCGGATTTAAAGAATTAGAAGGAATTCACTCTAGAACCGATTTTGATTTGAAAGCACACGAACAATTTTCAGGTAAAAAATTACAGTATTTTGATAACGAAACCAATTCAAATTATACGCCTTATGTCGTAGAAACTTCGGTTGGTTTAGACCGAATGTTCTTGGCGGTTTTCTCGAATTCGCTTTGTGAAGAAACATTAGAAGATGGTTCAACCAGAACAGTTTTACGTTTACCAAGTGTTTTAGCGCCAACAAAAGCTGCGGTTTTACCATTGGTTAAAAAAGACGGTTTACCTGAAGTTGCTAATAAAATTATCGAAGATTTAAAATGGGATTTCAATGTAGCGTATGATGAAAAAGACGCCGTAGGAAGACGTTATAGAAGACAAGATGCCTTAGGCACACCATTTTGTATTACAGTAGACCATCAGACATTAGAAGATGAAACGGTAACCATTCGTCATAGAGATTCTATGCAACAAGATAGAGTGAAAATTTCAGCTTTACGTGATATTATCAATAATGAAGTTTCTATGCGAAATTGGTTGATGAAAATGTAATTGAAAAAATTCCAAAAAAGATAAATTCCAAATTCCAAAAAAAATCCCAAATTTCAATTGAAGTTTGGGATTTATTATTTTCTAATTTTCAAGCGCATTCCATCCTCTTGCTTTCAATTCAATTTTAGTATTAGCTCGGGTAACTAAATGCATGCCTTCGCTAGCTTGGGTCATGTGACCAATAACTGTAAAGTTTGGATTGGCCTTTATTTTATAGTAGTCTTCCATTTTAATGGTAAACAATAATTCATAATCTTCTCCGCCACTCAACGCAACCGTGGTGATATCTAAATTGAACTCTTCACACACATTTATTAATTGTGGGTCAACCGGAATTTTTTCTTCATATAAATTACAACCTACGCCACTTTGTTTGCATAAATGCATAATTTCCGAAGATAATCCATCTGAAATATCAATCATAGCTGTCGGTTTGAATGCTAATTTTTCAAATAATTCTTTCAAATCTTTACGCGCTTCTGGTTTGAGTTGGCGTTCAATTAAGTAAGTATAAGGTTCTAAATCTGGTTGGTTATTTGGATTTACTTGAAATACTTGCTTTTCACGTTCTAAGATTTGTAATCCCATATAGGCAGCACCAATATCGCCCGAAACTACTAATAAATCAGTTGCATTTGCCCCATTTCTATAGGTTATATCTTCTAAATTTGCTTCACCAATTGCTGTTATGCTAATAATTAATCCTTTTTGCGAAGAAGTAGTATCGCCACCAATAACATCTACATTGTATACTTTTGAAGCCATAGTAATTCCGTCGAACAATTCTTCTAAAGCTTCCAATGGAAACCGATTGGAAACCGCAACAGAAACCGTAATTTGAGTAGGAGTGGCATTCATCGCACAAATATCGGATACGTTTGCCACCACCGCTTTGTATCCTAAATGGCGTAAAGGCATATAGGCCAAATCAAAATGAACACCTTCAATTAATAAATCGGTTGAAATGACTGCTTTTTTAGTTCCAAAGTCGAGTACAGCACCATCATCGCCAATTCCTTTTATAGTTGATTCTTTTTGAACGGTAAACGATTTTGTCAAGTGATCAATTAATCCAAATTCTCCTAATTGAGATAAGCTGGTTCTAGATTGGTCTTTATTTTCTAACATGGATTATTTTTTTGCAAAGATAGGGTTAATGTGTCAATGAGTCAATAATTATAATTAGTACATAGATACATTGCCTACTTATTCAATTCGTTCAATTTCTCATAAATCAAACTCGTTTCATAGCCTTTTCGTAGTAAAAAATCTACAAATTTTTTATTTTTCTTCGGGCCTTTTCTTTCGGTAATGTTTTTCCAGTTTTTTTCGGCTATCGCATGAAAATTTGACAAATAGGTTGTTTCTGGAATTTCTTTTAAAGCAATTTCGATGATTTTTGAAGAAATATTTCGGTATTTCAATTCATTAATGATGCGATTTTTGCCCCAAAATTTATAATTGTGTTTTCCGCGAACAAAACTTTGAGCAAAACGTTCTTCATTGATGAAATTATTTTCGATAAGATAGGTTAGTATATCTTCTTTTTCAGCTGAAGTAGCAGCATAAGAATATAATTTTTCTTCCACTTCCTTATAGCACCGTTCTTGGTAAGCACAGTAGTATTCCAATTTGGATTGGATTTCTTTTTTTGAAAAATTGTTTTTTTCTGCTTTCAACGGTTTTGTTTTTAACGTTCTTTATATTGAACAACAAATTTATCAATTTGATTTAACATTTTTTGTATTTTTGAGCATTATCAAATAATTACAATGGAAAATATAAAGCAATACGTTCAAGCTAATAAAGAACGTTTTATAAATGAATTAATAGAATTACTAAAAATTCCTTCGGTTAGTGCCGATAGCGCCTATGCTCATGATGTGGTTTTAACAGCCGAAGCGGTAAAATTGAGTCTTGAAAAAGCGGGTTGCGATTTGGTTGAGTTGTGTGAAACTCCGGGTTATCCAATTGTTTATGGTGAAAAAATAATCGATGCAACTTTACCAACTATTTTAGTGTATGGTCATTATGATGTGCAGCCACCAGATCCAATGGAGTTATGGACTTCGCCACCTTTTGAACCCGTAATTAAAACAACAGAAATTCATCCGGAAGGAGCTATTTTTGCCAGAGGGTCTTGTGATGATAAAGGACAAATGTACATGCATGTAAAAGCTTTTGAATACATGATTCAAAATAATTGCTTGCCTTGTAATGTTAAATTCATGATTGAAGGCGAAGAAGAAGTAGGATCCAAAAGTTTGAGTTGGTTTGTAGAAAGAAATCAAGAAAAATTAGCAAACGATGTGATTTTAATTTCTGACACGGGAATGATTTCTAATCAGCAACCTTCAATTACAACAGGTTTAAGAGGTTTAAGTTATGTAGAAGTAGAAGTTACCGGACCCAATAGAGATTTACATTCAGGATTATATGGCGGAGCAGTTGCTAACCCAATCAATGTTTTGACAAAAATGATTGCTTCTTTACATGATGAGAATAATCATATCACCATTCCTGGTTTTTATGATAAAGTTGAAGAACTTTCAGCCGAAGAAAGAGCTGAAATGGCGAAAGCACCTTTCTCATTGGACAACTATAAAAAAGCATTAGACATTGAAGAGGTATATGGCGAAACGGGTTATGTGACCAATGAACGAAATTCCATTCGTCCTACATTAGATGTAAACGGAATTTGGGGCGGATATACTGGAGAAGGAGCTAAAACCGTTATTGCAAGTAAGGCATTTGCTAAAATTTCAATGCGATTGGTTCCTAATCAAGATTGGGAGGAAATTACCGAATTATTCAAAAATCATTTTGAAAGTATTGCGCCAAAATCGGTTAAAGTCAAAGTAACGCCGCATCATGGAGGGCAAGGGTATGTTACGCCAATTGATAGTGTTGGGTATAGAGCAGCAAATAAAGCCTATACCGAAACTTTTGGAGTACCTGCAATTCCTGTTCGTTCTGGAGGAAGTATACCGATTGTTGCTTTGTTTGAAAAAGAATTAAAAAGCAAAACGATATTGATGGGATTTGGTTTAGATAGCGATGCTATTCATTCGCCAAACGAACATTTTGGGGTGTTTAATTACTTAAAAGGTATTGAAACTATCCCTTTGTTTTACAAGTATTTTACAGAAATGAATCAATAAAATAGAATCCCGATTATTTCGGGATTTTTTTATTCTAAGACTCAGGAGTTTGTTCTCTTAGGTAGCTTTTTGAAAATTCTCGGTCTTTATTTAACTGCATTTTAAGTGCGTCAATCGATTCGAATTTTTCTTCAGACCTGATGAATTTTAAAATAGAAACAGTGACTATTTTATCATATAAATCTTCGTTTATGTCAAAAAAATGAACTTCAATGGTTTTGTTATTTTCGCCCACTGTAGGATTATGACCTATGTTCATCATTCCGTAAACACGTTTATTATTTAATGTGCTGTAAACAATATATACTCCATTCTTTGGGATTAGTTTATAAGTCTTGAGTAAAACAATATTTGCGGTAGGAAAACCAATAGTTCTGCCTAGTTGTTTTCCTTTTATTACTTTGCCAGAAAAAAAGTAATCATAGCCTAAATATTGGTTGGCGAGTTCAATTGCTCCGTCTAAAAGTGCAGTTCTAATTTTAGTTGAACTTATAGAAATTTCATTAATTTCTTCGGCATTAATTTGGACTACTTCAAAATTATATTTTTTACCAAATTCAATCAAGTCGGTAATGTTTGCCGAACGGTTTTCGCCAAAGCGATGATCGTAGCCAATGATAATTTTATGAATATTTAATTGATCAACCAAAACACTTTTAACAAATGCTTCAGCGCTTAATTTTGAAAATTTTTCATCAAATGGATGAATGATTAAATCATCAATTCCATACTTTTCAAGTAAAATAGTTTTTTCTTCAATCGTATTTAAAAGATGCATTGTGCCTTCTTGATTCAAAACCATTCTAGGATGTGGGTAAAATGTCAACACTAAGCTTTCATAGGTGCCATTTTCTGTTGCATTCACTAATTTTTTGAGTATAGCCTGATGTCCCAAATGTACTCCGTCAAAAGTACCAAGGGTAATGATTGTTTTTTTGATTGATGAAAATCGTAATATTGAATTGAAAGTTTTCAAGTTATTTTTTGACAAATTTAGTGTTAAATAGGTAAATT
>NZ_JBIIWV010000220.1:0-3077 GCF_044338735.1 Flavobacterium sp. | reverse complement strand
TACATTCTTGAATAAATGATTCAAATAATTGTATACTTTGTTGATGTAATTTAACTTCATAAGATTCCATTTCTGCTTTGGCAGTATCAAAATCGGAATTCCATTTTAAATCCATTCCTAAATAACCTTTATTTCGATAAGTTTTATTTGATGAACCTGTTAATAGCATTTTTATACTCCCTTTTAAAGCTTGAAATTTTCCCGCATATCTAATAAGTGGTATATCGTAATCATATTTTGTGTAACCCTTATAAGAACTTGTATATTTTTTAATGTTTTTATTCCATAACATATAAGGAAGAAATTGATCTGACTCATACAAATCATCTCTTTTTTGCAAACTATATAAATCTACCGCTAATATTATTTTTTTGGGTTTATTGTTGTGTTTTAACAGTTCTAAATGTCTTAAATATTGTAACCAAAAATTATGACCATCAATTCCAAAATTATAAGCTGTAAGGTTTAATGAATCGCTAATAATTGCCGGGTCAATATGAACCCATGCTCTTGAAGAACCATAAATTGCCACTTCACAATTAGCCTTAGAATTATAAATATCATTCATTACTTCAAATTCTCCTGGAAACTGATTTGATTTACTTAAAAAGTAAGAAATACAATAGTCAAGAGGCAATATAAACACTACTAAAGGCAAAATAAATAACAATATTTTGAATATGAATTTTCTCATAAATTAAAACTGAAAATAAATAAATTGTTGCTCTTTACCGCCAAATAAAAATATTATAATGATAATGAAATAATAAAACATGTAGCGGAATGGTTGTTTTAATTTTGAACTAAAATGTTCAATTGCATATTGCTTTTCTCTTCCTTGCCATTCTATTAAAATAAAAAACAATATAAGAAAAATTGTTGTCAAAGCCTTTATCATTCCTTCAAATTCAGGAAAAGTAAAAAGAGATGATGAGAAAATTTGAGAAATATAACTTAAAGCATGTTCCATATTTTCAGCACGAAAGAATATCCAAGCAAATACAGTCAAACTAAAAGTAATTCCAATTGCAAAAAACTCTTTTATTGTTGGTAGATATTTACCACTTGCTACAATATCAAGGTTGTTTCTGTTTGTGGAAAAAACAATAGACGGTATTATATACAAGGTATTTAAAAATCCCCATACAAGGAAAGTCCAATTAGCGCCATGCCAAAAACCACTCACAAGAAAAATGATAAAGGTATTCCGAATCTTCATCCACATTCCACCTTTACTGCCACCTAATGGAAAATACAAGTAATCTTTAAACCAAGAGGAAAGCGAAATGTGCCAACGCCTCCAAAATTCGGCAATGTCTCTTGAGAAATATGGAAAAGCGAAATTCTTTAAAAGTTCTATTCCAAATAATCGAGCAGTACCTAGGGCAATATCAGAGTAACCTGAAAAGTCACAATAGATTTGAAATGTAAAAAACAATGCACCTAAAACTAACGTACTCCCTGAATAGTCAGCAGAATTATTGAAAATTGTATTTGCAAATTCGGCACAGTTGTCGGCTATGACGATTTTCTTAAATAAACCCCACAATATTTGTCTCAAACCATCAACCGCTTTATAATAATTGAAATCTCGTTTTTTAAGAATTTGTGGTAAAAGATGTGTTGCTCTTTCAATTGGTCCAGCCACGAGTAATGGGAAAAAGCTAACAAAAACAGAATAGTCAATAAAATTTCTTTCGGGTTTTATTCTGTTTTTGTATATGTCTATAACATACGACAAACCATGAAAAGTATAAAATGATATACCTACAGGAAGTATTATTTGTATTGAACCTAAATTTGAATTTAAACCTAAAAGTGTTAGCCCATCAGCAAATGATTCCGCAAAAAAGTTGTAGTATTTAAAAACTCCAAGAAAACCTAAGTTGATTCCTATACTTAGCCATAACCAAAACAACTTGTTTCTTTGGTTTGTCGCTTTATGTATTTTAATACCTGTATAGTAATCTAATAAAGTTGAAAAGATTAGTAAAAACAAAAATTGCCAGTCCCAACAAGCATAAAAAAAGTAACTTGAAACGAGAAGTAAAATATTTTGAAGCCTTAAACTTCCTTTTGTAGCAAACCAGTAGAGTATAAAAATTATTGGTAAAAAAATGGCAAAGTCAATTGAGTTAAAAAGCATTTTTGTTATTTTTAATTAAATTACATTCTTATTTTATACTTAAAAAATAGTTTTCTAAAATAAAAAAGCAAAACAACAAAATACAATACATAAGTAACTGCATAAGCCATAACAGCTCCTTCACTTCCAAATTTTGGAATAAGTAAATAACTTGAAGAAAATAAAACTGTAAATGAGATAATCTCAATTACAAAGTAATGTTTCATCATTTTTTTTGCATAAAAACGGATTCCTAAAATTAGGGCTAAAGCCCGGAAGAAATCACCCAAAAGTTGCCATAAAAACAAATCAGAAACTAACTCAAATTCTTTTGTTAATAAAACTTGAATTACAAAATTCCTCAAAAAATAAATTAAAACCAATCCAAACCCAAAAATTGGAATTATACCTTTGTAAAATGCAAATGTTAGTTTTCGTTCCTTATCTAAGGATTTCGCATTTGTAAGTTCTGGTAAAAAATAAAATGTTATTAAAGTAGAAATAAACATCATATAAAATCCAGATATTCTTTGCATAGCTTCATAATATCCTGCAGCTTCTAATGATACTTCTTTAGTTATTAAATTTCTAATAGATATATAAAGTATTGGAGCTAAAACCGCTGAAAAAAGGGTCATTAATCCCAAGGGAAGTATGTGTTTTATATTCCTAAAATCAATTTTTCTATTTAATAAAATTAGTTGAAAAGAAAAATATTGAACAAAATAATATCCCGAAAATAAAAATTGAAATACCGACAATACTGAAATTGATATTAAAGCTCCATTGATATCAAATTTCAACATTAAGAACAAAGAAATAAGTAACCCAGCAACGTAACTATACACTGAAATTGCAGTTACCTTTTTGTATTCACTAAAACCATTTAAGATTGCAACAAAAAACAAATGCAACACTTGAAAAGGAATTACAAAAGCAATAAAATATAAAA
>NZ_JBIIWV010000219.1:0-3094 GCF_044338735.1 Flavobacterium sp. | reverse complement strand
CTTGGGAATGGACTGATAAATACGGTGGAACCATTTTAGAACAATTAAAACAATTAGGTTGTTCTTGCGATTGGAATCGTACCAAGTTTACAATGGATGACGATATGTCAGCTTCTGTAATTCATTCTTTTGTAGATTTATACAATAAAGGTTTAATCTATCGCGGTTACCGAATGGTGAACTGGGATCCAGAAGCAAAAACCACATTATCTGATGAAGAAGTAATTTTTGAAGAGCGCCAAGGAAAATTATATTATATTAAATATGAAGTGGTAGATGACACCAATAACCCATCACCAATAACCCATCACCTAGTAGTGGCAACCACGCGTCCCGAAACCATTTTTGGAGATACTGCCATTTGCATCAATCCAAATGATGAGCGTTTTACGCATTTGAAAGGTAAAAAAGCAATTGTTCCTATTTGCGGTAGAGTAGTGCCTATCATTGAAGACGAGTATGTAGAGGTAGAATTTGGAACCGGTTGCTTAAAAGTAACTCCAGCACACGATACAAACGATAAAACATTAGGCGATAAGCACAATTTAGAAATCATCGATATTTTCAATGAAGATGCTTCTTTGAATTCATTCGGATTGCATTATCTAGGGAAAGATAGATTCGTAGTTCGTGAAGAAATTGCTAAAGAGCTTGAAACTATCGGCGCTTTAGCAAAAACAGAAACCCATTTGAACAAAGTAGGAACTTCTGAACGAACGAAAGCGGTTATCGAACCAAGATTATCAGATCAATGGTTCTTAAAAATGGAAGATTTGGTAAAACCAGCCATCAAAGCGGTTTTAGAATCAGATGATATTAAATTATATCCAAATCGCTTCAACAATACCTACGCACATTGGTTAAACAACATTCGCGATTGGAATATTTCACGCCAATTATGGTGGGGACAACAAATTCCGGCCTATTTTTATGGTGATGGAAAAGAAGATTTCGTTGTAGCTGAAACAAAAGAAGAAGCTTTAGCTTTAGCTAAAGTAAAAACTTCCAACTCCCAGCTTCAAGCTTCCGACTTAAGACAAGATTCCGATGCACTTGACACTTGGTTTTCTTCATGGTTATGGCCAATGGCGGTTTTTGGGGGCGTTTTAAACCCAGAAAATGAAGATTTTAAATACTTTTATCCAACGAATGATTTAGTTACCGGACCCGATATTTTGTTCTTTTGGGTAGCGCGTATGATTATTGCGGGTTATGAATATGCAGGCGAAAAACCATTTTCAAATGTTTATTTAACAGGATTAGTTCGCGATAAGCAAGGACGTAAAATGTCTAAATCATTAGGTAATTCCCCAGAACCATTGGGACTAATTGAAAGATTTGGTGCCGATGGTGTTCGTGTAGGATTATTATTAAGTGCTTCGGCAGGAAACGATATCTTATTCGACGAAGAATTGTGCAACCAAGGAAAAGGGTTTTCAAATAAAATTTGGAATGCATTTAAACTAATCAAAGGTTGGGAAGTAGCCAATATTCCTCAACCAGAATCATCAAAAGTAGCGATTGAATGGTACGAAGCAAAATTGCAACAAACCCTTTTAGAAATTGAAGATAATTTTGACAAATACAGATTATCCGATGCTTTAATGGCCATTTATAAATTGGTGTGGGACGATTTTTGCTCGTGGTTCTTAGAAATGATTAAGCCAGGATATCAACAACCAATTGATAAAGCGACTTTTGACAAAGCGATTGAAATGCTGGAAGCGAACTTAAAATTATTGCATCCGTTCATGCCGTTTTTAACAGAGGAAATTTGGCACCACATTGCTGAAAGAACTCCAGAACAAGCATTGATAGTGGGTGAGTGGCCAAATGCAAAATCGTTTGACGCACAATTAATTGCTGATTTTGATTTTGCAACCGAAGTGATTTCGGGTATTAGAACCATTCGTAAAGACAAAAATATTCCGTTTAGAGATGCTATTGCGTTGTCTATTTTGAATAATGAAAAGGCATCAACATATTTTGATTCAGTAATTCTAAAGTTAGGAAATGTTGAGGCAATAGATTATGTTTCAGACAAAGTAGACGGGGCATTGTCGTATCGTGTGAAATCAAACGAATATTTTATTCCGATTACGGGTGCCATTGATTTGGAAGCAGAAATCATAAAATTAACCGAAGAGTTAAATTATACAAAAGGGTTCTTACGCTCGGTTCAAGGAAAATTGTCTAACGAGAAATTTGTAGCCGGAGCACCCGAACAAGTCATTGCCAACGAACGCAAAAAAGAAGCCGATGCTTTGGCAAAAATTGCGATGATTGAGCAAAGTTTGGCTGGTTTGAAATAATATATTTTAGTATAAAAAATGAATCCCGAGTTTGCGCTCGGGATTTTTTATGCTTATTGGGGGCATGGATTATAAATCCGCGCTATCGGGTAATGTAAAATTCAATCATCTATTTTATTACCAAATCATATTTTTTCAAAAGGCCGGCAAGATTTTCAGTTGAAAAAATAGCTCTTTTTAGTTTGTTTTTTTCAGGATCTATGATGAAATCATAACTAGTAGAAAAATCGGTTTTATTAGCAGTAGTGCCTATGAAAACGGCATGTCTTAAATTACAATTATCAAACATTGCTTCAGTCAAATCACTTTCCATAAAATCAACAGCAATCATACTGCAATTGATGAACTGCATTTTTTTTAGTTTCAAACTGTAAAACTGAGCATAATCTAACAAACTGTCTTTGAAATGAAATTCATATAAAATTTGATCGGTCATAGCAAAGTTAACGGCTGTAAAATCACATTTAGTAAACCAAACATCCCGCAACGAAACATGATTGATTTTTGTATTTTTAAAATTACAATCAAAAAAATTACAATCTATAAAAGTTACTGCGGTAAATGAACAGGCTGTAAAATCGCAATTGGTAAACGTGCAATTTTCATATTCTTTAAACTTGATATCATTTTCTGCATAAATAATATCGGTAATTTTTTCATCAATTATATAATCTGCGTGCATGATTTTATTTTAGAATCGTAAAACTAGTTCAATTTTATCAATCTGAATAAAATTATTTAGTTAAAAATAGTATATTCGTAAAAATTTTGGGGATGTAGCT
>NZ_JBIIWV010000218.1:0-3110 GCF_044338735.1 Flavobacterium sp. | reverse complement strand
ACGGAATTAAGAGCGTTGTTTATGGAATAAATCCAGAACCTTCAGGCTCTTTTTTTTATTTTTGTAAAAAACAAACACACATGTCATCATTTTATAAATTAAGCATTAAAGAAATTATCAAAGAAACAGCCGATGCGGTTTCCATTTTATTTAATGTTCCCGAGGAATTAAAATCACATTATACTTTTGTTGCCGGTCAATATGTAAACTTAAAAGTTACATTGGACGGACAAGAAATTAGAAGAGCCTATTCTATTTGTTCGGCTCCAAAAAGTGGCGAATTACGCATAGCTGTTAAATCCATTAAAACAGGATTTTTCTCAAAATTTGCTAATGAAAAACTAGCCGTTGGAAACGTAATCGAAGTAGGAACTCCGGAAGGAAAATTCACGTTCGAACCCAAAACAGATCGTCAAAAAAACTACGCAGCATTTGTAGCTGGAAGCGGAATTACACCTGTATTTTCCATTTTAAAATCGGTTTTAGAAGAAGAACCAAATAGCACATTTGTCTTGGTTTACGGAAATAAATCGGAAAAAGACACCATTTTTCATAACCAATTACACGACTTACAGTTGCAATATGTAGGGCGTTTGTTTGTGCAAAATGTGTACAGTCAATCAACCGCAGATAACGCTTTACTTGGCAGAATCGACCATACAACGGTGAATTTTATCTTGAAAAATAAACATGCCGAAATGGAGTTTTCAAAATTCTATTTGTGTGGGCCAGAAGAAATGATCAATTTGGTTTCAAATACTTTGAAAGAAAATAACATTTCAGATTCAGATATTAAATTCGAATTGTTCTCAACATCTTCAAACAATAAAGAAGCAACTAGTGGCGCAGATGGTCATACTAAGATTTCTATTTTGGTAGATAGTGAAGAAACCACTTTTGAAATGAGTCAGCAACAAACTTTATTAGAAGCGGCTTTGAAGCAAGGTTTGGATGTTCCGTATTCATGTCAAGGCGGCATTTGCAGCAGTTGTATTTGCAGAATAACCGAAGGTGCTGCGGAAATGAAGAAAAATCAAATTTTAAATGAATCTGAAGTAGCCGAAGGATTGACTTTAGCGTGTCAAGCGTATCCAACAACGACAACCATTAAAATTGATTTTGATGATGTTTAGTGGGCAAAATTCCAAATAAAAAAATCCAAATTCCAATTTTATTTAGGTAAGATTGGAATTTATTTTTTCAATGACCTGAAAAGGTAAAATCGTTCGCATTGCATTTTCATAGCCTGCTACTTTTTTATTTCCGTACACCGAAGTAGGTAAAAATGGATATTGTTTTCTATCTGAAGTCAAACAAAAATCATCGGGTTGGTTAAATGGTTTGAAACCTGCAAAAGGATGGGTAGCGCCCCAAAGTGTAATAACTTTTACACCTAACATAGACGAAATATGTGAGTTTCCAGAATCCATGGAAAGCATGATGTCTAAATTGGAAATTAATTGTATTTCGGCTTCAAATGACAATTTTCCGGCTACAACCATTACATTTTCGTGGTTGTTTTGTAATTGATTTAATTTTTGAATCTCTGTTGGTCCACCACCAAACAAGAAGATTTTAACGTTTTTATTTTTAGCTAAATCGTCTATTACTTGTTGCATTAAATCTTGTGGATAGACTTTATTTTCGTATTGTGCAAAAGGGGCAATTCCAATCCAATTTTGATTTTTAGTTCCTGTAAAAGAAATGATTTCATCCGATAAAATAGCTTTTTCAGGAAATTTAGGATTCGCTAAATCAATTGAAAATCCAAGTTGTTTGAATGCATCCACATGACTTTCAATCATTGGTTTTACTGGAGCAAAAACTTTATTGGTCAAACTAGTTAACGCTTTTTTTTCGGCTCTACCTTTATCGGTTGCAGCTACTTTTATCCCGCTTAACGCAAATAATGTTCGAACTACTTTTGAGCGAAGCACATTATGTAAATCGGCAACCAAATCAATATCCAATTTACGTAAATCAGAAAACAATAGGAATAAACCTAAGAAACCTTTGTGTCGTTCTTTCAAATCTACTCCAAAGAAATTGACATTCGGAATGCCTTCAAAAAAAGGTTGGAAGAATGGTCTTGAAACCATCGTTATTTTTACATCGGGATGTTGTAAAACTAAGGCTCTCAACACAGGAACTGTCATTGCGACATCACCCATGGCTGAGAGCCTTATTACCAATATATGTTTTGGTTTAGATAGCAATAGAATACTATTTTTTATTTTGATACAACACCGGATTTAACTCCTCGTCGTTGTACATTTTCATTTGTTTGTACACTTTCATGTATTTGTCGCCTGCTTCAATATCTTCAATTAATTGACTGATTGAAGTAAACATGTCGTTTTTTTGGTCTAACAAAACATTTAATTTTTCTTGACATTTTGCTCTGTGTTCTACTGATGCTTCGGCACGAGTTGCCTCTTCATTCATATGGTAAATTTTCAAAGCCAAAATTGATAAACGGTCAATAGCCCAAGCTGGACTTTCAGTATTGATTTTTGCATTTGTTTTAACCTGAACATTTTTGTATTTATCTAAGAAATAACTATCAATGTACTCCACCATATCGGTACGAACTTGGTTTGAAGCATCAATTTTACGTTTCAAATCTAAAGCAGCAACCGGATCAATATTTGGGTCACGAACTATATCTTCATAATGCCATTGCACCGTGTCTACCCAATTTTTTGCGAATAGCAAATATTCAATTGTTCCTTTTTCAAAAGGATTTACAACAGGTTGATACACGTCGTCAACAATGTGATAGGTTTTGATACTTTGTTCAAAAATGGGAAATGCAAATTCGGCAAACATAATAATAGCTTTTAAATTGGTACAAAAATAGCGATTTTTTGTACTTTTAACCTGAAAATAAAAAATAAATCCAATGCACATTCATTATATTTCAGAGCAAAATAGTATTCTCAATCATTTTTTGGCGCAAATTCGTGATGTGAACATCCAAAATGACAGCATGCGTTTTCGAAAAAACATTGAACGGATAGGAGAAATAATGGCGTATGAATTGAGCAAAACACTTGATTATAAGAATATTGATGTGCAAACGCCTTTAGGAATTAAACACACCACAACAA
>NZ_JBIIWV010000217.1:0-3112 GCF_044338735.1 Flavobacterium sp. | reverse complement strand
CAAATTCCAATGATTCGTATTACGCGTTTCGACTCGGATAAAGCGGATGATGCAATTTCGAAATTGGAAGCCGAAATGGAACAAGTGAAATACCATTTGGACCATATTATTGAGTACACGATAGATTTCTTTCAAAGATTAAAAGATAAATATGGAATTGGGCGCGAACGTCAAACAGAATTAAGAAGTTTTGATACTATTGAGGCTACAAAAGTAGTTTTAAGAAATACAAAATTATATGTAAATCGGGAAGAAGGGTTCTTTGGAACGGGTTTAAAGAAAGACGAATATGTAGCTGATTGTTCAGATATTGATGATGTAATTGTTTTCCTTCGCGATGGAAAAATGATGGTAGCAAAAGTGGATGACAAAAAATTCGTTGGAAAAGACATTATTCATATTGCTGTTTTTGATAAAAACGACAAAAGAACAATTTACAACATGATGTATCGTGATGGTAATAACGGTTCTACTTTTATAAAACGCTTCAATGTTTCGGGTGTTACTCGTGATAAATTTTACGATTTAACACAAGAAAATAAAGGTTCCATGGTACTGTATTTTTCTGCCAATCCAAATGGTGAAGCCGAAGTAGTAACGATTTTATTACGTCAAGTAGGTAGCGTGAAAAAACTAAAATGGGATGTTGATTTCACTGATATTGCTATCAAAGGAAGAGCTTCTCGTGGCAATACAGTGACCAAATATCCAATCAAAAAAATTGAGTTAAAAGAGAAAGGAATTTCTACTTTACGTCCAAGAAAAGTTTGGTTTGATGATACGGTACAACGCTTGAATGTAGATGGAAGAGGCGAGTTGTTGGGTGAATTCCGACCAAATGATCGTTTGTTGATTGTGAATCAATCAGGTAAACTAAAAACGATTATTCCAGAATTGACTACGCATTTCGAAGAAGATATGATTGTGTTGGAAAAATGGAATCCAAATAAGCCGGTTTCATGTATTTATTATTGTGGCGAAAAAGATCGTTATTTTGTGAAACGTTTCTTAGTTGAAAACGAAAACAAAGAAGAAATCTTCATTACCGAACATGAAAAATCGCAATTAGAAATCGTTTCAACTGATTGGCGTCCGGTTGCTGAGGTAATTTTTACCAAAGTAAGAGGAATTCAAAAAGAAAATCAAACTATTGATTTAGAGCAATTTATATCTGTTAAAGGGATTAAAGCTTTAGGTAACCAATTAACTATTGATAAGTTGAAACAAATCAATTTATTAGAATCGTTACCGTATGATGAACCGGAAGAAATAGCTCCTGAAGAAATGGAAGTTTCAGATGAAAGTAATCTTTCAGACGACATACAAACCGAATTAGACGAAGACGGTCAGATTACGTTGTCGTTAGAATAAAATATTGACCTGCAAGGTTTCTATAATCTTGCAGGGCTTTTTTATTATTAGAATCACAACTTTTACCCAAATTAAATCACAATAACATGTCTACATTTCCATCAGATATTGAAATTGCGCAAAATGCAAAGATGTCTCACATAAAAGATATTGCTAAAAAAATAAATATTTCAGAAGACGATTTAGAATATTATGGCAAATACAAGGCCAAATTACCGTTACACTTACAACAAGAACATCCAAAAGGAAAACTAATTTTAGTTTCTGCTATGTCGCCAACCAAATATGGGGAAGGTAAAACCACCATGTCTATTGGTTTAACTGACGGATTGAATTATATTGGTAAAAAAGCAATTGCAGTTTTACGCGAGCCTTCTCTTGGACCTGTTTTTGGTTTAAAAGGCGGAGCTGCTGGTGGCGGTTATGTTCAAGTGTTGCCTATGGAAGATATTAATTTGCATTTCACAGGCGATTTTTCGGCAATTGAAAAAGCGAATAACTTGCTTTCGGCGGTAATTGATAATAATTTACAAAACACTAAATATTCCTTAAATCTAGACCCAAAATCGATAGCATGGAAAAGGGTGATGGATATGAATGATCGTTCGTTGCGCCAAATTATTATTGGAGTTGGCGCTAAAGCGAATGGAACCATGCGTGAAGATGGTTTCAATATTACGCCTGCATCAGAAGTCATGGCGATTTTATGCTTGGCGAAAGATTTAGCAGATTTGAAAATACGATTAGGAAATATATTCGTTGGTAAAACCTTGGACGGAAAAGCTATTTTCGCAAGAGATTTAAATGTGGTAGGAGCAATGGCAACGTTATTGAAAGATGCAATTAAACCCAATTTAGTCCAAACCATCGACGGAAATCCAGCTATTTTGCATGGTGGACCATTTGCCAGTATTGCACAAGGAACCAATACGGCTATTGCAACTAAAATGGGATTATCTCTGGGTGATTACGTTGTAACAGAAGCAGGTTTTGGCGCCGATTTAGGCGCTGAGAAGTTTTTGCATATTAAATGCGAACAAAGTGGTTTAAAACCTGATGCGGTTGTTTTAGTTGCAACAATAAGAGCAATAAAACACCATGCGGGATTAGCCGCTGAAGATTTCAAAACAGAAAATGTAAGCGCTATTGAAAAAGGCTTTTGTAATTTAGAAAAGCACATCGAAAACATTCAGAAATTTGGAATCAATCCAGTGGTTTGTATCAACGCTTTTCCAGATGATACTCAGGCAGAATATGACAAGTTAAAAGAACTTTGTGCTACAAAAGCTGTAACAGCTATTGTGAGTACCGCTTTTGTTCATGGAGGAAAAGGTTCGGCCGAAGTGGCTCAAAATGTAGTTGCAGCAATTGAAAGTGGAACTGCAAATTACAAGCCTTTATACCAACCATCTGACAGCATTGAGCATAAAATTAATGTGGTTGCAAAAGAAATTTATGGAGCAAATTCGGTTGAGTTTTCATCAAAATCTAAAGCCCAATTAAAAATGATCAACGATTTAGGTTTTAGTCATTTTTCGGTATGTATGGCAAAAACACCTGCAAGTTTTTCTGATAATGAAAAGTTAATTGGTCGCCCAACGAATTTTGATATTACCGTTCGTGAATTTGAAATTTCTTCTGGAGCTGGTTTTGTAGTACCACTTTTAGGAGATGTTATGCGTATGCCAGGTTTGCCGGCCGTTCCTAATGCTGAACGAATCGATATTGATAATAACGGAGT
>NZ_JBIIWV010000069.1:0-10800 GCF_044338735.1 Flavobacterium sp. | reverse complement strand
AGACTGATTGTAAAAAATACAGCAAGAACAAGTAAAATACTCATCCATGGACTAAATTTAAAGCCAGAATTATTATCAGTGTTTTGTGCCATAAAAATTTTTAGTATTTTGTTTCAATTGTTGTAATATTTGCATCACCCCATAAACTTTCAATTCGGTAATACTCGCGAATATGTTTTTGAAAAACATGAACTACAATGTTTACATAATCCATTAAAACCCATTCGCCATTTTCTGTACCTTCCACATGCCATGGTTTGTCTTTTAACTCTTTTGAAACTAATTTTTGAATAGAACCTACAATTGCATTGACTTGTGTGTTTGAGTTTCCATTGCAAATTACAAAATAGTCACAAACAGTATTGTCAATTGCTCTTAAATCTAGAATATCAATGTTTTCTCCTTTTACGTCTTCAATCCCTTTGATGATGTTTGCTAATAAATCATCATTATTAATCTGCTTCTTCGCCATTTATTATTTTTGAATTTATGCAAAGGTATCAAATTTTGTCATTATTTTTGAACCTTAACATAAGATTAAAACTTATTCGTAGTAAATGAAGATAATCAAACTCAATGCCATAGATTCAACCAATCGTTTTTTGAAGGAATTGGCACAAGAAGCAATTGCTGAAAATTATACGATTGTAGTGGCCAATCAACAAACTGATGGGAAAGGTCAACGTGGCGCTTCTTGGATTTCAGAAAGTGATAAAGGATTGACTTTTAGCTTACTATATCATAATTTGCAAGAATCTTCGATTAATTTATTTGAATTAAATTGCATTGTATCATTGAGCATTGTGGAAGCTTTACAATCGATAAGTTTGATCAAATTTCAAATTAAGTGGCCAAACGACATTTTGGCAGAAAATAAAAAGATTGGCGGTGTTTTGATTGAGAACAGTTTTAAGAACCAACAGGAAATAGTTTCTATTATTGGAATTGGTATTAATGTGAATCAACTTCATTTTGAGAATTTACCACAAGCTTCTTCATTGGCACTTTTAGAAAGGAAAACTTTTGATAAAGAGGAAATTATGTTTAAAATAGCCAATCAACTGCAATTTAATTTGGAAAATGCACAAAAAATAGGTGCTAATTTTTATTGGGAACGCTATCATGAATTATTGTATAAACGAGGAGTTGTTTCAGCTTTTGAAGATGGTAATGGTAATCAATTTGTAGGTAAAATTATTGCGGTTACCCTTGAAGGAAAATTACAATTGGAATTAGAAAACGATATACAATCAATTTTTGATCTTAAAGAAATTAAAATGCTGTTTTAACTTAAACGATGCATAAAAAATAGTAAATCCTTTGTTAAACTTTACAAATAGTATTTTGTAATTAAGTACATTTGTGTCAATTTTTAAAAATACATTCCTCATTTCACATGGAAAAAAAAATAAGCTCTTTTTTGTTTTCGACTCGTTTAATGGCCTTTTTGTTCATATTTTTTGCTGTAGCAATGGCCGCTGGAACTTTTATAGAAGATGCCTATAATACTGATACTGCAAGAGTTGTTGTATATAACAAGTGGTGGTTTGAAGCCATAATGGTATTTTTTGTAATCAATTTCATAGGTAATATGAAACGCTATCAATTACATAAAAAAGAAAATTGGGCAACACTAATATTACACCTATCATTTATACTAATTATTGTAGGAGCATTTGTTACAAGATATATTAGCTATGAAGGAATGATGCCAATTAGAGAAGGCGAATCGGCAAATATTGTTTATTCAGATAAACCGTATTTGACTGTATTAGTTGATGGCGAATACAAAGGAGAAATGAAACGAAAAACCTTTGAAAAAGATTTGATTTTAGCGCCTGAAGTTAAAGACGATGCATTTTTAAATCTTTTTGCTAGTAATGATTTTTCAATGGGTGGCGAATTCAGTGATATTCCTTTCGAAGTAGTTCATGAGTCTTTTATTTTAAATGGAAAGGAAACTATTAAACCTACTGAAAACGGAACATTAATGATTAAAATGGTGGAATCGAGTGGAGGAACTCGCCACGAGCATTATTTAAAGGAAGGTGAAGTGCAAAACCTACACAATATTTTGTTTGCCTTCAATAAATTTACTGAAGGAGCTATTAATATTTCCAAAATAGGAGAAGCCTACACCATACAGTCGCCATTTGATGGAAACTTTATGCGCATGGCCGATAAATTTCAAGGTCAAGTTACAAAAAATACACCTCAAGCCTTATTATTACGATCGTTATACAACATGGGCGGCGCACAATTTGTATTTCCAGAACCGGCTATTAAAGGCGAAATGACCTTAGAATCTAATAATGATTTTAAAGACAAACAAACAGATGATGCATTAATTGTTAAAGTAAAAAGTCAAGGAAAAGAAGAAACGGTAACACTTGTGGGTTCAAAAGGAAAACAGGGAGTTCCACAAAGTGTAAAAATTGGAAAATTAGAATTTACCTTATTCTTTGGAAGTAAAATTTACAACACACCTTTCAATATTAAATTAGACGATTTTATAGCCGATAAATATCCAGGAACAGATAAAAGTTATTCTGCTTTTAAAAGTAAAGTCGAAGTAATTGATACTGAAAATAAGAACACCTTTAAAGACAGTATCTTTATGAATAATATCCTAGATTACAGAGGTTATAGATTGTTTCAATCGGGTTTTGATCCAGATGAAAAAGGAACGCAATTATCGGTAAGTCATGATTTTTGGGGCACTTGGATTACTTATATTGGATATTTCATATTGTATTTTGGGATGATGGCTATTTTGTTTAATAAAAACACGCGTTTTGCTAGTTTGAAAGACAAATTAGAAAAAGTAAAAGCAAAGAAAAATCAGTTACTAGGAATTGCATTATTGCTGTTTTCAACAATCGGTTTTGCACAACATTCTAAACAACTAAGTAAAGAGGAAACACTAAAACTGTTGAAAGAGCATTTAGTTTCTGAAGACCATGCTTCTGAATTTGGAAAAGTAGTCATACAAGATGCAGGGCGTATGAAACCTATCAATACGTTTTCATCTGAATTACTTCGAAAAGTATCAAAAAGTGATACGTATGAAGGAATGAATTCGGATCAAGTATTTTTATCAATGACGCAGTTTCCTCAATATTGGTATAATTTACCTATTATTTATTTGAAAAGAGGAAATGACAGTATTCGTAAAATAATTGGCCTTGAAAAAGAAGCAAAATATGCACCATTAGTTTCCTTTTTTGATGAAAAAGGCGGTTATAAATTGGCGAATTATTTAGATGCGGCTTATAAAGAACCTGTGCCTAATCAATTTCAAAAAGATTTTATTGATGCCGATAAAAAAGTGAATTTATTCTATTCGGCGTTAAGTGGTCAGATATTAAAAGTATTTCCGGTACCGGGCGATAAAACCAATAAATGGTTGTCTTATTTAGAAATCAATAAACCTACAGGAACCGATTTGGATTCCATTAAAAATATTGTTCCGTTTTATTTGAATGCCGTTGATAAATCTACTTTGAATGATGATTATAAGTTGCCAAATAGTTTATTAAAAGGTTTAACCGACTATCAAAAAAAGTATGGTAAGTCAGTAATGCTTTCAGAAAGTAAAATAAATTCTGAAATCATGTACAATAAGTACGATATTTTCAAACGACTATTCTATTTATATATGTTGGCTGGGGTTTTGATGTTGGCTTTTTGTATCGTACAAATTTTTAAGGATAATAAATTTACGCGATTAAGTATAAATGTCTTTCATGGTATAATTGCGTTGTTTTTTGTTTTACACACGCTTGGATTAGCCATTCGATGGTATATTTCAGGTCATGCACCTTGGAGTGATGCCTATGAAAGTATGATATATGTAGCTTGGGCAACCATGTTTTTCGGTCTTGCTTTTGGAAGAAAATCAAAGTTAACCGTAGCTTCTACGACATTTGTAGTTTCTATTATATTGATGGTAGCACATTGGCAATGGATGGATCCTTCTATCGGAAATTTACAACCGGTATTAAATTCTTATTGGTTAATGATTCACGTTGCGGTTATTGTTGCTAGTTACGGTCCGTTTACCTTAGCTATGGTACTTGGTTTAGTCGCTTTGTTCTTAATGATTTTTACCAATGCAAAAAATAAAAATAAAATCAAGTTGAGTATTGACGAAATTACTTATATCAATGAAATGGCTCTAACAGTTGGTTTAGTAATGTTAACCATAGGAAACTTCCTTGGTGGACAATGGGCTAATGAAAGTTGGGGACGTTATTGGGGTTGGGACCCAAAAGAAACTTGGGCGTTGATTAGTATTATGGTGTATGCATTTGTAATTCACGCACGATTTGTTCCTGCATTACGTGGGCGTTGGATATATAGCGTAATGAGTGTTTTGGCTTTTGCTTCGATTTTAATGACGTATTTTGGAGTTAATTTCCACTTGAGCGGTTTACACAGTTATGCTTCGGGTGAAAAACAAAATGTTACTTATTATTTCATCATACTTGCAGTTGTATTGGTAATTGCGGCTATTGCTTATAATCCATATAAAAAGCATTTGAAAAAATAATTAAATATAAAATTAAGGCTGTCTTTTTGATAGCCTTTTTTTATGAAATGTTTAGCAACAATATCATTAACAATTAATTACATTTGATAAAAATATGATCATGAAAAAATCACTACTTCTGTTTTTAGCAATTTCCTTATGGAGTTGTCAAAATCAGGCACAAAAAAAAGAAACAATTACAATAGCAACTTCTACGACAAAAGAAACAATTTACCAATTTAAAGCTCAGGACTTGTCAGGTGACGAATTTGATTTTGCAACCTTAAAAGGAAAGAGAATAATCATTGTAAATACGGCTTCAGAATGTGGATTAACACCTCAATATGAGCAATTACAAGCGGTTTATAATCAGTATAAAGATCAAAATCTTGTAATCGTAGGTTTTCCCGCTAATAATTTTGGATCACAAGAACCTGGAAGTAATGCGCAAATTGCTTCGTTTTGTCAAAAAAATTATGGAGTTACCTTTCCCATGATGTCAAAAATTTCGGTTAAAGGAAATGACATGCATCCTGTGTACCAATTTTTAACCCAAAAAGCTAAAAACGGATTAGAAGATAGCAATGTACAATGGAATTTTCAAAAATACCTTATTAATTCGAATGGAGAATTAGAAAAAGTGGTTGCTCCAAGTACGTTACCCACAGATGCCGAAATCATTAATTGGATTGAAGGGAAATAATATAGTCAATAGTCGCAGTCTCAGTGTTCAGTATTTTGTTAACTGTGACTGAATACTGTGACTAATTTTAAAGCATTTTCTGTACAATAACCGAATGCAACCAGCGGTCAAATTTATAACCGGATTCTTTGATAAAACCTACTTCTTCAAAGCCAAATTTCTTATGAAAATCGATACTAGAAGTATTTTCAGAATCGATGACACCAATTAACGTGTGCAAATTTTGTTGTTTTGCTAAACTAATTAATTCGGTTAATAGTAGTTTGCCAATTCCTTTGCCGATGTGGTTTTTATGAGCATATACTGAATGTTCAGCAGTAAATTTATAAGCTTCTCTAAATCTAAATTCACTATAATAGCCAAAACCTACAACTTCGCCATTCATATCGGCAATAACTATTGGATAACCTTTCAACAGTTTCTCTTCAAAAATAGCCTTTTGAGCAGCTAATGTGCGAATAGTGTAATCGTATAAAGCTGTTGAATTTAGAATAGCATCGTTAATGATGTCTAAAATGGCAGCAGTATCTTCAACTTGATAAGGTCTGATTTTTATTTCCATAGTTCAAAAGTAGTATTTTTGATTTAAACTGTATAATTATACTCAGCAACTTTGTAACTTTGTAGCTTACAAATAATCACAATGAAGTATCCGAAAATTCCTTTAGCGCAAAGCATTTTAGAAATTTGTCAGCAAAAAGGAGTGAAACATATTGTAATTTCTCCTGGTTCAAGAAATGCGCCTTTGACGATTGGATTTACAAATAATCCGTTTTTCAAATGCTACAGTGTAGCAGATGAGCGTTGTGCAGCTTTTTTTGCATTGGGAATTGCACAACAAATTCAGCAACCAGTTGTTGTTGTATGTACTTCGGGTTCGGCGTTATTGAATTATTATCCAGCTTTTGCCGAAGCTTTTTATAGCCAAATTCCTTTAGTGGTGCTTTCGGCAGACCGACCACAACATAAAATTGATATTGGCGACGGACAAACCATTCGTCAAGAAAATGTATTTGCAAATCATAGTTTATTCAATGCTAATTTATCCGAAAATAATTCGCTAGAAAATGATCATCTCGTGCAAATGGCATTGCATATTTCGGTTGCGAAAAAAGGTCCAGTACATATTAATGTTCCGTTTGAAGAGCCTTTGTATGAAACGGTTTCTGATTTACAAGTACATCCTAAAATCATTGAGTTTACTAACGAAGAAAAACCATTTGTAATGGATCCTGCAACGCTTGCTGTTTGGAAAAACGCCACTAAAAAATTAGTTTTAGTAGGTGAGTTATTTCCAAACTCGGTGGAGCAACACTATTTAGAACTTTTAGCAAATGATCCAAGTGTAGTCGTTTTAACCGAAAAAACATCTAATTTAAATCATCCAACTTTCATTGATCAAATTGATACATTGATTACGCCATTTGATGAAGCAGAACTCAAAGCGTTTCAGCCTGAAATTCTATTGACTTTTGGAGGAATGGTAGTTTCTAAACGAATCAAAGCGTTTTTGCGAAACTACAAACCAGAACTCCATTGGCACATTGACGAATTAAGGGCGTATGATACTTTTGGAGCGCTTACGAATCATTTTGAAACTAAAATTAATGTGTTTTTAAGTCAGTTATTGACTGAAGACACATTTGAAAGTACTTATAAATCGGGTATTCTGTCTATTTGGAAAGATAGAGTAGCGAAACACCAAGAATACAATTCAAAAATTCCATTTTCCGATTTTAAAGTGTTTGATTTTATTTGTCAAAATTTACCCGAAAATTGCCAGTTGCAAGTCAGTAATAGTTCGGCAATTCGCTATATGCAGTTGTTTGATGTGGCGTCGTCTATTCCTGTTTTCTGCAATCGAGGAACGAGTGGCATCGATGGAAGTACGTCTACAGCAATTGGAGCTTCAGCAGTAAGTACATTGCCCACAGTTTTAATTACGGGTGATATTGGTTTTTTATATGACAGCAATGCGTTATGGAATAATTACATCCCTTCAAACTTTAAAATTATATTGATAAATAATGGTGGTGGCGGCATTTTTAGAATATTGCCTGGACATGAAGAAACCGAAACATTCAATACCTTTTTTGAAACGTCGCACCAGTTGAATGCCTTGCATTTGGCTAAAATGTATGGTTTGGATTATTTTAAAGTAACGGATGAAACTTCATTAGACCAACAATTTTCTGTATTTCTTGCTCAGAATGAAAAACCAAGTATTTTAGAAATTTTCACACCCGAAAAAGTAAATGATGCTATTTTATTGGAGTTTTTTAGGAAGTTGAAATAGAAATAAAAATCCCAATTGTAAGATTGGGATTTTTTTATGATTAGTGGAACGAATTGTAATTCTGCGTTATTGGGGGTATAAAAGTAGCCAAAATCGCGGTGTTGATCTCTAACTAATTTTCGTGGTTTCATAGCATATTAAAAAGTATAGTTTAATGCAATGGAATAATTTCTTGGCGCAATAGGATTCACACTATTGTCATCATGAACATTATAATTTAATTCGTTAAATACATTACTCAATTTAGAACGTAAAGTAAATTTATAAAAGGAATAACTTAGCGTAAGATCAGATTGAAAAAAATCGGATAAATAAATTAATTTTCTACTGTCGTTTGCAACTTGTGCTCGGGTTGATCTTCCGGCATAACGTTCTCCAAAATAGGTATTAATAATACCAATGTTTAGATTTTTAAATCGACCGTTTTTAAATTGATAATTGGCACTTAAGTTTGCGGTGTTTTTAGGATTGTAGCGCAATTGACTACCTGAAATATAGTAATCGCTTGTTCTAAATTTAGTTTCATTAAAACTATAGCCCGCAATAATAGATAATCCGTTTATTGGATTTGCTGTAATATCAATTTCAAGGCCTTTACTGATTACTTCGCCTGCTAAAACTTTAATATAGGAATAAGTATTGCCGTTTGAAAGCGATTGTTGGTAAAAAGTATCATTCGAAATTTGGTACAGTGTCAGGTTTATAAACAATTTATTTTTGAATAAAATGTTTTTTATGCCCACTTCAAATTGATCCACAATTGAAGGATCTAAACTTGCGCCACTCTCATTTTGTCCTGTGTTTAATTCAAAAGAATTGGAGTAAGAAGCAAATAAAGTATGATTTTTTGTAGGTTTATAAATAATGCCAAATTTTGGAGAAAAAGCACCATCATTATTAACGGTTGTAGCATTTGAAAGGTCTGCATATTTATAGACATTGCTTTCTGTATCTTGATAACTATAGCGAATTCCTGCTAAAGCTTTCCATTTTTCTGAAAACGAAATAAAATCTTGAGCATACAATCCAAAACGGCTAATAGGAGCAGTGGTTAAGGTGTTTTTGCTTAAATTAGGAATAACAGGCTCTGCAGCAGCATTGTAATCTTCAAAAATATTTATGGTGTCATAATTAGCAAAAGAATTGTAAACGGTTGTTTGTGTTTTAAAATTTTCAACATCAGCGCCAACTAATACTTTGTGGTCTAATTTACCTGTTTTAAATTCGCCTGTTAAATCCAATTGCTGAATAATGTAATTGTCTTTTGCTTGAGTGCGTTGAATGCTTCTATTCCAATTTCCATTTGGTTGTACGGCACCGTTTGTTCCTGAATTTGGTCGAGTGTTTGAAAACAAATCAGTAGAGTAAAATCGAACACCATTGACAAATTTTAGGTTCCAATTAGAATTAATAGTATGTGAAAGTGTTATCGTGTTAGCTAATTGTTCGCTATCATAATATCCCCAACTTACTCCTAAAAAACGAGTTCTAGGTATTGAAACTATTTGATAATCAATAATTCCAGCGCCAAAATCAGGAGTTCTACTGTCGTTAGTAAAATCGGTTTCAATTAATAAATCAGTATTTTTTCCTAATTGAAATTCAAATGACGGATTAAAATAATAACGTTCGGAGTTTACATTGTTTCTATAACTGTCGGCTTTTTCATAAGCACCATACAATCGAAATCCAATTGATTTTGTTTTGTTCAAACTTCCATACATATCAAAAGTTGGTTTGTATGTATTAAAACTAGCGTTAGCAAAACTTATTTCGCCACCAAATTCATAACGGGGTTTTTTGGTAACCAAATTTAATATTCCACCCGGCGAAACATTTCCATACAGCATGGCCGCACTCCCTTTTAGGAATTCAACTTTTTCTAATCCGCTAGTTTCAAGCATCATACCATTAAAATAACGAATTCCGTTTTTAAAAGTATTGTTGCTAGATAATGAAAAACCTCTTGATGCAATTTCTTCTTGATAGCCTCCAGTAGCTCCCATGATATAAACTCCATTGGCATTTTTTAAAATATCAGCAACAGTTGCTACCTGTTGGTTTCTTAATTCTTCTTTAGAAATCACTGAAATCGCCTGAGGTAAATCCATTGCTTTTATCCCTGTTTTCCCTGCATTAGTTTTAGAATTTGATGGATTTTTTTCTACTACTACTTCTTTCAATCTTTTAACGGTGTCATTTTCAATACTACTGTATTCGTTAATTGATTGATATGAAGCTTGAGCAATTCCTTGTAATGAAATAAATAAAAAGCTAGCGATAAATATATTTTTATACATCTTATTTAGATTTAATTAAAATAACAGTGCAAAAATATTACAAGAAAAATAAATCACAAAATTTATTTAGACTTATTTTAAATAAAATTTTTAATCTATTGATTTTCAGTTGAAAAAACTTTTAAACACTTATGCTTTTAAACTTTCAACTAAAATTGTAACTTTGCAAACCAAAATAAAAGACTACTATGTTAGATAGATTACAATATGTTAAGCAACGTTTCGACGAAATTTCAGATTTGATTATTCAACCTGATGTTATTGCCGATCAAAAACGTTACGTGCAATTGAATAAAGAATACAAAGACTTAAAAGCCTTAGTAGATAAGCGAGATGAATACATCAACCTAGACGGAAATGTCAAAGAGGCGAATGAAATTATTGCTGATGGTTCGGATGCTGAAATGGTTGAAATGGCCAAAATGCAGTTAGATGAAGCAAAGGATCGTTTACCTCAATTAGAGGAAGAAATTAAGTTCATGCTGATTCCAAAAGATCCAGAAGACGCTAAAAACGTAATGGTGGAAATTCGTGCAGGTACTGGTGGTGATGAAGCGTCTATTTTTGCAGGTGATTTATACCGAATGTATACAAAATATTGCGATGCTAAAGGTTGGAGAACTTCGGTTGTAGATATGAATGAAGGAACTTCTGGCGGGTTTAAAGAAGTTATTTTTGAAGTATCTGGAGAAGATGTTTATGGAACATTGAAATATGAAGCAGGCGTTCATCGCGTTCAACGCGTACCACAAACTGAAACGCAAGGTCGTGTGCACACTTCAGCAGCAACTGTAATGGTTTTGCCTGAAGCAGAGGAGTTTGATGTTCAAATTGATATGAATGATGTTCGTGTTGATTTTTTCTGTTCGTCAGGTCCAGGAGGGCAATCGGTAAATACTACAAAATCGGCGGTTCGTTTAACTCATATTCCTACCGGATTGGTAGCACAATGTCAGGATCAAAAATCGCA
>NZ_JBIIWV010000216.1:0-3145 GCF_044338735.1 Flavobacterium sp. | reverse complement strand
AATTGAATACATTAATAAACAATCAATTGATTTATAATGCTTTATACCGCTTTCATATTTGGTTTAATTAGTAGTTTTCACTGCATTGGAATGTGCGGACCCATTGCTATGATGCTACCTGTAGATCGAACAAACGAAGCAAAAAAAGTAACTCAAATCATCACATACCATTTAGGAAAATTAACTGCTTATGGAATATTAGGCCTTATTTTTGGTTTATTGGGAAGAACTTTTTATTTGGCAGGAATACAACAAAAATTGTCTATTATAGTTGGAATTCTAATGATAATGGTAGCAATTATTCCAGAAAATGTATTTGCTAAATATAATTTTTCAAAACCTGTTTATCGAGTTGTTTCAAAACTCAAATCGAGTTTAGGGCAACAATTCAAATCAAAAAGTTATCAATCGCTTTTTACAATAGGTTTACTAAATGGTTTTTTACCCTGTGGAATGGTATATGTAGCTATTTTTGGAGCTATTGCCATGCAGAGTGTTTCAATGGGAATTGTATATATGTTGCTTTTTGGGTTGGGAACGATTCCTTTATTAACAGCCGTAATATATGTATCAAACCTACTATCAATTTCTTTCAGAAGAACTTTGCAAAAAATGATACCTATAGTAGCAGTTTTAATAGGAATGTTATTTATTATTAGAGGTTTAGGATTAGATATTCCCTATTTATCACCTAGTAATTTAAGTTTGTTTGTGCAATCTGAAGCCAATTGTCATTAATAGAGTAGTATCGAAAACAAAAAAGCCTCTTCATTGAAAAGGCTTTTTTGTAGTTGTAAACTTAAATTAATCGACCATAATTTTTTTAGTGATCGATTCGTTTTCAGAGGCTAATTGTATTAAATAGAACCCTTTTGGTAAATTTGATACTTTATAAGCTTCATTAATTCTTGATGGATTCTTAATTTCTTGAATGATTTGTCCGTTGATGTTGTATAAAACAATTGATTTTAATTCACTTAAGGTTGAAATAAAAACCTCATTATTGCTAACAGGATTCGGATAAATTGAAACTGTATTTTCTAATTTAAATAAATTATTTGATAATGCTGTACATTGTGAAGTCCAAATTTGGCAAACATACGCAGGAGTATCAATAAAAGGATTTCTGTTGTTTTGACGAATATAAATGGCATTATTTCTGTCAATTTCTTTTTGACTTACAGGATCTTGTATATGCCAAGTAAGAAAGATATTTAAAAAAGTATCACTAAAAGATTTTCCAGTTGAACCATCAAACATCACTTTAGAAGTTGATGAACTTGCTGTAAAAAAGGAACTTAACTGACTTTCATAACGCGTTACAAAGTAAAACATAACTCTTGCAATATCGCCTTTATATTGGTCAATTGGTTCAAAAACTGTTGATGAATACCCTACAGAATATCCAGAATTTAAGTTATTTCCTTTTTTAGAACCATTACCAGAAGTATAAGTTGCAGTTCCGACTTTTCCATAAGGTAAATCACCGCGAGTTGCATTTACAATTTTATCTGAAGGTATTACAAAGTGAGCATCAGAAAACATTGGTAATACTGAGTTACCAAAATAGCTTTGAGGAATTGTATGTTCTCTATTAAAAAGTTGACATTCGCCACTGGGGTTTGAACCATTATCTTGTTGACCACCATTTGCTACGGTACCAAAAATAAAATCACAATTAGAATACATATCCCAAACTCTACCATTAGATTTTATATCTGATGTTAGATAAGTTGTATGTAATCCATCATAACCTTGATCAAAAGCTAAACGCTCAGAAGCTAATCCGTCATTTACATCATCTATGATTTTTTTTAATTGGGTCTTAAGTGTTAAACCAGTTCCAATTGCTGTGTTATAATATCCTGCAGGAATTTGTGCCCAACTAATTAATGAACACAATAAAAATGTTAATAGGGTAATGTTTTTCTTCATATTTTTTATTTTTTTCTTTCTAATAATGCCATGTAAAATCCGTCAAAGCCGCTTTCGTGGGCTAATACTTTTTTATCTTGAACAAATGTAAACTCTTTTCCAATTTCTGTGCTTAAGAAATGCTTAATTTGTTCTTGATTTTCTGAAGGTAAAACCGAACAAGTAGCATACACTAATTTTCCGCCAGGTTTAACAATTTTGGAATAATTTTCTAAGACTTCGGCTTGAATTTTTTTAATATTCTCAATAAATTCTGGTTGTAATTTCCACTTACTATCTGGGTTTCTCTTTAAAACACCTAATCCACTACAAGGAGCATCAATCAAAACGCGATCGGCTTTTTCGTGTAGTTTTTTTATCGTTTTAGTGCTTTCTATGACTCTAGGTTCAATATTAAATGCACCGTTTCGTTTCGCTCTAATTTTTAATTGCTTTAATTTACTTTCATATAAATCCATTGCAATTAATTGTCCTTTATTTTCCATTAACGAAGCCAAATGCAGCGTTTTTCCACCAGCTCCAGCACAAGTGTCAACCACTCGCATTCCTGGTTTTACATCTAAAAAGTAGGCAACTAACTGAGAAGAAGCATCTTGTACTTCAAAAAAACCGTCTTTAAACGCATCCGTTAAAAACACATTGGCTCTTTCGGTTAATATCAAAGCATCTGGATAATCGTTATGAAACTCGGTTTCAATATTTAAATCCATTAAAATTGCTCTTAATTTTTCCTTTGTCGTTTTAAGTTTGTTAACTCTTAAAATTACTTTTGCTTGTTCGTTTTGAGCAGACAATTCTTTGGTCCAAATTTCTTCACCTAACTCTTTAACCCCCAACTCATCCATCCAGTCTGGAATTGACTCTTTGAATTTTCTAGTTTTTGTTAATTCGTCAAATTTTCCTTTGATTCTTCTTACTGGGGTTTCCTCAAAATATTTCCAATCGGGTAGGGTGTATCCTCTAAGAACAGCCCATACGGCAAATATGCGCCAAATTTTATCTCTGTCAAACGGTTCTTTAACTTCGGCAATTTCTACATAAAGTCTTTTCCAACGCACAATTTCATAAATTGTTTCAGCAACAAATTTTCTATCGTGACTTCCCCAACGCTTGTCTTTTTTTAAAGCTCTCGCAACAACTTTATCGGCATATTCTCCTTCATTAAAAATCGCCATTAGCGAATCTATTGTGGTGAATACTAAATTTCTGT
>NZ_JBIIWV010000215.1:0-3163 GCF_044338735.1 Flavobacterium sp. | reverse complement strand
TTACTTCTTCAAAACCTACTTTTGCACGCATAACAATACGTCCTCTTCCTGTTTTGAATGCTTCCCTAACACCTTCATAACCATAAATAATTCCTCCAGTTGGAAAATCAGGTGCTTTAATATAAGTAATTAATTCATCAATATCAATTTCATTATTATCAATGTAAGCTAGTGTTCCATTAATTACCTCAGTTAAATTATGCGGAGCCATATTGGTCGCCATACCAACTGCAATTCCTGAAGCACCATTAATTAATAAGGTAGGAACTTTCGTAGGCATTACGGTTGGTTCATGCAAAGTATCGTCAAAGTTCAATTGAAAATCAACCGTTTCTTTGTCGATATCAGCCAACATTTCTTCAGAAATCTTTTTCATTCGAGCTTCGGTGTAACGCATTGCTGCAGGACTATCACCGTCAACCGATCCAAAGTTTCCTTGTCCGTCAACCATTAAATAACGTAAACTCCATTCTTGAGCCATACGCACCATGGCATCATATACTGAAGTATCTCCATGGGGATGGTATTTACCTAAAACTTCTCCAACAATTCTTGCCGACTTTTTGTGGGCTCTGTTCGAAAGAACTCCTAATTCATACATTCCGTACAAAACTCTACGGTGTACTGGCTTTAAACCATCTCTAACATCAGGAAGTGCACGTGACACAATAACAGACATCGAATAATCGATGTACGCTGATTTCATTTCCTCCTCTATGTTAATAGGAATTAACTTTTCTCCTTCTGACATAAGTATTTATATTAAAATTATAATTAGTACTAAAACGTGCCAATATACAGCTTTTTCTACTTTTATAAAGTGTTTTTACAGACTTATTTCGATATTTTATTAACAATTTTGTTTACAAATTGGTTATAAATCAACACTAGATTTCTTTTGTTTTTCATTTTTTTTTTGTCATTTAGCGATATTGTATAAAAGGTTAGGTATGGTTTTTGTTTTTACCTTAATGATTTTGTATATTTACTAATATTTATAGCTACAGTATGGACGATAATTTTTCACCAAGAGTTAAAGATGTAATTACTTACAGTAAAGAAGAAGCCTTGCGTTTAGGCCATGATTTCATTGGTACTGAGCATTTAATGTTGGGTATTCTTCGTGATGGAAACGGTACGGCTATCTCCATTTTAAATAATCTTGCAGTTGATTTTTCGCACCTAAGAAAAAAGGTGGAAATATTGAGTCCTGCAAATCCAAATGGAATTCAAAATATTGAAAAGAAAAATTTACATTTAACTAGACAAGCCGAACGAGCTTTAAAAACTACGTTCCTTGAAGCAAAATTGTTTAATAGTTCTGAAATTAGTACGGCTCATTTATTGCTTTGTATTCTTAGAAACGAAAATGACCCTACCACCAAATTGCTTCACAAAATTAAAATTGATTACGAAACCGTTAAAGAACAATATACTGCCATGATGACAAACGAAGATGATTATTTAGAAAATTTACCAAAAGCAGAATCCTTTAACGAAGATTCAGGACAAGATGACAGTTTAAAAGATAATGGCTTTAATTCTCCATCTTCTGGAAATAAAACCAATAAAAAATCGAAAACCCCGGTTTTAGATAACTTTGGTCGTGACTTAACTGAAATGGCCGAAGAAGGTAAATTAGACCCCGTTGTTGGTCGTGAAAAAGAAATCGAACGTGTTTCACAAATTTTAAGCCGAAGAAAAAAGAATAATCCTTTATTAATCGGCGAACCTGGCGTTGGAAAATCAGCTATTGCTGAAGGTTTAGCATTACGAATAATTAAAAAGAAAGTGTCGCGCAACTTATTCAACAAACGAGTTGTAACATTAGATTTAGCGAGCTTAGTAGCCGGAACAAAATACCGCGGGCAATTTGAAGAGCGAATGAAAGCCGTGATGAACGAGCTTGAAAAAAACGACGACATCATTTTGTTTATTGATGAAATTCACACTATCGTAGGTGCTGGTGGAGCAACAGGTTCACTTGATGCATCAAATATGTTTAAACCCGCTTTAGCTCGAGGCGAAATTCAATGTGTAGGAGCAACAACTTTAGATGAATACCGTCAATACATTGAAAAAGACGGTGCTTTAGAGAGACGTTTTCAAAAAGTAATTGTAGAGCCAACAACAGTTGAGGAAACCATTATCATCTTAAATAATATTAAATCAAAATATGAAGATCATCATAACGTAATTTATACACCAGAAGCAATTGAAGCGTGTGTAAAACTAACCAATCGTTATATGACCGATCGTTTTCTTCCTGACAAAGCAATTGATGCACTTGACGAATCAGGCTCTCGTGTTCATATCATTAATATTGATGTTCCGAAACAAATCTTAGAATTAGAAAAACAATTAGAAGAAGTAAGAGAACATAAAAATACAGTAGTCAAAAAACAGAAATATGAAGAAGCTGCTAAACTTCGAGATGATGAAAAACGAATTGAAAAAGATTTAGCAATTGCTCAAGAACAATGGGAAGAAGATTCTAAAAATAATAAAGTAATTGTAACCGAGGACAACGTTGCTGACGTGGTGTCTATGATGACAGGAATTCCTGTAAATCGTATTGCACAGACTGAAAGTAATAAGTTAGCTCACTTACCCGAACTAATTAAAGGTAAGGTGATTGGACAAGATGAAGCAGTTCAAAAAATTGCAAAATCAATCCAAAGAAATCGTGCTGGTTTAAAAGATCCAAATAAGCCAATTGGCTCGTTTATTTTCTTAGGCCAAACAGGTGTAGGTAAAACACAATTGGCTAAAGTAATTGCAAAAGAATTATTCGATTCGGAAGATGCTTTAATACGAATCGACATGAGCGAATACATGGAAAAATTTGCAATTTCACGTTTAGTCGGTGCGCCTCCAGGCTATGTTGGCTATGAAGAAGGTGGACAACTTACCGAAAAAGTGCGAAGAAAACCTTATTGCGTTGTTCTTTTAGATGAGATTGAAAAAGCTCATCCAGATGTGTTCAATATGATGTTGCAAGTTCTAGATGATGGCTATTTAACCGATAGTTTAGGACGAAAAATTGATTTTAGTAACACTATTATCATCATGACTTCAAACGTTGGTGCACGTCAATTAAAAGATTTTGGAACAGGAGTTGGATTTGGCACTGCAGCTAAAAATGCTCAAACCGATGAACATT
>NZ_JBIIWV010000214.1:0-3169 GCF_044338735.1 Flavobacterium sp. | reverse complement strand
GCATTGTCATTGAAAATAATAATTTTGTTGCCTTAGTTCCTTTTTGGGCCATTTGGCCATTTGAGACGATGATTATTTGCAAGCGTCCTATCACAAAAATTACAGATTTTACTCTTGATGAAATTGAAGATTATGCTAGTATTCTTAAATTATTAACTATAAAATACGACAATCTTTTTGAGACTTCTTTCCCCTACTCTTCTGGTATTCATCAAGCGCCAACCGATGGAGAACTTCACCCAGAATGGCAATTTCACATGCACTTTTATCCACCCTTATTACGTTCGGCAACAGTTAAAAAATTTATGGTAGGATATGAAATGATGGGAGAATCTCAACGAGACATTACGGCTGAAAAAAGCGCTAAAATGTTAAGAGATTTATCTGATGTACATTATAAAAGTAAATAAGACATGAAAATATTAGTAACAGGAGGTTTAGGATTTATAGGTTCACACACAGTTGTAGAATTACAAAATAAAGGTTTTGATGTGGTGATTATTGACAATCTTTCCAATTCATCTGAATCTGTTTTAAAAGGTATTGTAGCTATTACTGGTAAAGAACCCCAATTTGAAAAATTAGATTTAAGGGAAAAAGCATCGGTACAAGCTTTTTTTAAAAAACACAATGATGTGAGCAGTGTGATTCACTTTGCGGCTTCAAAAGCTGTAGGTGAAAGCGTTAAAAATCCATTGCTATACTATGAAAACAATATTGCTTCTCTGATTTATTTATTACAAGAATTACAAGAAAAAATAGAAGCCCACTTTATTTTCAGTTCTTCCTGTACGGTTTATGGTCAGGCGGATGAAATGCCTATTGATGAAAATGAACCTATCAAACCCGCAATGTCTCCTTATGGAAATACCAAACAAATTGGTGAAGAAATTATAACTGACGTTGCAAAAGTGAGTACTATCAATGCTATTTTATTGCGATATTTTAATCCAATTGGTTCGCACCCATCAGCTGAAATTGGAGAATTACCAATTGGTGTTCCACAGAATTTGGTTCCATTTATTACACAGACAGGTATTGGGTTGCGGAAGGAATTAATGGTGTATGGAAACGATTATCCAACTGTTGATGGAACTTGTATTCGAGATTATATTCACGTAGTCGATTTGGCAAAGGCACACGTAGTGGCTTTAGAACGTCTTTTAGAAAATAAAAATGAAGATAAAGTTGAAATTTTCAACTTGGGTACTGGAGTTGGTAGTTCTGTTCTTGAAGTGATATCAAGCTTTGAAAAAGTAAGCGGAAAACCATTTCCATATAAAATTGTTGACAGAAGAGAAGGAGATGTTACCATGGCTTATGCCAGTACAGATAAAGCGAATACTGTCTTGGGCTGGAAAACAGCATCGTCTTTGGATCAGGCAATGGAAAGCGCTTGGAAATGGGAACAGAGAGTTAGGAAGAAATAACTTTCAATAGTATCTTAAAAATCAAAATAGATTAAAATATTTTACACTATTAATTTAATTAACCTAAAAAACAAAATTATGAATACATTACAATTTGCAGACTACATGGTCTTTCTAGTTTACTTTTTTATAGTAGCTGGATATGGCTATTGGATTTACAAAAGAAAACAAACAGCCAAAAACTCTGCTTCGCATGATTACTTCTTGGCTGAAGGATCGTTAACTTGGTGGGCTATTGGAACTTCCCTAATTGCTTCCAACATTTCGTCTGAGCAATTTATTGCTATGTCGGGGAATGGGTTTAAAATGGGATTGGCTATTGCAAGCTACGAATGGATGTCTGCATTGACGTTAATTATTGTAGCCGTATTTTTTATTCCTGTTTACCTAAAAAATAAGATATATACAATGCCGCAGTTCCTTAATCAAAGGTATAACGGGGATATTGCTATGATTATGGCTGTTTTTTGGTTGTTGTTGTATGTAATTGTTAATTTAACTTCTATCCTATACCTTGGGGCATTAGCAATTAACGGAATTTCAGGTATTAATCTTGATTTGTGCATGTATGGTTTGGCATTCTTTGCTATTATTATTTCTTTAGGAGGTATGAAAGTTATCGGTTATACCGATGTCATTCAAGTGGTTTTCCTAATTTTTGGAGGTTTAGTAACTACTTATTTAGCATTAGATAAAGTAGCAGAATTAAATGGACAACATGGAATGGTAAACGGATTCAATTATATGTTGAATCAATCTGGCGACCATTTCCACATGATATTTAAAAAAGATAGTTCAAATTTCCCAAGTTTGCCAGGACTTACCGTTTTATTAGGAGGTATGTGGATTGTAAACTTGAATTATTGGGGCTGTAATCAATATATAACTCAAAGAGCGTTAGGTGCTGATTTAAAAACTGCTAGAAGCGGGATTCTATTCGCTGCTTTTTTAAAATTATTAATGCCTGTTATTGTTGTTTTACCTGGTATTGCTGCTTATGTAATTTATACAAAAGGTGGTTTGCAAACAGAATTACTAGGCCCTGATGGCGTTCTAAATCCAGACAGATCATATCCAGTATTGTTAAACTTATTGCCAGTTGGGTTAAAAGGTTTATCGTTTGCCGCATTAACCGCTGCGGTTGTTGCCTCATTGGCAGGAAAAGTAAATAGTATTGCTACCATTTTTACATTGGATATTTACAAGAAAAAAATTGATGTAGATTGTAGTGAACAGAAAATGGTGCAAGTTGGGAAATGGGCTGTTTTTATAGCCATGATGTTAGCGGTAGTTATTGCACCACACCTAGGAATTGATAAAAAAGGGGGATTCGAATTTATTCAAGAATACACTGGATTCGTTAGCCCTGGGGTTTTCGCCATGTTTATTTTAGGCTTTTTCTGGAAAAAAACAAGTTCAAATGCTGCCATGTTTGCAACCATTGGAGGTTTCATATTGTCAGTTGTATTTAAGTTTTTACCCAATTGGATGAATTTAGAATTTTTAAATTCAACAGGTTTCGCTGTATTAGTCCCTCAAGAAAATGGAACAAGTTTGTATGAAATTCCATTCATTGACCGTATGGGATTTGTATTTGTAATCTGTGTAGCTGTAATGATAGTTATTAGTTTATTTGACCAAAAACGAGGAATAAAATCTAAAGGATTAGAAATAGATTCCTCAATGTTTAAAGTGAATAGTGGGTTTTTAGCCGGTAGTTTATTAGTAACTGGTATCTT
>NZ_JBIIWV010000213.1:0-3170 GCF_044338735.1 Flavobacterium sp. | reverse complement strand
CATTGTTTGCCTTGGCGAATGAGAAGGTCGATAACAAGACGCAAGCCAGGAGACCTGCCACATTCGTTGAGTAACAAACTTTCGGGAAAAAAAGTTTGAGTATGGGTAAATTCTGTGCTTTTCTCCCAGATTTATTAAAATTATGTATTAACCTAAAATGAACAAAAAATCAATTAGTATAGGTGCTTTTGCACTAGCTACGTTTTTTTCTTATGCACAAAAATCAGATTCCTTAAAAACAAATAACCTAAAAGTAGTAGTCGTTTCAGATACTAAATTTGCGCAAAGCAAAGAGAAATCTGGCAAAATCATTGAACTAATTACTGCTCAAGATTTAGAACAAAAACAAGGTCAATCACTTGCAGCTGTTTTAAGTCAAGTAGCTGGTGTAGAAATCAATGGAAACCAATCCTTTGGTGGAAAAAACTTAGGCTACTACATTCGTGGTGGTCGTAATCGTCAAACTGCAATTTATATTGATGGTGTTCCTGTAACCGATGCTTCTGGAATTAATTTAGAGTATGATTTGCGATTACTTTCTGTAGATCAAATTGAAAAAATTGAAGTAATGAAAGGCGCTTCAAGTACTTTATATGGAACGGGAGCTGCAACAGGCGTTATCAATATTACGATGAAAAAATCGGCAATAAAAGATGTTTCAGGTAATGCCTACATTACTATGGGAACGCAAAACACTTCGTATACTTCAAAAACGAGTGCGCAAGATTTCAATCAAGGTTTTTCGGTAAACGGAACAGTTAACAAAATTTCCTACATGACTTCGTTGAACAGCACTGAAACTAAAGGTATGTCTGAAGCAGCAGGTGAAAATTTTGAAGAAGATACGTTTTCAAGAGTCAATGTGTTGCAGAAAATTGGATTTAAAGCAAATGATCAATTAAGTTTTGAGGTTTTTGGAAATTATGACCGAATCAAAAATACGTTTGATAATTCGTTTGACGGAATTATTGCTAATGCAGATGATCTGAATAATACTAGTTTATCGGAACAATTTAGAATTGGTTTCTTGCCAAAATACAACTATAATAAAGGTGAATTTGCAATCAATGCAGGAGCTTCAACAATCAATAGAAAATTAAATATTACTAATACTTGGGCAAATTCTATTGACGCATACAATTATACAGGAAGAACAATTTCTGTTGATGCTTTTAATAAGTATTTATTTAATAATCAATTATTTGTAGTTGCAGGAACGCAATATCTGTATTTTGATATGACCCAAAAAGATGCCTATACTGATGTGGCTAGAGAAGGAGCGAAGTTCAATTTATTAGATCCGTATGCTACATTAGTTTACAATTCAGATTTTGGCTTTAATCTCAATGTTGGTTCACGTTTTAATACACATAGCGAATATGGAAATCAGGTTGTGTATAATTTCAATCCGAGTTTTTCTTTCGAGAATTTACCATTGAAAGTCATGGCTTCTTATAGCACGGCTTTCATCACGCCAAGTTTGTATCAATTATATGGTCCGTATGGAAATTCAGAGTTAACCCCTGAAGAAAATGCTACGGCTGAATTAGGTTTTGAATCGCAATTATTGGATAAGAAATTAACGATAAATGCGGTTGGTTTTTATAGAGCTGAAGAAAATACTTTTGGGTTTTATACCAATCCATCAAATTTTGCATCAAACTATATTAATATTGACGGAACATACAATGCTAAAGGTATTGAAACAAGTATTCGATATAATTTATCTGAACGTTTCAATATTGGTGGAAATTATACTTTTACTCAAGTTGAAAATCAATTAAATCGTTTAATCCCAAAGCATAAAGGAAATGTTGATTTGAACTATAAATTTAAAAGAGGAACATTTGGATTAAATTATCAATTTGTAGATAAAAGAAGTGATGCCTATTATGATTCCAATATTTGGGCAACACAATCGGTTAATTTAGCGGCTTATCAATTAGTAAATTCAACTATTTCTTATGATTTATTGCCAAATCGTTTGCAACTATTTGGAGCGGTAACCAATATCTTTAATGAAGAATTTCAAGAAGTTATTGGGTATAATACCCGCGGAAGAAATTATAAGTTAGGGTTGAATTTTCTGTTTTAGATAAAGTTAATTATTTGATTTTAAAAGGTTTTGGTAATTTTTTATCAAAACCTTTTATTTATTTGTAACAAAATTAAATTACATTCGTCTTCATTATAAACCAACTAACTAAAATGAACCAAAACGAGTTTGTAAAAATAATTACTCCATTTAAGGATAAATTATTTCGTTTAGCAAAACGAATGCTCGTAAGTACTGAAGAAGCAGAAGATGCCACACAGGAGGTTTTAGTAAGGTTGTGGAATAAAAATAGTTCTTTAGAACAGTACAATAGTATAGAAGCTTTAGCAATGACCATGACAAAGAATTATTGTTTGGATCAGTTGAAAAGTAAAAGAGCGACTAATTTTCAAATTGTACATAATAATTATCAAGACCAGCAAGCTAGTGTTGACATACAAATAGAACATCAAAACACGTTGCAATGGGCAGAAAAGTTAATGAACGATTTACCCGAACAACAACGATTGATAGTACAACTTAGAGAAATTGAAGAATACGAATTTTCGGAAATAGCTCAAGTATTAGAAATGAATGAAACAGCGGTTCGAGTAGCATTATCAAGAGCACGAAAAACCTTAAGAGAACAAATAGAAAAAATACATAATTATGGAACTCAAGTTAGTTGAACAATTATTGGATAAATACTTTGAAGGAACAACCACAATAGGGGAAGAAAAACAAATAAAGGCTTATTTTTCTTCAAACGATGTGGCGCCACATTTGGCAAAATATCAAGCGCTGTTTGGTTACTTTGAAACACAAAAAGAAACGCAATTCGAGCCAAAAATTCCAGTACTTCCTAGAAAACAAAATACTGTAAAATGGATGGGTATTGCAGCAAGTTTTGTTGTCCTTTTTGGATTAGCCACCTTTTATTTTAGCACATCCGAACCTAAGCAAGACGATTTAGGAACGTATAATAATCCAGAAGAAGCCTTTGCTGCTACTCAAATAGCATTGTTAATGGTTGCTGAACAAGTAAATGTTGGCATGCAAAGTGTTTCCCATTTAAATGAATACGAAAAAACAAAAAAATCAATTTTTAAATAGTAGAATTATGAAAAATGTAGTT
>NZ_JBIIWV010000068.1:0-10988 GCF_044338735.1 Flavobacterium sp. | reverse complement strand
AAAAATAAATCAGCTATTATCATCTACTAAAACGAAAAATATTCTATATTATTCTAGCAATAATGATTAATTTTACAAAAAAAATAATACCATGTTTGATAGAGATACCATGTTGCAATTGTGTAATGAATGGAGTAAAAACACATTAATGAACACATTAGATATAGTTTACACCGATGCAGGTGAAGATTTTTTAACGGCAACTATGCCTGTAAATCCTAGAGTGCATCAGCCAATGGGGTTATTACACGGCGGGGCAACAGTAGCTTTGGCAGAAAGTGTAGGAAGTGCTGCTTCATTGATGTTTGTTAATCCTGAAAAACAGGAAGTGCGCGGAATTGAAATTTCGGCCAATCATTTAAAAAGCAAACGAGAAGGAATGGTAACTGCTACGGCTAAAATTATTCATAAAGGCGCTAGTATTCATTTGTGGGAAATTAGAATCGTTGATGAAGAAGGAAGATTAATTTCGCTTTGCAAATTGACTAATATGGTTTTATCCAGAAGACAATAATGCAACTTTTTGAAGAAATAAACACGCTTTTATCAGGTCAAAATCCTTTTGTTTGTTATGTTAAACCAAATGAATGTATTTGGAACTTACAAGTCCAACAAACTAATGAAATAGTTCCGTTTTCTGGTCAATCAGGTTTTGTATTTATGCCTTTTGATGCAGGTGTAAAAATATGTTTACCAACAGAAATTAGTGCTTTCTCACAAGGAAATTTTGAAAATTTAGAGCAGAAATCAGCCGATAAATTTACTTCAGAAGCCAATCAAAAAGATGCTTTTGAACATTTAGTTTCCAAAGGAATTGCTGCAATTCAAAATGGCGCATTCGATAAAGTAGTTTTATCGCGAAAAATCGTTTTGAATGAACAATTATCGGTTTTAGCAACCTTTCAGAACTTAATTGCTACGTATCCAACTGCCTTTCGTTATTTATTTTTTCATCCGAAAATTGGATTATGGATGGGTGCAACGCCGGAACGATTAGTAAAAATAAATCAAAATCATTTTGAAACAGTTGCCTTGGCAGGAACACAATTGTTTTCTGAATCTATAATTTGGACTACCAAAGAAATTGAAGAACAACAATTTGTAACCGATTTTATTGTTTCTGAAATAGCATCTAAAGTAGAAAATCTAATAGTTTCGGAACCTAAAACAATAAAAGCAGGTAATTTAGCGCATCTGAAATCAGTAATTACTGGACAATTGACTGATGATTTCACAGAATTAGATTTGATTACCTATTTACATCCAACACCCGCGATTTGTGGATTTCCGAAGGAAAGTGCTTTAGTTTTTATTCTGAAAAATGAAGCATTTAATAGAACGTATTATTCAGGATTTTTAGGCGAATATAATTCAAACAATCAAACTGATTTATTTGTAAATTTACGCTGTTTAGAAGTTGTAAATAATGCTGTGAATATTTATGTGGGTTGCGGCATTACAAAAGATAGTAATCCTGAAATGGAATTTTTGGAAACAGAAAATAAATCCATGACGATGCGAAATATTTTAGTATTCAGTGGTCAGTAATCAGTGTTCAGAAAAAAAACTTAGTGATTTAGTGCCTTTGTGGCAAAATTAAAAGATATGAAATTAGATATACTAGCTTTTGGAGCGCATCCAGATGATGTAGAATTAGGTTGTTCGGGTACGATTGCTAAAGAAATTTCTTTAGGTAAAAAAGTAGGCATTATCGATTTAACTCGTGGTGAGTTAGGCACACGCGGAACTGTAGAAATTAGAAATACAGAAGCAACTAAAGCTTCGGAAATTCTAGGTGTTTCAGTGCGTGAGAATTTAGATATGCGCGATGGTTTTTTTGTAAATGATGAAAATCACCAACTAAAAGTCATTAAAATGATTCGCAAGTACCAACCCGAAATTGTATTGTGCAACGCCATACAAGACCGACACATTGATCACGGAAAAGGAAGCAAGTTGGTTAGCGATGCTTGTTTTTTATCGGGATTGATTCAAATTAAAACGGAAATCAACGGAGAAGCACAACGTCCTTGGCGACCAAAGGTTGTGTATCATTACATTCAATGGCAAACTATTGAACCCGATTTTGTAGTGGATATTTCAGATTTTATGACTCAAAAAATGGAAGCAGTGCAAGCTTATAGTTCTCAATTTTATGATCCAAAATCTAAAGAACCAATTACACCCATCGCCTCTAAAAACTTTTTAGAAAGCATACAATACCGCGCAAAAGATTTAGGAAGACTAGTAGGAGTGGAGTACGCTGAAGGTTTTACCGTAGAACGATATGTGACGGTTGATTCGTTAGGGGATTTGAAATAGAAGCTTGTTAAAACGACTGAAACAAGATATCATAACAAAGCAAATGATTGTAGTAAGACCGCTTGATTCCAATTGTTAATTTGAACTATAAACTCTTTCTGCACTGTTATTAGTAGTTGCATCAGTAGCAGTAAACTTTAGTGTTGTAGAAGTTAGTTCTGTTATTATCAAAGTTTCTGAAGTAACATTAGTCCCAAAAAATTTTAAATTAATTGTATTGCCATTTTTTATCCAATTGAATTTTTCTAAACTATATTGATCACTACAATTATTACCTGTACTACTAGCAACATAATTAAAATCTGCAATATTCGAAGATAGAAAATCAACATAATCTCTGTGCCCATTATTATTACATACTGTAGGATAGTGTGTGGTACCTTGATAAGTTTCTGAAACAAAATACCATCTTCTTTCGAGTAATGAGTTGTTATCATTATTTGTTTCAGAACTATTGTCTCCAGAGGAACATGATTGTAATATTAAAAATGTAATACTTAATAGACAAATTAGTTTTTTCATAATTTAGAAATTAAATCTTATTATAACTTGACACCATAATATAATTTGAAGTAGTTTCTTTTATTTTTAATGTTGTGTTTGTTAGGATTATAATCTCCCATGTAACTTGTAAAACGTTGTTTTGATAAATATTTATTATATCATCGGTTTTAGTGTATGTTCCAATACCGCCTCCTTCTGCACAACTACTATTATATGTTACCGCTTTAAAACTTCCTTGACTACCAAATTGATAATTGTCTTTTTTGGTTGAACATTCAAATTGGAAATTTATTAGAGGTGTAGAACTATTAATACTTGTTCCTGGAGGAAATTCTCCCACTTGAAAAACTTCCCACTTCCCAACTAACTGAGAAGATGACACGTTGGTATCACTACTATCCGATGAACACGATTGCAGTATTATAAATGTAATACTGAATAGGTAGAATATTTTTTTCATTTTTAAAATTATTTTATTATCGGCTAGAAAACACCAATATTATACCAAGCCATACTCCTGATGAAATCCCAAAAGCTTTCCAAACTTTTTTATTTTTTATTCTATGTGCCTCATCGATATATCCTCTATTATAATCTGCATTTTTCATAAGGTTAGAATTTGGATACTTAAGATTATCATCATCTGGATCAGTAGAAGCACATAATGCAGCAGGTATAACCCCAATTATCGGACTTGTTAATATTGTTGTTGCAGCAGTCCATCCAGATCCAGATTTTTTACCTCTGTAAAATGATTTAGCATCTGTTTTTCCTTTTGAGAACATATCATTTTCATTGTTTTGTTCCGAAACACTTATTTCATTTTTAGTATCTTTAGCTATATCATTAAAAACATCTTTAGTTCCATTTTTGTATCTAATTATTAATACTTCTGACTTGAGGATACTAAATAATGGACCATCTAAATTATTTGTTTTCTTATATTTTATTTCCGTTGATGTTACTTCCAATACTTTGGCACTAATATCTTCTCCTGTTTTTTTTGTAATCATGTCTTGTGAATAAGATAGATTAGAAATAATAAAAATCGTAGCTATTAATAGTAATTTTTGAGTAATTTTTTTCATAATTTGATTGTTTAATTTTATTCAAATATAATTAAAAATCAGTTACATACAACTTATTTAATACAATCACATACATTTAATCAGATGAAAGTATCAACCATGTTTAAAATACCTAGGGCGTTGAGTGTTACTATTGCAGATTTGTTTAATTTTATAAAAAATGATTACAGTAATATTTAATTTTAATTAAAACAGAATCAATAATCAAGACCATTTAATAATAAAAAATTAATTAAAGTTATTTTTAAAAGTAGAAGGAAAGTAAAATTAAGTTCTTATAATAGAAAAATATTTAACGATCAATAGTTTATCAGATTTGAAGTAAAATATTTATTTTTTTCTTTGCAAGTATGAAGTTTAGTCTTATATTTGCACCCGTATTTATACATGGTGGTTGTAGCTCAGTTGGTTAGAGCATCGGTTTGTGGTACCGAGGGTCGCCGGTTCGAGCCCGGTCTTCCACCCCTTAATTATGAAGCTCCGAAGTAATTCGGAGCTTTTTTTTATTGCATAAAAAAAGCCTTGAAATAGTTCAAGGCTCAAATTTATTTTAGATTAGTTTTAGAACGCTAATTTAACCGTTAAATCAAAATCATCAGAAATTGCTCTATCTCCTAAATCAGTGAAGAAACTTCCTGAACCATATTTGATATCATATTTTGTTCTGTTCACTTTTAAGGCTGCTGTTGCAGTATTATCTGCTACGTTTAATTCAAATTTAACTGGTTCAGTTTTTCCTTTGATGGTTAAATCTCCAGTTACGGAATATACATTAGCCGATTTTTCACCAATAGATTTAATCACTAAAGTAGCTGTTTGGAATTTTTCAGTTCCAAAAAAATCATCCGATTTTAAGTGAGTATCTAAATTTGTTTTCCCTTTTCCTTCTAAATCGGTCGTGTTGATAGTTGTCATGTCAACTGTAAAGTTTCCACCAACTACTTTTTTTCCTTTGAAAATTAAGGTACCTTCTTTCAACATAATGTTTCCAGAATGTTCACCCGTTACTTTTTTCCCTACCCAGTTAACGGTACTTTTTGCTGCGTCTACCTTTTTGCTTACTTGTGCAAAAGACGTTACAGAAACGAAAGCTATTAAAGCTACTGCAATTGATTTTAAATTTTTCATGTGTAATTGTTTTTAAGTGTTAAATTAAATATTAAATAGTTTCAAATAATTCTTCTGTTGATTTTCTAACTTTCGCTAGATGTTGTGTTGCATCATCTTCATGGCGATAGCCTACTGCAGCTACAAGTGAAGCATTGAGTCCTAATGCATTGAGTCCTAAAATTTCGTTGTATTTTTCTGGTAGAAAGCCTTCCATTGGTGTTACGTCAATTTTTAATTCAGCAGCGGCATTCATTAAATTTCCTAGTGCTAAATACGTTTGTTTGGAAGTCCAAATCGCTTTTTTCTCCTGCGGTAATCCCACAAGGCTGTTCTTCATAAAGTCGCCATAACCTTTTACTGCTTCCATTGAAATTCCTCTGGTTTGCGCAATAGTTTCTAAATAATGATCAATATGAGATTCTTGAACATCTGTATTATTTGCAAAAACAAAAAGGTGTGATGCATCAACAACTTGACTTTGCCCCCATGAAGCTGGAAGTAACTGCGCTCTAATAGCTGGGTTTTCAATAATAAATACTTTATATAATTGTAATCCATAAGATGAAGTACTCAATCGAATGGCTTCTTTTAGAAATTCTAAATCAACAGGTGCGATTTTTTTTGTGGCATCAAATTTTTTTGTGGCATAACGCCAATTTTGGTTTTCGATAAAATTGTTTTTCATAGTGTATATTAATTTCTAAATTTTTCTAACAGGGTATTCAATTGGGCTAATTCTTTTTCAGAAAGATTATTGCCAAATTTCTTTTCATGCCCTTCTACTAATGGATCTAATTGTTGTAATAATTCCATTCCTTTTGATGTAATGGTTATTTCCATTTTTCTTCTGTTTTCAGGACAAATTTCACGTAATACCAATCCTTTTAATAACAGTTTATCAACTAATCGGGTAGTGTTGCTGGTTTTGGCAATCATCCGTTCTTGAATCATACACATATTTACCGCATTTCCTTTTTGACCTCTCAAAATTCGCAACACATTAAATTGTTCAGCCGAAACATCAAACGGTTTTAGCAGTTCATTAAATTGATCAGCAATGACATTTTGAGTATACATTACATTAAGCAATGCCTTTTTTTCTTGTGCCATTGGAAAAGTGGTTTTTATGATTTCTTCAATTCGCATTCGTACTCTAATATTTGTAGGTACAAATGTAGTATATTTTTTAGTTGTATATACAAATGTGTGTTAATTTTATATTAAATTTTTGAATTTCGTTTTTTATAGTATTTTTGATAAAAATTTTAAGCAATGAATTTAGAACAAAAAGAGTGGTGGAGTCAGTTTTTAAACGATGAACACGGAATCATTATTGATGTGCGCACAGAAGATGAATTTGAAAGCGGAAAAATTCCTGGTTCCTTAAATATTGATATTTATAAAGGACAAGGTTTTATTTATGAGATTGAAGAGTTAGATAAATCCAAAAATTTCTATGTGTATTGTGCAGCGGGAGTGCGCAGTGCAAACGCTTGTGGAGTAATGCAACAACTCGGCTTTGAAAATGTATTCAATTTAGTAGGTGGTTTTTCTAACTGGGATGGACCAACAGATTAATAAAAAAAATATCCGCAACTAGCGGATATTTTTTTGAATCATTATTTCTTGTAAAATGGCATTTTAACCACTTTAGCTTTGATGTCTTTATTTCGTATGCGAATATAAATTTCTGAATCTGGTGTTGCTAAAGCAGTAGGCACGTAACCCATACCAATAGCGATTCCTAATGTTGGCGATTGTGTTCCCGAAGTTACAATTCCCACTACAGTTCCATTAGCATCACAAATTTCATAATCGTGACGTGGAATTCCGCGTTCTACCATTTCAAAACCAACTAATTTGCGAGAAACACCCGTTTCTTTTTGTTGTTTCAAGTTTGCTGAATTGGTAAAATCTTTATCAAATTTTGTAATCCAACCTAAACCTGCTTCTAATGGAGAAGTCGTATCGTTGATGTCGTTTCCGTATAAACAAAATCCCATTTCTAAACGTAAGGTATCACGAGCCGCTAATCCTATAGGCTTGATGTTGAAAGGTGCTCCTGCTTCAAAAACTTTGTTCCAAATGTGTTCGGCATCTTCATTTTTAAAATAAATTTCAAATCCACCCGAACCAGTATAACCCGTAGCCGAAACAATTACGTCTTGTTTTCCAGCAAAATCATCTATTTTAAACGTGTAATAGCCCATATTTGCCAAATCGATATTGGTTAACGATTGCATCGCTTCAGCTGCTTTTGGACCTTGAATGGCTAATAAAGAATAAGCTTCCGAAGCATTGTTCATTTCCACACCTAAATCGTTATGCGATGAAATCCAATTCCAATCTTTTTCAATATTTGAAGCATTAACCACTAACATATAATGATTATCAGCAATTTTATAAACGATTAAATCGTCAACAATTCCGCCATCGTTATTTGGTAAACAAGAATATTGTGCTTTTCCATCAACTAATTTTGAAGCATCGTTTGAAGTAACTTTCTGAATCAAGGCTAAGGCATTTTCTCCTTTTAAGAAAAATTCACCCATGTGAGATACGTCAAAAACACCAACGCCATTTCTAACAATTTCGTGTTCTGCATTGACTCCTTCATATTGTACGGGCATGTTATAACCTGCAAACGGAACCATTTTAGCTCCTAAATTTTCGTGAATGTGCGTTAAAGCTGTATTTTTCATGATTTGATGTTGTGATATTTGAGAGCGCTAATTTATTGAAAATTCTTAAAAATATATTGCCTTTTCCTTTAAAATTTGAGAACTATTTATTTTTTGTTAATAATGATAATAAATCTTGCATTTTAGCAATTCTTTGCGGAATTTTGAACTTTATAAATTAATCAGATGGAAAACATACATTATATAAGTTCAGATTTATTATCAATTGAGATGGTCAATGAAATTGTTTTTCAAGGAAAACAGTTGGCATTATCGGAAGAGGCAATCGTTAATATTGAAAAATGCCGAAAGTATTTAGATGATAAAATGAAATCAAATTCCGAACCCATTTACGGTATCAATACTGGTTTTGGTTCGTTATGTAATGTAAAAATTTCGAATGAAAATTTATCAAAACTTCAAGAAAATTTAGTAAAATCTCACGCTTGCGGAACAGGCGAGGAAGTAGCTCATGAAATTGTAAAAATCATGTTGTTGCTTAAAATTCAATCGTTGAGCTATGGTCATTCAGGTGTTCAATTAATCACTGTACAACGCTTAATTGACTTCTACAATAACGATATTTTTCCTGTAATTTATACGCAAGGTTCGTTAGGAGCTTCAGGCGATTTGGCTCCATTAGCCCATTTATCGTTACCCTTATTAGGAGAAGGTGAAGTGTATTCAGATGGTTTCAGACAACCTGCTGCAAAAGTTTTGGAAAAATTTGGTTGGGAACCTATTATTTTACAATCAAAAGAAGGATTGGCATTATTAAATGGAACTCAATTCATGAGTGCTTATGGGGTGTATTGCTTGATTAAAGCAGAAAAAATATCCTACTTTGCAGATGTAATTGGAGCCATTTCTTTAGAAGGTTTTGATGGTCGCCTTGAACCATTCACCGATTTAATACATTTAATTAGACCTCACAAAGGACAGGTTCAAACCGCTGAAAGAATGCGTGATTTTTTAGAAGATAGTGAAATTATCGCCCAATCTAAAGCACATGTTCAAGATCCCTATTCGTTTAGATGTATTCCTCAAGTGCATGGCGCTTCAAAGGATGCAATTGATTACGTAAAAAAAGTATTTCGCACAGAAATCAATTCGGTTACTGATAATCCCAATATTTTTGTAGGTGAAGATTTGATCCTTTCGGGAGGTAATTTTCACGGTCAACCTTTGGCTTTAGCCTTAGACTTTTTAGGAATCGCTTTATCAGAATTAGGAAGTATTTCAGAAAGACGAACTTATCAATTGATTTCAGGATTAAGAGGTTTGCCGGCGTTTTTAGTAAACGACCCAGGTTTAAATTCAGGGTTTATGATTCCTCAATATACCGCTGCAAGCATTGCCAGTCAGAACAAACAATTGGCTACACCAGCGAGTATTGATAGTATTGTTTCTTCAAATGGTCAAGAAGATCATGTGAGTATGGGAGCCAATGCAGCTACTAAAACATTACGAATTGTTGAAAATGTGGAACGTATTTTAGGAATTGAATTGTTAAATGGTTCGCAAGCACTAGAATTTAGAAGACCTTTACAATCGAGTGAATTTATCGAGCGTTTTGTACAATCCTATCGAGAAGAAGTTTCTTTTGTCTCTGAAGATAGAATTTTACATTACGACATTGAAAAATCAGTTGCTTTTTTAAATAGTTTTCAAATAGATTTTGAGTAACTCTTAAACCTTATTTTAAGCGTTTTGCTATCGAAATAATCAACACAATTAAGGCAGTTGCTTCTGCTAAAAGACCCGTTGCAAGTAGTATTGTTGCGCCAGGCCAATGCATGATTTTGAACAACGCACCTACAATAGTAATGACAATTCCTAAAGTGAAAAATAAAATCGGAAGGGCATATTGTTTTTTCATATGTAATTATTTTTTATTTCCATTTAAAATTCTTTTCAATCGCTTTGATCATTTCTCCAGCGATGTCTTTTTGAGTGGCACCTTCAATTCCTTCAAGTCCAGGAGAAGAATTCACTTCTAATAATAAAGGGCCTTTTGCAGAACGAATAATATCTACACCGGCTACTTTTAAATTCATGGCTTTTGCAGCTTTGATGGCAATTCTCTTTTCATCAGCTGTAACTTTGACAATAGAAGCTGTTCCGCCTAAATGAATATTGGCTCTAAATTCACCTGGTAAAGCTTCACGTTGCATAGCTGCGACTACTTTTCCGTCTACTACAAACAAACGCAAATCTTTTCCATTTGCCTCTTTGATGAATTCTTGCACAAGAATATTTGCATTCAAACTTTTAAAGGCGTTAATAACAGATTCAGCCGCTTTTTTGGTTTCGGCTAAAACCACACCTTTTCCTTGCGTTCCTTCTAATAATTTTACAATTAAAGGAGAACCACCTACCATTTTGATTAAATCGTCGGTATCTAAAGGCGAATTTGCAAAGCCTGTAGTTGGAATTTCAACACCATTATTTAATAATAATTGCAATGAAAATAATTTATCTCTCGATTGTGTTATAGCCGAAGCATTGTTTAATGCATAGACTTTAAGTGCCTCAAATTGACGGGTTAAGGCGCAACCATAATAGGTCATGCTAGGACGAATACGTGGAATAATAGCGTCAAAGTCATTCAATACTTTACCACCTCGATAATGAATTTCGGGTTTGGTAGCATCGAGTTTCATATAACAGTATTTCAAATTTAAGAAGTGCATTTCATGGCCTCTTAGTTCGCCTGCTTCCATGATACGTTTGTTGCTATACAACTCTGGATTACTGGCTAAAAGTCCAATTCTAAGTCCTTTTTTTTGCTCTTCAGATGCGTAATAATATTCTTTTAATTTATCGGTTGTGGGTTGGCCCAATAAATAGCGTTGCTCAGGATCAACCAATACTCTTCCAGACATGGCTTCTCTTCCCAATAACATTCGGAAACCCATGGAATCTCTATTGGTTAATGTAACTTCTATTTCCCATGTTTTTCCACCAATTTCTAATTTTGTTTTTATTACATAACGTTGCTCTCTGTAACCACTCGAACTTTTAACCACTCGTTTATCAATTAGAGGGGCTTCGCAATGAATAACCGCTTTGGCATTATTTTGTATCGGATTAACGTCAAATTTTACCCAATTTTCACTGTTTTTTTCAAATGTAACAATGTTTATTGCATGTAAAGCCGAAGTTTTAGCTCCAGAATCTACTCGTGCTTTAATTGTTGGAATTCCTAACGTAGGGAAGGAGCACCATTCTTCGCTACCTACAATAACTTTATCTAGCATGTTTAACCGTATATTTTTAAAAT
>NZ_JBIIWV010000067.1:0-11011 GCF_044338735.1 Flavobacterium sp. | reverse complement strand
TCACCAAAAAGTTATATTAAGAGAAGAAACTCCAATTAATTTCTTTTCATGCAACCTTTTTTACTTCGTTCTCGTCTATATAAATAGAAGTAATAATTCAATAAAAGCGCAACTGTAAAATTAAATTTAATGTTTCAGATTTTAATTATGGTTTAAGTGCTTATGTAGGTTATAAGGCTACAAGTCTATATGTTAAATATGACTTAAATCCAATGTTCAAACACAATAATATAGATCAAAACAACGTTTCATTAGGTATACGCTTTGATTTTAATTAAATTAAGAGTTAGGTTAAGTTCTCTGTTTCGAAAAAGTACTTCAGCAATGAAGTACTTTTTTGTTTTTATACGTTTTTTTATGGATTAACTTTGTAACTTTGAATTCGTTTTTCCATTATCTGAAAATCTTAAAGTCTAAAATCTGAAAATCAAAATTGATCTCAAAAGACACCATAGAAAAAGTATTTGAAACCGCCCGAGTTGAGGAGGTTATTGGTGATTTTGTCCAACTCAAACGCGCAGGAAGTAACTTGAAAGGTTTGTCTCCGTTTGTGAACGAAAAGTCGCCTTCGTTTATGGTTTCTCCGGTGAAGCAAATTTGGAAAGATTTTTCGTCGGGAAAAGGAGGAAATGCTGTGACTTTTTTAATGGAACACGAACATTTTACCTATCCTGAGGCAATTAGATATTTGGCCATAAAATACAATATTGAAATTGAAGAAACCGTTCAGTCTGATGAAGATGTAGCGCAGGCTAATGAAAAAGAAAGCATGTATTTGGTTTCGGAATTTGCACAAAAATACTTTCATCACACGTTATTAGAAACCGAAGAAGGAAAAGCCATTGGATTGTCCTATTTTAAAGAACGAGGTTTTACTTCCGAAACCATTAAAAAATTTGGTTTAGGTTATTCGCCAGAAACTTGGGATGCGTTTACCAAAGAAGCACTGGGTAAAGGGTACAAATTAGAGTATTTAGACAAAACCGGACTTTCGATTGTTAAAGAAGATAAACAATTTGACCGTTTTAAAGGTCGTGTGATGTTTCCTATTCAGAGCATGAGCGGTCGTGTGTTGGGTTTTGGAGGGCGTATTTTGACCAATGATAAAAAAGCCGCAAAATACCTCAATTCGCCCGAAAGTGATATTTACCACAAGAGTAAAGTGTTGTACGGAATTTTTCATGCGAAACAATCCATAGCGAAACAGAATAATTGTTATTTAGTTGAAGGATATACTGATGTCATTCAAATGAATCAAGCCGGAATTGAAAACGTCGTAGCTTCTTCTGGAACGGCTTTAACACCGGATCAAATTCGGTTGATTAATCGCTTAACGCCAAATATTACTGTACTTTTTGATGGTGATGCTGCTGGTCTACGTGCTTCGATTCGTGGAATTGATTTGATTTTGGAAGCCGGAATGAACGTAAAAGTATGTACGTTTCCAGATGGTGATGATCCTGATAGTTTTGCGAGAAAAACATCGTATGAAGATTTGTTATTGTATTTTGAAGAAAATGCCAAAGATTTCATTCAGTTTAAAGCTTCTTTGTTAATGCAAGAAGCTAAGAATGATCCTATTAAAAAAGCTGATTTAATCCGGGATATGGTCATTAGTATTTCTAAAATTCCAGACCGAATTAAACGAGAAGTCTATATTAAGGAGTGTTCTCGAATCATGGACATTTCTGAAGAGGTGCTTTTTAATACGCTAGCTCAACTCGTTAAAAAAGATTTGTCGGAAGCCAATAAAAACTATAAGGAAGAACAAAAAGCTTTTGAAGTTGTTAAAAATGAAAGCACTGAGACAACCGAAAAAGTAGATATACAATATGAATTAGAACATAAAATTATTCAGATTCTGTTGTTCTATGGATCCAAAGAAGTCGAATTTGAAGACAGCATTTTGACAGAAAATGAAGAGGGCGAATACGCTGATGTTGCTGAGAAAAAGAATTATAAAGTATTTGAGCGCGTTTATTTGAGTTTGCAAGAAGACGAAATAGAACTAGCTAACCCAGTATTTAAAGCCATTTATAATCATTTGATTGCTTTTTTCAACGAGAACGAAGTGTTTGAATTGGATAAATATTTAATGCATTTACCAGAAGAATTATCTCAGGAAGTAACGTCAATATTAATGAACGAAGAACGAGAGGTATTACATAATTGGGAAGTGCAGCAAATTTACGTCAAACAAAAAGAAGCAACTATCGGACAATATGTAACCGAAACCATCATTACTTTGCGTTGGTATTTAGTAAACAACATTATTGATGAATTAAAAAATAATTTATCAACAGAAGAGGAGCAAGATAATAAAGAATCGCTAGAAATGGTAATGGCCTATTTAGGGCTTACCCATGTTTTTTCAAAAAATTTAGGCAGAGTACTATCTCGTTATCATTAAATAATTTCCAAGTCTTTCGCTTTTTTCAATAAGTCAACTAAGTTGGTGACGTTAAATTTTGACAATAATCTTAATTTGAATTTCTTTTGAATTAAGTTCTTGCAACAGCAATTCACTATTTTTTGCTACTGATAAACACTTAATTTTTTGATGATTTTTGAAATAGGAATGAATTCCATAGGAAATAACAGGAGCACTATCTGCAATACTTTCTTTTATCAAAGCTAAAAAATTACAGTTCTAAAACTAACATATTCATAGTTAATCAATAATATATAATTAGCTGTGAATTAGGATGATAATTATTTTAAACCCTCAGGAATTACACAAACAGGTATGGGTTGCATTTTATGTTGGTTGATTAAATGAAGTCGTTCATAAAGGATAAAAACCTGCGCCTCTGGTCCTGAAAAATCAGTTGCTTTTTTTCCTAATTCTAATTGCTTCATTGCCCATTCTAATTCATCATAATTAGCACCTATTTGGTCTTCATCACTCCGGTCATCGCCAAATAATCCATCAGTAGGTTTTGCATCTAAAATACTTTGAGGAACTTTTACATAAGCAGCTAATAATCTAACTTCGCTTTTCATTAAATCGGCAATTGGGCTAATATCTACACCGCCATCTCCATATTTTGTAAAGAACCCTACACCAAAATCTTCTACTTTATTTCCGGTTCCGGCGACTAAAAATCCATGTAATCCAGCAAAATAGTATAAAGTAGTCATGCGCAATCTGGCACGAGTATTGGCTAGTGATAAAGCCAGTGTTGTTTCATGATCCGATGCTGGAACTTGCGTTTTAAATTGTTCGAAAACAGGGGTTAAATCGGCACGTTCACTCAATACATTTGAAAACCTACTTTTTAATTGGGCAATATGTTCGTTTGCTCTATTGACATGACTTTCCGCTTGATGTATTGGCATTTCTATACAAAGCGTTGGCAAACCAGTTTGCGCACACAATGTTGAAGTTAGCGCACTATCGATTCCTCCAGAGATGCCAACAACAAAACCCTTTACTTTTGCGTTTATAGCATAATCATGCAGCCATTGTACAATGAAATCATTAATTTTTTCTGCTTGAAAAGGAGTAGAATTTGTCATTTTTTTATGAAAATTTGTAAGTCGATAACTGTATATTTGTAACCGAATTAATATTTGATAAAATTATAAAAATACGCCATATGAAGCAATTATTATTTGCGCTAATTATCGTTTCGTTATTTTCTTGTAGAGAAGAAAGTAAAATTGAAGAAGCGGTAGCTCAAATTCCGGTCACTTTTAAAGTTGAACGATTTGATCAAGTTTTTTTTGGTTCTAAACCGAATGAACTTGAACAAATTAAATCAAAATATCCGTTTTTTTTCCCAGCAGGAAACCCCGATTCAGTATGGATAAACAAGATGAATAATCCGTTATTAAAGGAATTATATAACGAGGTTCAAGTAAAATATCCTGCCCTTGGAAAAGTAGAAAGGGATCTTGAAAAATTATTTGGTCATGTGCAGTATTATTTTCCAAAATATAAAACCCCTCGCGTAATTACTTTAATAAATGAAGTAGATATGGAAGGCAAAGTTTTTTATGTAGATACACTTGCCTTGATATCATTAGATTGTTATTTAGGTAAAGAGCATAAATTTTATGTAGATTTTCCCGAATATAAGAAAATTGAGTTAGAAGAAAATCAAATCGTTCCTAATTTAGTGTCGAGTTTTTGTTATGGTAAAATTGCCACACCAACAGATAGAACGCTACTTTCGGCTATGATTTATTATGGAAAAGAATTGTACATTAAAGACAAATTAATTCCAGAATATTCAGATGCAAATAAAATTGGGTATACCGAATTGCAGCTTAAATTTTGCCAAGAAAATGAATATTATATGTGGAGTAATTTGGTGGAAAATAAATTATTGTATGATGTAAATCCAAAGAATGAACAGCGTTTTATTCAACCGGCACCGTTTTCAAAATTTTATTTAGAAATTGACAATCAAACCCCAGGTCGTGTGGGTCAATGGTTGGGTTGGCAAATTGTAAGAAGTTATATGGAAAACAATGATGAGGTAACTTTGGAACAATTAATGGCTATGGATGCCAAAACTATTTTTGAGAATTCGAAGTACAAACCAAAGAAACAATAATAGAATAATGAAAAAATCAGATATAAAAATTACCGTAGGTTTAGATGAAAATAATGTGCCCGAAAAATTATTATGGACGGCACAAGATGGCGGTGTGGAGCAAGAAGAGGCAAAAGCATTAATGCTGTCGGTTTGGGATAGTAAAGCTAAAGAAACCCTTCGTATTGATTTATGGACAAAAGATATGCCTGTTGACGAAATGAAGCAATTTTTTCACCAAACTTTAGTCGCAATGGCTGATACATTTCAAAGTGCCACCGCCGATGAAAAAATGTCAGATACCATGCGCGATTTTTGTGATTACTTCGCTGAGAAATTGGAATTGAAAGCATAATAAAAAAGGCCGTTAATTATTGTTAGCGGCGTTTTTTATATTAAATAAATCCTTCATTCTTAAAAATATCCTCGTTAATTTGATTGATGTATTCTAAAATTCCTTCACGTCCTATAGCTTCAAGTGAAGACGTAACAAAATATGGCGGCATTTCAGCCCAGTCGCCCGCTAATAATTGTTTTTTATAAGCTTCCACATGATTGTTAACCTTGTTTTTACCTAATTTATCAGATTTAGTAAACACAATTGCAAACGGAATTTCGCTTTCTCCTAGATATTCTAAGAATTCTAAATCAATTTTTTGCGCTTCCAATCGAATGTCAATCAATACAAAGGCACAAACTAGTTGTTCTCTATGTTCGAAATAATCCATAATGAATTGTTGGAAAACAGCTTTTGTTTTTTTAGAAACCCGTGCATAACCATAACCTGGTAAATCGACTAAAAACCAATTACTATTAATTTTAAAATGATTAATTAATTGGGTTTTTCCTGGTTTTGATGAGGTTTTTGCTAAGTTTTTATGATTGGTCAACATGTTAATCAAAGAAGATTTTCCTACGTTTGAACGACCAATAAAGGCATATTCGGGCAAACGCTCTTTAGGGCATTTATCTACTTCAGAATTACTAATGATAAATTCGGCGGTATTAATTTTCATAACATATAGGTTGTCATTCTGAACTTGATTACTTCGTCAATTCGCAAGCTCGGGTCAGAATTTAATTTATAAGAGATCCCAAAATAAATTCGGAAGGAGCGCTTTATTAGAGATTATTTTTTTGCAACCAATTCAATAAAATTTCATTGAACGCATCTGGATGCTCCATCATAGCAGCATGACCACATTTATCAATCCAAAACAATTCTGAATTGGGTAACAATTTATTAAATTCTTCAGCCACATTTGGAGGAGTAACTTTATCATCTTTCCCCCAAATAATACACGTTGGCGTAGTCATTTTAGGCAAATCTTTAGCCATGTTATGACGGATGGCACTTTTAGCAATGGTTAAAGTTTTAATCAGCTTAATTCGATCATTAACCGTTGCAAAAACTTCATCTACAATTTCTTTGGTAGCAATTTTTGGATCATAGAAAACGTCTTCTGCTTTCTTTTTGATGTATTCATAGTCGCCTCTTTTCGGATAGCTTTCGCCCATTCCACTTTCATATAAGCCCGAACTTCCAGTAATTACTAATGCTTTTACAAGATTAGGATACATCTTTGTATGGTACAAACCGATGTGGCCACCTAAGGAATTTCCAACAAGAATTACTTCGTCAAAACCTTTATATAAAATAAAATCTTTAACAAATCTTGAAAAAGCTTTTACGTTCGTTTTTAAAATATTTTGCGTGTATATGGGTAATTCGGGTATCACAACTTTGTAACCCTTTGTTGGGAAAAATTGGGCTACTCCTTCAAAATTACTCAGTCCGCCCATTAATCCATGTAAAATGATGATTGGGGTTCCTTCTCCGGCTTCAAAATAGGTATATTTTTTTTCTTTTTTTAACATAAATACCACTTAAAGTGTTGGTTATCCTATTTGACAAATATACTATTTTATTGCGGAAACAAAAGAAAAAAATTAGGACGGTAAAATTTGGAGGTGTTTGAGTATAATTTGTTAGTTATCAACAATTTTAAAACATTTATTAACTAATTTATTTTGCGATGATTTTATTTTTAAAAGCATTTAAATTCTTCCATTTATCAAGTTTTAATTATTACAACTAAATCAGAAGTGGTTTTTTTAGTTTTAATTTCTTAAAACTTATTAACAAAGTGGTATTTTGTGGTAAAAAGTGGTAATTTTTTTCTAAATTTGTCCTTATTCAAATAGAAAAGAATTGAAAACATTAATTGGAACATACGAATGCAAGGTTGACGCTAAAGGGCGTTTGATGTTGCCAACTTCACTAAAGAAGCAATTAGGTTCTTTGGAGGAAGGATTTGTATTGAAGCGATCTGTTTTTCAGCCATGTTTGGAGTTGTTTCCAATGAGCGAGTGGAATAAGATGATGTTGAAAATCAATAAATTAAATCGTTTTGTAAAGAAGAATAACGATTTTATAAGACGATTCACAGCTGGGGTTAAAATGGTGGACATTGATACAACGGGACGCCTTTTGATTCCTAAAGACTTAGTTGTTTTTGCAACCATTGAAAAAGATATTGTCTTGAATTCTGCTATCAATATTATTGAAATTTGGGATAAAGACAAGTACGAAAATGCCATTGAAAACGCTACCGATGATTTTGCAGATTTAGCTGAAGAAGTTATGGGTAATTTAAATGATGATGAAGATGGACTATCATAATCCAGTATTGCTAAAAGAAACAGTCGACGGATTAAATATACTTCCAGATGGGGTTTATGTTGACGTAACTTTTGGTGGTGGAGGACATTCAAGAGAGATGCTGAATCGATTAGGTATAAATGGAAAACTATTTGCTTTTGATCAAGATCTTGATGCATTAGAAAACACAATTGCTGATGATCGATTTACACTAATAAACGAAAATTTTAGATTCATAAAACGATTTTTACGTTTTCACGGAATTAAACAAGTAGATGGGATTTTAGCGGATCTAGGGGTTTCATCCCATCAATTTGATGTGGCCGAGCGTGGTTTTTCTACTCGATTTGATGCTGAATTAGACATGCGAATGAATCAAAAAGGTGAAATCAGTGCTTATCATGTTGTGAATGAATATGATGAACAAGAAATTTCACGTGTTTTATTCAATTATGGCGAATTAAAAAACGCAAGAGCAATGGCAAATGTTATTGTTACAGCAAGAAAGGATAAGCAGATTAAAAACTCGGAACAATTAAAACAAGTTCTTGCTAAATTTTTACCAGCACATAAAAGCAATAAAATTTTAGCTCAAATATATCAAGCAATCCGAATTGAAGTAAATCAAGAGATGGATGTTTTGAAAGAGTTCTTAGAGCAATCTTTAGAACTTTTAAAGCCAGGCGGACGTTTAAGTGTTATTTCATATCATTCTTTAGAAGATCGATTGGTGAAACGATTTGTTAAAAACGGCATGTTTGAAGGAGAACCAGAGCGCGATTTTTTCGGAAATTTTGAAGTGCCTTTCAAAATAATTGAAAAACTTATTGTGCCTTCAGAAGCTGAAATTACAATTAATAACAGAGCTCGAAGTGCAAAACTAAGAGTGGCTGAAAAAAGATAATAGGAATGAAAAACGGAATTTACAGTTTATTAAAAGCAAAATTTCTTATCAATGATGATGCGCTTAAGAATTGGAAATTTATTGTTTTTTTAGTGGTTTTAGGAATGATTATGATTGCTAACAACCATCAATATGATGCTAAGAATTACAAGATTACCGAGTTGACAAACCAAGTTAAAGAATTGCGTTCAGAGTTTGTAGATCGTCGTTCTGAATTAATGAAGTTAAAAATGGAATCTACAGTGGAAAAAAAAATGGAAACCCGTCAAATTTTTCCTTCTGAAGAACAGCCTGTAAAAATTATAGTTGAAAGTAAAAAAGATAAAAAGAGTTTTTGGCAAAAATTAAAAATATGGCAATAGAAGATAAAAAAATATCGTATCGCATGTATTTTGTGGCCTTCTTATTTTTTATGATGGCTGTCTTTGTTTTGATTAAACTCAATAATATACAGTGGGTTGAAGGGAAGTATTACAGAAAATTAGGCAATAAACGCACCGTTAAAAACTTTCCAATTCCTGCAAATAAAGGAAATGTATATTCTGCAGATGGAAGTTTATTAGCAACTTCAATTCCTGAATATGCGGTGTATTTTGATGCAGTCGTACCTTCAGATACACATTTTAGAGATAATTTAAAAGACCTTTCGGATTCATTATCAGTAATGTTTGGTAAGCCAACAGGTTTTTATCAGGCAAAATTACAAAAGGCAAGAGCTAATAAAAGTCGTTATGTTTTCATCGCAAAAAAACTAAGTTATACAGAACAAGTGCGATTAAAATCCTTTCCGTTATTTAATAAAGGGGCAAATAAAGGAGGAATTATAATTACACCTGAAATTGTTCGTAAGCACCCCATTGGTTTAGTTGCAAAACGTACTATTGGTTATGAACGTTCAAATGAAGATGGAAAGGGTCTTGAATATGCCTTTAGAGAGTATTTGAATGGAAAAAATGGCCACAGAATGATGCAAAAAATTGCAAAAAATCAGTGGAAACCTATAAGTGATGTAAATGAAAAAGAACCGCAAGACGGTTATGATATTATTTCAACCATTGATGTTTATATACAAGACATTGCACATCACGCTTTATTAAAACAATTAGAGATTTACAAAGCAGATCATGGATGTGTGGTGGTTATGGAAACTAAAACAGGTCATATTAAAGCGATTGCCAATCTAGGAAGAGGAGAAGATGGATCTTATTTTGAAACCCAAAATTATGCCATAAATGAATCACATGAGCCAGGATCAACCTTTAAGTTAATTGATTTAATTGCCGTTTTAGATGACAAAAAAGCAGACACGAGTACGGTTTATGATTCACACGGGGGATTAATAACTTATTATAAGAGAAAAGTTAAAGATTCCAACAATAGAGGTTACGGTAAAATATCATTAGCTAGAGGTTTTGAAGTTTCGTCTAATACGGTTTTAGTTCAATCGGTTTATAATAATTACAAGAATAATCCTAAACAATTTGTAGATCGAATTAATAGTTACGGATTAAATAAACCACTAGGATTACCCATAAAAGGAGAAGGTAAATCGTTCATTCCTTATCCAGGCACTAGCGCTTGGTCGGGTACAAGTTTGCCTTGGATGGCTTTTGGTTATGGTTTGTCGGTGACTCCATTACAAACATTAACAATGTATAATGCGGTTGCTAATAATGGTGTTATGGTGAAACCTATTTTCGTTAGTGAAGTAAAAGAATGGAATAAAACCATTAAAAAATTCAATACTGAAATCATTAATCCAAAAATTTGTTCACAAGAAACATTAGGTAAAGTCCAAGCAGTTTTAGAGAATGTCGTTAAAAAAGGAACGGGTTCAAAATTATACTCAAAAGATTTTTCAATGTCGGGCAAAACCGGAACAGCTCAAGTTAATTATGGCAAACCCGATATGTATTATGCTTCATCATTTGTAGGTTATTTTCCAGCTGTTCAACCTAAATATTCATGTATTGTAGTAATTCACAAGCCAGATAAAACGGTAGGGTATTACGGTGCCGATGTTTCTGGACCAGTATTTAAAAGAATTGCACAAAAAATATTTACCGATTCTCCAGCAACAAATCACGTAAAAAATATTGAAGCTAAGGTAGTATCGCAAGATAATAAGTACAACAACTATTACAAAGAAGTAGTTAAAGAAGGACAAATTGTTCCTAATGTAAAAGGCATGGAAGCTATGGATGCCATAGCATTGCTAGAAAACTTAGGTTTAAAAGTAAAAGTTATTGGATTAGGAAGAGTAAAGAAACAATCGATTACTTCGGGACAAAAGATTAATAAGAATCAAACTATAATTATCGAATTATCGTGAAACGCCTAAAAGACATATTATATAGAGTTAGCATTGAAGCAGTTCATGGAGCTACTGATGTTTCTATTTCAAAAATTGAATTTGATTCTAGAAAAGTAGAATCAAATACTGCTTTTGTGGCGATAAAAGGAACACTTTCAGACGGTCATGATTATATTGAAAAAGCAATTGCACTTGGGGCAAATGTTATTGTTTGCGAACAATTTCCTGAAACTATAGTTCATGGAATTACCTATGTCCTAGTTAACGACACGAATGAGGCTTTAGCGTATTTATCGGCTAATTTTTATGATAATCCATCAGAGAAAATTAAACTGGTAGGTGTAACCGGAACTAATGGAAAAACAACAATCGCTTCATTATTATATCAGTTATTTAAAAAGGCAGGATATAAAGTTGGATTGCTTTCAACGGTTAAAATTATGGTGGATTCCGAAGAGTTTAAAGCTACGCACACGACTCCTGATTCACTGACGTTAAATTATTATTTGGACCAAATGGTTCAAGAAGGTTGCGAATTTTGTTTCATGGAAGTGAGTTCACACGGAATTCATCAAAAAAGAACAGCCGCT